>JAYUCJ010000126.1:0-27184 GCA_043740415.1 Polaromonas sp. | reverse complement strand
GCTTGCAAATCCAGAATTTTGCAATCGGCGTCAACAAGCGGCTCATCACACGTTCATGTTCATCCAGAGGGTTATCAAATGTGCGTGCCAGCCGAATTGACAAGGCTGTCGCTGCTTCGCTTTCTAAGGCTAAATCTGCCAGCACATTGCGCATCAAAGGCTGCTCTATCAAGGCTTTGCCAAAGGCTTGCCGTTGTTGGGTGTGGTTGAGCGCAATGCTCAACGCCTGACGCATCAAACCGCTGGTGCCCAACGCACAGTCCAAGCGCGTCATGGTGCCCATCTCTAAAATTTGTGCAATACCTCGTCCTTCATCGCCGACCAACCAGGCGGTGGCGTGGTGAAACTCAACCTCTGAACTGGCGTTGGCTTTGTTGCCCAGCTTGTCTTTGAGACGTTGGATGTAGATGGCATTGGTGCTGTCATCCGGTAATATTCTTGGAATAAAAAAACAACTCAAACCACTGGCTGTTTGCGCCAAGACCAAGAAAGCATCGCACATGGGGGCCGAAAAAAACCATTTATGCCCCACCAGGGTATAGCGCTTGCCCCAGGCGTCATCACCCTCGAACGTCGCTTGCGTGGTGTTGGCACGCACGTCTGAGCCGCCCTGCTTCTCGGTCATGCCCATGCCCATGGTGACGCCGTTTTTATGGGTAACTCCTAAAAACCGGGCATCGTATTTACGGCTCGCCAGCTTAGGCAACCAATCACCCGCGATAGCTGCGTTGCCTCGCAGTGCGGGCGTGACCGCATAGGTCATTGAAATAGGACACAAGATGGACGGCTCTAGTTCCGTAAAAAGCATGAAACCCGCCGCACGCTTCACATGTGCATGTACATGAGCAAACGAATTGGCATCGGATGGTGACTCTGCCCAGGGCGTTCCATGTAAACCCGCGCCAACAGCGGCGTCCATCAACGCGTGGTAGCTGGGATGAAATTCAACCTGGTCCATACGGCGCCCAAAACGGTCGTGGCTATGGAGTTGCGGGGGATGCACATTGGCCAACCTTGCATGGGTTTGCATCTCGGCGGTACCCAATGCTTCTCCCAACAGACTCAAATCTGCAATATCTAAGTTTGGTGCATTGAATTTCAAAGCAGCCAAAAGCGGTAGATTCCCATCCAGCAGGTTGTAATCCACCAAAGGCTTAGCTTGGTTCAAAACATCGTGGGTAGTTTGCATAAGTCTCCATTCACGACCCTACATACAGATCGTTTCAGACCAGTTTGACTAACTGCTTGCCAAAATTTTTACCACTGAGCAAGCCTAAAAAAGCCTCAGGTGCAGACTCAATACCTTGAGCGATGGATTCACGGAATTTGAGCTTACCCGTAGCGACCAGACCGCCCAATTCTTTCAACGCCTCTGGCCAGTGCTCCATATGCTCAGAAACAATAAAGCCTTGCATGATAAGGCGACTCATTAAAAACAACTGTGGCTGTGTGATGGGTACGGGTGCGCCGTTGTAGCCTGCAATCATGCCGCACAGCGCAATGCGACCAAACGCGTTCATATTGCTCAAAACAGCGTCCAATATCGCACCGCCTACGTTCTCAAAATAGCCATCAATGCCATCCGGCGTGGCTTCTTTGAGCGCCATGTAGAGCGCTTTTGAATCGGGATAGGCTTTGTAATCAATACAGGCATCAAAACCCAATTCATCGACCACGTATTTGCATTTGTCTGCGCCACCTGCAAAACCGACCACGCGGCAGCCTTTGGCCTTGGCCAATTGACCCACCACACTGCCCACGGCACCACTGGCGGCACTGACGGCGATGGTTTGGCCTGCTTTGGGCTCACAAATTTTCATCAACCCATACCAAGCAGTAACGCCTGGCATACCCACTGAGCCTAAATAAGCGCTCAAGGGAATGTGCGTTGTGTCCACCTTGCGTAAAGCACCCACCGCGTTGGCATCAACCACGCTGTATTGCTGCCAACCACCCATGCCAACGACTTTGTCGCCCACAGCGTATTTGGCATGCTGGCTTTCAACCACCTCGCCCACAGTACCACCGCCCATGACTTGACCCAAAGCTTGCGCAGCTGCGTAGCTCTTGCTGTCGTTCATGCGACCACGCATGTAAGGATCTAAACTCAAAAAATGATGCTTCACCAGCACCTCGCCGTCTTTCAGTGTCGGTGTAACACTGCTGACTTGTTTGAAATTATTCGCTACTGCTTCACCCGTTGGGCGGTTGTCTAAATGGATTTGTATATTGCTTGGCATGCTTGCACCTTAAATATTGAAAACTAATCTGTAGAAATCGTATTGAGGGGATGACTGCTTTTAGAACCAGTAAGCAAACGTTTAACGTACTTAAACGTACCCGTCGCATGCGCACAGATTTTTTCTTCAGCGTCATAAATGCTGGCCTCAGTAAATGCCATCGTCGCTGTGCGGTGAATCAATCGGCCTTTAGCTACCAATGGGCCTCTAGCTGCCTGCATGAAGCTTGTTTTCATTTCGATGGTGAGCACGCCCATTTCAGGCGAAATGCTACGAGCTGCAACAGCCATGGTCACATCAAGCAGCGTCATGCTCGCACCGCCATGGACAACATTGAATGAATTGAGATGCTCTGGCTTGGGGTCGTAATTGATTTGCGAATGACCACCTTCAAACAACATGAGCTCAAAACCCAAGAGTTGAACAAAAGGTATTTCCACGCCAAAGCTCAACGCATATTTTTCAAAATTCATATTCATTTAGCCATAAAAATGACCGACTTAGCCACCAGTCACCACAGACACACCGCCATCAACCGCCATCCATTGGCCTGTGATGTGTTTACCAGCGGCAGAGGCGAACAACAAGGTAAGCCCTTTCAAATCCTCGTCGTCGCCCAAGCGATGCAATGGTGTGCCACCTTTGAGTTTTTCTTCACCCAATGCTTTCAACGTACCCATGGTCATGCGGCTTGGGAAAAAGCCCGGGCAGATAGCGTTGACAGTAATGTTGTACGCACCCCACTCTGCACCCAGCGTTCGGGTAAAGTTGACGACTGCGCCTTTAGACGTGTTGTAAGCGATGGTCTGCATGCCCGCTGGATTGCCATTCAAACCGGCGATGGAAGCAATATTGATGATACGACCTGATTTTCTAGGAATCATGCTGAGCTTGGCGACATGTTGACTCAGGATGAAGTAGCCACGAATATTGAGATTCATGACTTTGTCCCACGCCTCGACAGGATGGTCTTCCGCTGGTGCGCCCCAAGCTGCGCCTGCATTGTTGACCAAAATATCAATGTGCCCCATGCGTTTGATGCTTTCTTCAGCCAGCGCGCGAATATCAGCTTCTTTGCCGCAATCTGCCGCAATCCAATCTGCGTCAATACCGGCAGCTTTCAGCTCGGCCACAGCCTGCATCAAATCTTCAGCTTTGCGCGAGCTAACAATAACTTTCGCACCCGCCTCACCCAAAGCATGCGCCATTTGCAGACCCAAACCACGCGAGCCGCCAGTGACCAAAGCGGTTTGTCCTTTGAGATCAAAAAGTTGTTGAATCGTACGTGCCATGTTTACTCCAAGTTAAAAATCATCTTCAGCCATATTGGCACAGGTCAAATCGCGGCCGGCAACCACCTGCAACCAAGCGGCTATTTTCGGCAATTCATACCTATAAAAATAGACTGCAGCCGGCGTATTTATTGACTGAACAGCTATTTTATTAGTAGCAACATCCAGCCACATCCAAGCAATCACCATGTGCCCAAAAGCTTGCATATAAGGTACGGCATTAGCCAAAGCTTCATTCGGGTTTGCAGTTGACCACGCAGCTTTGGTTGCATCATCCACAGCTATTAGCGCTTTGTTTAAATCACCCGCATATCCGGTAAGTTGAGAGAACTGCGCTGCACGTTTACTCGTCATCTCCATCCGATGCCTTAACAACTGCCAAGCTTTCCCACCTTCCATCAGCACTTTCCGACCCAGTAAATCAGCAGCCTGGATGCCGTGTGTACCTTCATGAATCATGTTCAAACGGTTGTCGCGCCAATATTGCTCTACGGGGAAATCACGGGTGTAGCCGTAGCCACCGTGAATTTGAATCGCCAAGCTGTTCGCTTCTAAACACCACTCACTCGGCCAGCTTTTAGCAATCGGCATCAGCACTTCTAAAATCAGTCGTGCTTCTTCTGCAGCTGCTGCATCGCCAGTCATTTCTTCGTCGACCATACGGGCACAATAAAGTTCTAGCGCCAAGGCACCTTCACAATACGATTTTTGTGCGAGTAGCATGCGTTTGACATCTGCGTGCTCAATGATGCGCACCTGCGGCTGCGACGAATCTTTGCCTGAAGCTCCGAGAACGCGGCCTTGCGGACGATTTTTGGCATAGTCTAGCGATGCGTAATAGCCGGCTAAACCCAACATGGTGGCCGCCGTTCCCACGCCAATGCGCGCTTTGTTCATCATGTGGAACATACAACGCAAGCCTTCGCCTGGCTTACCTACCAAATAACCGACTGCACCAGGCTGACCACCAGGCGTGAATTTACCTTCACCAAAATTGAGTAAAGTATTCGTCGTGCCGCGCCAACCCAGCTTGTGGTTCAACCCCGCCAAGGCCACGTCATTGCGCTCACCCGTTAATTGTGCTTGTTCATTCACCATCTTTTTAGGGACAATGAACAATGAAATACCGCGTGTTCCAGCAACCAATTTGCCAGACTCGTCAGGAATTTTGGCAAGTACGAGGTGAATGATATTCTCGGTCAACTCGTGGTCACCTGAAGAGATCCACATTTTGTTGCCTTTGAGGCGGTAGCGTGGCCCTAAGACATCGTTTTGCCAATCCTCTCCCAATGCACTGCCCATATCGGGCACAGCACGCGTGGTGATGTCGGACAAACTGGAGCCAGCTTGCGGCTCGCTCAAGCACATGGTGCCGGCCCAACGACCTGAAAACTCATTGTTAGCAAAAACTTCTTTTTGCTTGTCTGTGCCATGCACCAACAGCAAACCTGCGTTGCCTGCTGTCAACATGTTTGAACCTATGCTGACAGATGCACAGGCAAAAAATGCATTCGCAGCAGCCTCTACGGTATAAGGCAGTTGCATGCCATCTAGTGCATAGTCTTGCGCGGCGCTAAGCATGCCAGAAGCTACATAGGCAGCATGCGCAGCATGCGTGGCCTGTGGCAAGATAACTTTTTCGCCATCAAACTGAGGCTCTTGCGTATCAACCAATCGGTTGAAGGGTGCGTATTTCTCGCGAGCAATTCGTTCGCAAGTATCCAAGACCGCATCAAAGGTTTCGCGTGAGTGATCGGTAAATCGCTCGCGTTTGTTCAGCGATTCAACATCTAACCATTGGTAGAGTAAAAAATCTAGGGTTCTTCGTAAACTCATATTTTTAAACTCATACTCTTAAGCTCATGGGTTGCGTTGAAAACTTCTTTTTTAATATTTTATATAGTTTTTAAATATTAAAGTACTTCGAAAATACCGCAAGCACCCATACCACCACCAATACACATGGTCACCGCTACACGCTTGGCACCACGGCGCTTCCCCTCGATCAATGCATGGCCCGTCAAGCGCTGACCACTGACGCCATAAGGATGACCCACAGCAATCGCACCGCCATTGACATTCAAACGATCAGCCGGAATACCCAGTTTGTCGCGGCAATAAATAACTTGAACAGCAAAAGCTTCGTTCAATTCCCACAAATCAATATCACTGACTTTAAGTCCCAGACGAGCTAAGACTTTAGGAATTGCGAACACGGGACCAATACCCATTTCGTCAGGCTCGCAGCCTGCCACAGCAAAACCAAGGAAACGGCCCAGTGGTTTCAAGCCTTTTTTCTCTGCAAGTGTCTCGTTCATGAGAACACATGCACCACCGCCATCCGAGAATTGGCTGGCATTGCCTGCAGAAATCAAACCACCTGGCAGGGCTGAACGCAGACCCGCAATGCCTTCCTTGGTGGTGCCATCACGAATGCCTTCGTCATTGCTAATCGTTACCTGCTTGGTCGTCAAGCCCATGACAGGATCTGCGACACCCATGGTCACGGTGATTGGTGCAATCTCTGCTTCAAACAAACCAGCAGCCAAAGCAGCAACCGCTTTTTGTTGGCTAGCTGCGCCGTATTCGTCCATTGCTTCACGGCTGATGCCGTAGCGTTTGGCGACTTGTTCGGCAGTTTGCAGCATGTTCCAGTAAATTTCTGGTTTGTTTTTCACCAGCCAAGCATCCGCCAGCATGTGTGTGTTCATTTCCTGCTGTACGCATGAAATGCTTTCTACGCCACCAGCCACATAAATATCGCCTTCACCGGCAATGATGCGCTGCGCTGCAAGGGCAATGGTTTGCAAGCCTGAAGAGCAAAAGCGATTGACCGTCATACCCGAAGTGGTGATCGGCAAACCAGCACGAAGCACTACTTGGCGCGCAATGTTCGCGCCAGTCGCGCCCTCAGGGGTGGCGCAACCCATGATGACGTCGTCAACCTCGGCGCCTTCAATGCCTGCGCGTTTGACCGCATGTTCAACGGCATGCCCGCCTAATGTTGCGCCATGCGTCATATTGAAAGAACCCTTCCAGCTTTTAGCCAGAGGTGTACGTGCGGTAGAAACAATTACAGCGGATGTCATGATTTTTCGTCCTTAAATGTTAGGAATAAATTGATGCTGATTGAATTATTTAATTTAATATTTAGTTGAAGGTTTTACCTTCAGCAACCAACTTGGCCAAGAGAGGCGCTGGCTTCCAAAATGCAGCATCGTCCAATGGGTTTTGTGCAAATTTATTCATGCTTTGCACCACATTGAACAAACCAACTTGGTCAGCGTAGTTCATAGGACCACCACGGTAAATTGGGAAACCATAGCCCATGAGGTAAACCATATCGATATCGCTGGCCTTGGTGGCAATACCTTCTTCGAGGATATGCGCTCCCTCATTGACCAAAGCGTACACCAAGCGCTGCACAATTTCTTCGTCTGAAATCTTACGCGGTGTGATGCCCAATGATTTGCGATGTGCTTCAATCATGGCAACGACTTCAGCGTTTGGCACAGCGTCACGCTTTCCCGCGATATAGTCGTACCAACCAGCGCCCGTTTTTTGACCAAAACGACCTTTTTCACACAACAAATCAGCGGTTTTGCTGTATTTCATGTTTGGTTTTTCAACAACTCGGCGCTTGCGAATTGCCCAGCCAATGTCGTTGCCTGCCAAGTCGCCCATACGGAAAGGTCCCATGGCGAAACCAAAATTTTCCATAGCTTTATCGACTTGCGCTGGCGTGCAGCCCTCATCCAACAAGAAACCGCCTTGACGTCCATATTGTTCGATCATCCGATTACCGATAAAACCATCACACACACCGGAAACAACCGATGTTTTCTTGATCTTCTTGCCCAAAGCCATGACAGTGGCCAAAACGTCTTTCGCCGTTTTTTCACCGCGAACGACTTCCAGCAGCTTCATCACATTGGCAGGGCTGAAGAAATGCGTACCAATCACGTCTTGCGGGCGCTTGGTAAAGCTGGCGATTTTGTTCAAATCCAAGGTTGAGGTGTTGCTGGCCAAGATAGCGCCTGGTTTCATCACACGATCCAGCTCTTTGAAAACCGCTTCTTTGACACCCATTTCTTCAAAAACCGCCTCAATGACCATATCAGCATCTGTCAAATCATCGTAGCTCAACGTGGTGCTCAACAAGCTCATGCGTTGGTCATATTTGTCTTGCTTGAGTTTTCCGCGTTTGACTTGTGATTCGTAGTTTTTACGAATAGTCGCAACGCCGCGATCTAACGCATCTTGCTTCATTTCCAGCATCTTGACCGGAATACCCGCATTCAAAAAATTCATGGCAATACCACCACCCATGGTTCCTGCACCAATGACAGCTAATGATTTGATAGCTCGCTGGGGAGTATCAGTAGGGACATCAGGTATTTTTGAAGCGGCACGATCAGCTACAAATAAGTGACGTAGCGCTTTGCTTTCAGGCGTCAGCATGAGGTTGATGAACAAGTCACGCTCGATACGCATACCGGCATCAAACTTTTGCTTGGTTGCGGCAATCACGGCCTCTACACACTTCATGGGTGCAGGGTAGTTTTTCGACATGCCTTTGACCATGTTGCCGGCGAAACCGAAATAAGCATCGCCCAAAGGATGCTTACAGGGCAAATTACGTACCAAAGGCATAGGACGAATAGCTGCAACAGACTGCGCAAAAGCCATCGCTTCTTCGACCAAAGTTTCAGGCGAAGCCGACAACTTATCAAACAGTTTTTGACCTGGTGATTGCGCTAATAACTCACTTTTCACCGGCTCACCGCTAACCATCATATTCAAAGCCGTTTCAACGCCTAACACGCGTGGCAGCCTTTGCGTGCCACCTGCGCCAGGAATCAAGCCCAGCTTCACTTCAGGCAAAGCAATGCTGCAACCGGGCGCAGCAATACGGTAGTGGCAACCCAAAGCCAACTCCAAACCACCGCCCATTGCTACGCTGTGCATTGCGGCAACCACAGGCTTAGATGAATTTTCAACGGCCAAAATGACACTCAACAAATTCGGCTCTTGTAGCGCTTTTGGGCTGCCGAATTCTTTGATATCTGCACCACCAGAAAAAGCCTTGCCTGCGCCGGTGATGACAATTGAAGTGACTGTTGCATCACTGCTTGCTTTCGCCAAACCATCGGTGATACCTTGTCGAGTTGCCAAGCCCAGCCCGTTGACAGGAGGATTGTCTAAAGTGATAACCGCCACGCTTCCATGGACTTTGTATTGAGCTGTCATGCTGTTGTTCCTTCAAGAGCTATAAAACCAACAAAATAGAACGATCGTTCTTTTTTTGATATTGTAGTGTCAATTTATTGAATCGAAAATTCAAAATGTCCCCCTAGGGACAAGCTTTAGAAATTGAGATCTAAACTTCGAGCCATTCTTTCCGAATTGCTGCATCTTGGCGTAATGAATCTGGCGTGCCAGCAAAAACAATACTGCCATGCCCCATGACCAAAGCACGGTCTGAAATGGCCATGGCAATGGTTAATTTCTGTTCGATTAACAAAACTGAAACCCCTTTTGAACGAAGCGTTTTGAGATATTGCCCAACTAACTCCACAATTTTGGGCGCTAAGCCTTCTGTGGGCTCATCAATGATGATGAGGTCTGGATCACCCATCAAGGTGCGACAAAGCGTCAGCATCTGTTGTTCCCCCCCAGAGAGCACCCCTGCCTCTGTATGTTCACGCTCTTTAAGTCGCGGAAACATGGCAAACATATCGTCAAACGACCATCGACTGCCTTTAACAGTGCCCTTTTGCCCCAAGAGCAAGTTTTGACGCACAGTCAAAGTTGGGAAAATATCGCGGTTTTCAGGCACATATCCGACACCCATGTGCGCGATCTCAAAAGCTTTTTTACCCTTAAGTCCTTCACCTTTCCATGAAAGATCGCCCTCCCAATCCACCAAACCCATGATCGCTTTGGCAGTCGTAGACCTCCCTGACCCATTGCGACCAAGTAATGCCACGATTTCACCAGGCTGGATTTGAAAAGTCACACCATGCAAAACATGACTTTTCCCATAATACGCGTGCAGATTACTAATTTCAAGCATGTTGTGCGCCCTCGTCAGAAGTGGACGTGCCCAAATAGGCCTCTTGCACACGTTGATTGGCGCGAACAGCTTCTGGCGTATCGTAAGCCAACACTTCACCATAAACAACGACCGCAATTTTGTCTGCCAAACCAAACACAACCCCCATGTCGTGCTCAACTGTCAACAAAGTTTTACCAACTGTCACTTCTTTGATCAGGCTGATAAACCGCGTTGTCTCGGTTTTGCTCATCCCCGCCGTAGGCTCGTCAAGCAAGATGACACTGGCTCCGCCGCCAATGGTCACGCCAATTTCCAAAGCACGTTGTTCGGCATAGGTTAAATTCGTTGCCAGCACATCGCGCTTTTTTTCTAGTTTGATCATAGCCATTAACTCTTCTGTCCTAGCATTCGCGTCGTCCAAGTCCGCTAAAAATTTTAAAAACGTGTATTTATAACCCAGACTCCACAGCACGCTGCAGCGTAAATTCTCAAACACACTCAATTTAGGGAAAATATTGGTGATTTGAAAACTGCGCGATAAACCCATTCGATTGATTTCAAAAGGTTTCTTTCCATTGATGCGTTGACCATGTAGCAAGACATCGCCACTTGTGGGCTCAAACCGACCACTGATTAAATTAAACAAAGTCGACTTACCAGCACCATTCGGTCCGATGATGGCCAGCCTTTCGCCGACCGGAACATCCAAATTCACACCACGAATAATTTCACTCTTGCCAAAGCTTTTACGCAGATCTTTAAGCTGCAAAGCATAGGAGCTCATGCTGACTCCTTTCGTTTGATTTCTTTGCCAATAAATTCTTGTGCCTGACCCCATTGAAGAGCAAAACGCTTGCGTGTGACTTCAAACACCGACAAACCAGCGAGCAACACGGCCAAAGCACCCAACCAACTTGTTGCACTTTTGGCATTCAATCCAACGCGCATAAATGTGAGCTCTGGCCCTAGTGCTTGGTTGAGCTGCAAGTGATAGACCATTTCCACCATGGCTGCAGCGCCCAAAAGCACCACCATGCCGGATAAAAAAAGCACGAGATATTTGCCCAGCATTGGTTTGAGTTTTCCATAGGAGGCTACCTGCACATTCATCATAATCAAGCTTGCCAAGCCACCCGGTGCAAACATCACCATCAACATGAAAATCAAACCCAAATAGAGCAACCATGCTTTGGTTAACTCGCTCAGTAGAACGAAGGCCAGTACCATCAAAATACCACCCAAAATAGGTCCAAAAAAGAAAGTCGCACCACCTAAAAAAGTAAACAACAAATAGGCACCAGACCTGTAACCACTGACTACTTCGGAAGTCACAATTTCGAAATTGAGGGCGGCAAGACCACCGGAAATTCCCGCAAAAAAAGCTGCAATGATAAAAGCAATGTAACGAACGCGCTGCGTGTCATAACCGACAAATTCAACGCGCTCTGGGTTATCGCGAACCGCATTCAGCATCCGCCCCAAAGGCGTACGTGTAAATGCGAACATCAAACCCGTACAAACAAAGGTGTAAATCGCAATCAAGTAATACAACTCTATTTGCGGTCCAAACGTGATGCCAAATGGTTTACCACCAGCAATACGGTTACCTGACACACCACCTTCGCCACCAAAAAACTCTGGGAACATCAAGGACATGGCCCACACCAGTTCGCCAATACCCAATGTAATCATGGCAAAAGGAGTCGCTGCTTTTTTGGTGGTGACCCAGCCTAATACAACAGCAACAAGCATCGCCGCAATACCACCGACAATGGGTGTCAAACTCACAGGCAATGGCCAACCACCAGATACCATGTTCAGCGTGTGTATCGCCAAAAAAGAGCCCATGCCCGAATACACAGCATGACCAAAACTTAACATACCACCCTGCCCTAATAACATGTTGTAGCTCAAGCACACAATGATGGCAATACCCATTTGACTCAGCATAGTGTGGCTGAGACTGCTCGTAAATAACAAGGGCACGACGCTTAAGACCAGCGCAAAGCCAGACCACACAATAAATCGACCTCGATTAAATGATTTGGATTTTTCCATGATTTATCCCTCTCTCGTACCCAAAAGACCCTTGGGTCGAAAGATCAATATCAGCACCAAAAAGACATAGGGCATGATGGGTGCAATTTGGCTTATTTTTAATTTCAATATGGCATAGCCAAAAGTCTGAGGAGTCACATTCGCACCCAACATTTGCGCTGCTCCCATCAATGAGCTGTCAATAGCTACGGCGAAGGTTTGCACGATACCAATCAAAAGCGACGCCAAAAATGCACCCGCCAAAGAGCCCATACCGCCTACAACAACGACAACGAATATGACCGACCCGACCGTCGCGGCCATCCCGGGCTCGGTAACAAAAGCATTACCACCAATGACCCCAGCCAAGCCCGCTAAAGCAGCGCCTCCGCCAAACACCAACATGAATACACGAGGTACGTTGTGCCCTAAAGATTCAACCGTATCTGGATGCGTTAGGGCAGCTTGGATGACCAAGCCAATACGTGTGCGTGTGAGCAAGAGCCAGACTGCCAATAGCATCAACAAAGCCACCAGCATCATGAACCCACGGTAAATCGGAAACTGGGTGCCAAACAAGGTGAACAAGGGCCCACTTAACTCAGCTGGAACGCGGTAATCAACCGAGCTGCGCCCCCACAC
The DNA here is from genome assembly GCA_043740415.1 of Polaromonas sp. Lineage (GTDB taxonomy): Bacteria > Pseudomonadota > Gammaproteobacteria > Burkholderiales > Burkholderiaceae_C > Aalborgiella. Next base: position 14,915 of record JAYUCJ010000126.1, on the reverse strand, counting down.
CAGCTGCACCATTTCAAGCAAGATATAGCTGAGCCCAAAGGTGATCAACAGCTCTGGCACGTGCCCAAATTTATGCACACGACGCAAGCAGTATTTTTCAAACGCGGCTCCCAACAACCCAACCAGTATAGGCGCGATGATCAATGCAGGCCAAAAGCCAATCAGCTCGGTAACGCTGTAAGCAAAATATGCACCCAGCATATAGAAAGAAGCATGCGCAAAATTTAGCACACCCATCATGCTGAAAATAAGCGTTAACCCCGAACTCAGCATAAACAGCAGCAAGCCATAGCTCAAACCGTTTAGCAAAGAAATTGAAAAAAACTCCATGCTTGATCTCTCTAATTTATTAATTCTTTACTTGGTGAATTCATTCACTCTTTTTGAATCACACCATATTTTTGATTTGAAATTAAAAACGCCGAGGGAATATCACATCACCCCGGCGTATTTTTAGTCGTTTCTGCGACTAAGTTAATCAAGCAGGTCGCTTCATTTGGCAACTGGTTGGCGTGCTTGAAACATATGGGTCTAGCTGCTTGATCGGCACAAAGGTGTAGCCCGTGTTTTCTACGCTGTAAGCGTTTTTCTTATCGACTTTTTGCCACTTGGTGATGTACATGCTTTGCTGCAACTGGTGGTCGCTCTTACGCATTTGAACTTCACCGGAATGACTTTTCACACTCAAGCCACTCATGGCTGCGGCAACTTTCACAGGGTCTTGTGATTTTGCTTTCGCAATCGCAGCACCCATCAAATTGATGCCGTTATAGGTTGCATAGGTGTAATAATCATCGTTGAATTTTTTCTTAAAATCAGCCGACATCTGACCAATTTCACCTGTTTGGTTTGAATGTGCATATGCCACCACATAGACTTCACTGTCGCCGCCAGCTGCCAGCGCTGTTGGTGTACCTGTCACACCGGCGTAATAGGTGTACATAGGCAACTTCAAGCCGGCATCGTTGAGTGCTTTGACGAGCAAGGTTAAATCTGCACCCCAGTTACCGGTGACAATGCTATCAGCGCCCGACGCTTTGATTTTCGCCACATAAGGTGCAAAATCTTTGACTTGACCAATCGGGTGCAACTCATCGCCCACGATTTGTACATCAGGGCGTTTACGCGCGATATTGTCCTTGAAATATTTCGATACTTGCTGACCATGCGAGTAGTTTTGGTTCAGCAGATAAACTTTTTTTACCTTAGGCTGGTCTTTCATGAACGCTGTCAACGCTTCCATTTTCATGGTCGTGTCTGCATCTAAACGGAAATGCCAGTAGCTGCATTTTTCGTTGGTCAGCGCCGGGTCAACAGCTGCGTAATTCAAAAAAACAATTTCTTTTCCAGGATTGCGATCATTGTGTTTTTGCACAGCATCCGACAATGCCAAAGCTGCACCTGAGCCGTTGCCTTGGGTGATATACCTGAAACCTTGATCAGTGGCCGCTTTGAGCGAGTTCAAGCTTTCTTGGGGAGAGCCTTTGTTGTCAAACCCGGTCACTTCAAATTTCACACCAGCAGGGTTTTTAGCACCACTCAATTGTTCTGCAGCAAATTGCCAACTTTTCAATTGGTTTTGACCAACATTGGCAAAAGGGCCAGACAAGGGATCAATAAATGCGATTTTGACGGTTTCGCCTTTTTGCGCATAGGCCGCACCAGCACAGACCACAGCTACACAAGCTGCAACAAACTTAACTGTAAATTTCATTTTAAATTTCCTTATACAAAAGCACAAACTGCATACTAACAATTGCAAAGATTAACCCTGTTTCGGAAAATGACACTCAGGGATTGCCCTAGAACTATCGCCAATGTGACTAAATGCATCATTAACTTTGCGGTAATTTATAGTCCTTCAAGGTCTCGCGCAATTTGGTTTTTTGCATCTTGCCGGTTCCACCCAAAGGAATGGCATCGACAAAGACAACATCATCTGGAATCTGGAATTTGGCCGTTTTGCCTTCATAAAACTTGAGCAGTTCGTCGCGCGACACCTCGGCTCCGGGCTTCTTGACGACAGCGATGATGGGACGCTCATCCCACTTGGGGTGCTTCATGCCGATGCATGCGGCCATTGCAACAGCGGGATGCGCCATGGCAATGTTTTCCACATCGATAGAACTGATCCATTCACCGCCGGATTTGATGACGTCTTTGCTGCGGTCGGTGATTTGCATGTAGCCCTCAGCATCAATTTTGGCCACATCGCCTGTAGGGAACCAACCATCCACCAACGGTGAGCCACCCTCTCCTTTGAAATATTCGCTGATGACCCAAGGCCCTTTGACCAGTAAATCACCATATGCAACGCCGTCCCATGGCAACTCACGGCCTTGATCGTCGACAATTTTCATATCAACGCCAAAAATGCCACGTCCTTGCTTGAGGCGTACGTTCATTTTTTCGTCTAACGACATCGTAAGATGCTTGTTTTTGAGCGTACACACGGTCCCCAGTGGCGACATTTCCGTCATTCCCCAAGCGTGCAGCACCTCGACGTCATAGTCGTCGTTGAAAGCTGTGATCATCGCAGGTGGGCAAGCCGAGCCACCAATGACCGTGCGCTTGAGTGTCGAGAACCGCTGACCAATAGCCTGCATGTGAGCCAGCATCATCTGCCAGACAGTAGGCACGCCCGCGGCAAAGGTGACTTTTTCGGATTCAATCAAATCAAAAATTGATTTGCCATCCATGGCAGGTCCGGGGAACACAAGTTTTGCACCTGTCATGGCAGCTGAATAAGGCAGCCCCCACGCATTGACGTGGAACATGGGTACCACGGGCAGCACGCAATCACGTGCACTCATGCTTAACGCATCAGGCAAAGCACCTGCGAGCGCATGCAACACGGTGGAGCGATGGCTGTACAGCGCGGCTTTGGGGTTGCCCGTTGTGCCACTGGTGTAGCACATGCTCGAAGCAGAATTTTCATCAAAGGAAGGCCAGGTGTACTGGCTGGACTGCGCACCGATCCAAGCCTCATAACTCACCAACCCGGGAATGCCACTGTCTGCGGGCAGCTTGTCCGCATCGCACAGCGCCACAAAATGCTTGATGGTGGTGCAGCGACTATGAATGGCTTTGACAATAGGCAAAAAGCTCATATCAAAACACAAAACCGTGTCTTCGGCATGGTTGGCTATCCAAGTGATTTGATCTGGGTGCAAGCGCGGGTTGAGCGTGTGCAGCACACGACCAGAACCACTCACCCCAAAATACAACTCCAAATGGCGGTAACCGTTCCAAGCTAGTGTGGCCACGCGGTCGCTGAAGCCGATGTTCATGGCATCCAAAGCGTTCGACACTTGACGAGAACGAGTCGCTAAATCTTTGTAGGTATAGCGATGTAAATCGCCCTCTACACGACGCGAAACGATTTCACCTTCACCGTGATGCCGATCGGCAAACTCAATCAAACTTGAAATCAGCAGCGGCTGATTTTGCATCAAACCTAACATGGTCATACTCCTCGTTTTAAAGATTTCAACGAATAGTATCACTCAAAAAAGGCAAGTCCGTAAAAAATTTGCCCCGAGTTTGAAGTCCTTTTATTTCAGCGCCAGTATCCGCCGCTGTGGTACCAACCGCGACCCGGCGTGTTGTACCAGCCACCATTGTTCCAAGTGCTGTAACCTGCCGGCGGGCGAGACCACACGCCAGAGCGCCACACATGGCGTCCGCCAGACCAATACCACAGCCCGGGTGTCCACACAAAACCAACTCCTGGTGACACCGTGACAACTTCTGTGTAAGGCGCTGGCGGCGCAGTTTGCACATACTCAACGTTTGCGCTCACTGAAACGCCCGGCTGCATGACAGCCACACGCGATTGGTAATACGGCGCTGGAGCAACAACACAACCTGTAAGGACAACGGCTGCGGCAGCCAAACCACTTAAAATTCCTACTTTACGAATGTATGACATAACTAACTCCTTTAATACGTCTACTTGTACACTCACATTAACCCATAACAGCCAAACTTGGTTGACTTTTAAGGCCTAAATTGGTAACAGAAGAATGTAAAGATTCTTGTTAAAGTCACCCGATACCCCATATTCCAAGCATATGCTGGACTTAAGTGCAAAAACATGACCTATCCGATCCAAAAAACCGACGCCGAATGGAAAGCCCTGTTGGCTGAGCGCCAAAAAACTGGTGCCGCCGAAACTTTGGCCTTTGACGTGACTCGTCACGAAGCGACCGAACGGGCGTTTAGCGGAAAATACGCCGAAAACAAGCAAAGTGGCATTTACAGTTGCGTTTGCTGCGGCAAAGACTTGTTTGACTCCACCACTAAATACGACAGCGGCACTGGCTGGCCCAGCTATTACGCGCCACTGTCAAACGAAGCCGTCGGCACCAAGGTGGACGGCATGCTATGGAGCAAACGCACCGAAGTACATTGTGCCGACTGTGGGGCACACTTAGGACACGTCTTCCCTGATGGCCCAGCGCCCACGGGGCAGCGCTACTGCATGAATTCAGCGTCGCTGAACTTCAAGCCCCGCTAAATTGGGGCTATTAACCTGAGCGTTCTTGTTGTTATTTAAGCGCGATAATTGAAAGCTATGAAGCAAATACTCGATTTCCTACCCATTCTGCTGTTTTTCGTCGCCTACAAAACTTACGACATTTACACCGCCACCGCCGTCATCATGGCTGCTACCGTTGTGCAAATGGCGATTTTTTACAAGCTGGACGGCAGACTTGCCACCATGCACAAAGTCACTTTGGCACTGGTTTTAGGCTTTGGCGCTCTGACGCTGGGCTTTCACGACGAACGCTTCATCAAAATTAAACCCACCGTGCTGTACAGCTGCATGGCGCTGGCTTTGGGCATTGCGCTGTGGGTGTACAAAAAGAACTTTCTCAAAACCATGTTGGGCGCGCAAATGACGCTGCCAGAGCTAGTTTGGCGCAATTTAACCGTTGCTTGGATTGTTTATAGTTTGGCAATGGCTGTTGTGAATGCCTATGTCGCTTACTTTTATACGACTGAGCAGTGGGTGAACTTCAAAGTCTGGGGCTACGTTTTCCCACTGGTTTTCATCCTCGCGCAAGGCATTTATATTGCCAAATACTTGCAACCCAAAGATGGTGAAGCAAGCTAAATAACCATGACCACTGTAATGAATACGGCCCTAAAAATCAACGCTGGCCACTTGACGATTCGCTTAAATGAGCGGCTCACCCCCACACATTTGGTCGTAATTGACGAAAGCGCTGCCCATGCGGGACACGTCGGCTCTAACGGTACAGACTTTGGCACCCATTTCAGAGTGCAAATAGCTTCACCTTTCTTTACATCTCAAAGCCGCGTGGCCTGCCACCGGCTTGTGTATGATGCAGTGCAAGATTTCATTGACCAAGGCTTGCATGCCTTGGCGATCGAAATTATCAAACCAATATAAACCTATATACATTCACTATATTTTTAATAGCAACTTAGGCAATAAATACACCGGCTAGAGCCATATTTAGCACTTAAATTAGCTTAAATTCATCACTTTTTAATACTTTTACACAATTCAAGGATATTTCATGAAGAAAAATGTACAAAAACACCTATTAACCGCCGCAGTTGGCGCTATTTTATTGATCTCTAATGCTGCTATTGCGCAAAACGTGGCTATCGTCAATGGCAAAGCTGTGCCTAATGCTCGTGTTGAAGTTTTGGCTGCAGAAGTCGCCAAATCTGGCCGTCCTGTGACGCCTGAAGTCAAAGCCCAAATCAAAGACGAAGTGATCGCCCGTGAAATCTTCATTCAAGAAGCTGAAAAGCGCGGTTTGGCAGCGACAGACGACTACAAAGCACAAATGGAGCTAGCGCGCCAAACCATTTTGATTCGCCAATTGTTCGCTGATTTCCAAAAAACCAGCCCCGTCACCGATGCTGATTTGAAAGCCGAATACGACAAATTTGCAGCGGCTAACGGCGGCAAAGAATACAAAGCGCGCCACATTTTGGTAGAAAAAGAAACCGAAGCCAAAGGTGTGATGGATAGCTTGAAAAAAGGTCAAAAATTTGAAGATTTGGCCAAAAAACTGAGCAAAGACAGCGGCTCTGGCGCCAAGGGTGGCGATTTGGATTGGGCCAACCCAAGCAACTACGTGCCTGAATTTGCCGAAGCTCTGCTCAAATTAGCCAAAGGCCAAACCAGCGCTGCGCCTGTGAAGTCTCAATTCGGCTACCACATCATCCGTGTGGACGATGTGCGCACCGCGCAGTTGCCAAAATTTGAAGAAGTGAAACCACAAATTTCACAACAACTGACACAGCAAAAATTGGCGAAATTCCAAGAAGAATTGCGGGCTAAAGCCAAGGTCGAATAAGTCTACGGTTAATTAAGTTAAAGTCAAATACAAAAAGACTGGGTCAATTGGCGTGATTTTTCTTTTATCGCCAGCCAAGTCGCTGAATTACGCACCTGTCGCTGAGCAAGCCAGCCATCTGGCCAACTTGGCGCACACTTTGCCGCATTTTGTGCAGCAACCACCCAAATTGGTGGCAACGGCACGCAAATTGTCGGCTAAGAAGTTGTCTGAGTTGATGAGTATCAGCGACGAATTGGCAAAACTCAACGTTACGCGCTTCAAAGCCTGGCAGCCTGAATACACAGCCGACAACGCCAAGCAGGCGATTTTGGCGTTTGATGGCGATGTTTACACTGGCCTGCAAGCCGCTACATTGAGTGTGGACGACCTCAACTGGGCGCAGCAGCACCTAGGCATGCTCAGCGGTTTGTATGGCGTGCTGCGTCCTTTGGATTTGATGCAACCGTATCGTTTAGAGATGGGTTCTGCCCTGGCCACAAAAATCGGTAAAACAGCACATAAGAATTTGTACGGTTTTTGGGGAACTCAAATCACTGAACACATCAATGAGCGGCTGCAAGAGGTGAACGCTGATGTCGTCATTAACCTCGCTTCGCAAGAGTATTTCAAATCGGTCAAAGTTGACGCTTTGAATGCCCGTGTGATTGAATGCGTCTTTGAAGACGAAAAGAATGGCCAATTCAAAGTCATCAGTTTTTTCGCCAAACAAGCGCGTGGTTTGATGGCACGCTATATTGTTTTGAATCGCATTACCACACCTGAGAAGTTAAAGAAATTCAATCTAGCAGGCTATGTCTGCGCTGTGGATGTATCCACGCAAGAAAGATTTGTGTTTCGCAGAAATCAAGCCGCATGAACACACCAGAACAATCGCAATTAGGCAAGCAGTCAGCGTATGTTGACCATTACGATGCTTCGTTGCTATTCCCCATTCCACGCGCAGGCAAGCGCTACGAGATTGGCATAGCTGGCGCACCCGCTTTTTTCGGCGCTGATTTGTGGACAGCGTTCGAGCTAAGCTGGCTCAACCCACGCGGCAAACCGCAAGTGGCGATTGCCCATATCACTGTGCCGTCCGATAGCTTCAACATCATAGAAAGCAAATCGTTCAAACTGTATTTGAACAGCTTCAACAATTCGCCGTTTACGGACGCTGCTGCCGTGGCAACGTGTATCCGAGCGGATGTGAACGCAGCGGTTTGGCAGCAAACCAATACAGCTTTGGGTGCAAGTCCCGTGCAATCATCCGTGGGTGTGAAAATTTTGTTGCCAGAATTGTTTGACCGTGAACCGATTCACGAGCTGGATGGCTTGAATTTGGACAGACTCGACATTGAATGCCAGGAAAGCGCACCAGGCTCATCACCCACGCCAGCCTTGTTAACGGCAGCGTTTGACGAAGCACCCGTGAGCGAAGTTTTCACCAGCAACCTGCTCAAAAGCAATTGCTTGGTCACAGGGCAACCCGATTGGGGCAGCGTGCGCATCAGCTACGAGGGGCCGCAAATCGACCAAGGCAGTCTGTTGCAATATATTGTCAGTTTCCGCAATCACAACGAGTTTCATGAGCAATGCGTTGAGCGCATTTTTATGGATATTTGGACACGCTGTAAACCCATCAAACTCAGCGTCTATGCGCGTTATACACGGCGTGGTGGGCTGGACATCAACCCGTTTCGCACCAGCTACCCGCAAGCTGTGCCGCAGAATATTAGAACAGCGCGGCAATAACTTTTAACAAGTTTTTGACAAGCACTAAAATCTTTTAAATCACCTTTTGAATCAACGCGCCTTTGAACAGCACCGGTCCCGTTGGACCACCCGCACTTGGCACGCCACCTTTGGGTTCTAAGCTGATGGCCAATGTTGGCACTTGCTTCACATCCCCCTCAGCAGTTGCCAAACGCAACACCTTATCGCCACCCAGCACGCCGAGTGACCGTGGCCCACCGCTGTTAGGCAGCGCCCAGAGTTGTAAAGATTTGTCGCTAGCTTCTTTGTAGTCACCCACACGTTGCAGCACCAAATTTTGGCTCTTGGAATCAAATGTCACCAGCATGGTCTCAGCTGATTTGGCATCAACCAGCACAGCCACATATTCAATTTTCGGGGCAACTTTGAGCTGCGCACTCAGTTCATCCACTTGTTTGCCACGAATGTCTAACTGGTCTCGCAAGCTATATCCCGTCACCACGGCCATGACGGTAGCCAACGCGCCAGCAGCTGCAGCGCCGCGCCATACCCACAGACCTTGCCATAGACTGCCCAGCCAAGACAACGTGCCATCAGCATTCACCTGACCCGATCGCCGCGCCAGTTGCATCGCCACAGCATCGCGCTCGGCTTGCACCAAGTTTTGAATCCGCGTCCAGACCGCAGGTGCAGGCAAGATGGGCGATTGCAACTCCGTCATGCCTGACAGCCGGCCTTGCCAGACCAAAGCTGCAGCCCGCACGGTGGCATTCTCACGAGAAATCGTTTCAAAGCGACGCCGTGCACCTTCGCGCATCGTGCCCAGCGCGTAGTTAGCAGCCAAGCGATCTAATGTTTGAGGATATTTACTGAGATTCATGATATTGAAACCTCAAGCAAAACGCGCCATGCAGCCACGCAGCTGCTCCAAGCCACGGCGAATCCAAGTTTTCACCGTGCCCAGCGGGAGCTTGAGCTGTTCAGCCAAGTCGCTGTGGCTGAGGTCACGCAAATACGCCAAACTCACCACTTCGCGTTGTTTGTTGTCCAGCTGATTCATGCATTGCTGCAAAGCCCAAGCTTGCTCGCTGGCCAGCGCGGTGTTCATGGGGTTGGGGGCATCACCTTCAATCGTATCGTTCAAATAATCGTCCAATTCTTGCGTCATATGCATGCGTTCTGAGGCGCGTCGACGCAAAAAATCAAGGGCGCGGCTGCGCACAATCAAACCCATCCACGCCATCGGCGGACTCAAACTGGCACGGTAATCAGCCGCTGCACGCCAAATGTGCAGATAAGCCTCTTGCAACACGTCTTCCGCCCACTCACGCTTATTGACCACACGCAAGGCCAAGCCAAAAAGTTTGGACGACGTGGTATCGTACAAAGCTTTCAAAGCGGCTTCATCTTGGTTGGCCATTCGGTCTAGGAGTGTCATCAGGTCACCGTCGGTTTGATTGGTTTGTATTGCGTCCATGACTACATTGTCACTGAAATATACGCATCTAACAAACCATTGGATTCAAAAATTGGATTCAAAAAACCATTTGAAATAAATTTCACCATTTATTTGAATCCAATCGCTTGCCAAGCCGCGTATTCAGAGCGTCGTTACTTTTTTAGTAAGACATGTGTCAATCGCTTATTAACCACGAAGGAAACCATCATGAAATCACTTATTTTGAGCTCTACCGCCCAACCTCTCATTGCCTCGCGCCGCTCATTCATGGGTAGCGCAGGCATGCTCTCTGCAGGCGCTGTAGCGCTATTAGCTGGCAAAGACTCACTCGCACAAGCGATGGGCGGTGATATGTCGAAAGACGTTGCCATCTTGAACGTTGCTTTGGGTTTAGAGCACGAAGCCATCAATGCCTACCAACTGGGCGCCATGAGCGGTTTGTTGCAAAAACCAGTACTGGACATTGCCGTGTCCTTCCAAAGTCACCACAAAGGTCACCGCGATGCCTTGATTGCCACCATTCAAAAAATGGGCGGGACAGCCGTTGCCGAAAAGAAAATTGACGACTATGCCAAAGCCCTCAAAGCCGACACCTTGAAGAATCAGGGCGATGTGCTTGATCTGGCCGCACGTTTAGAGCTGGGCGCTATCAACGCTTACTTGGGCGTGATTCCCGCGTTTGGCAGCAAAGACTTGGCAAAAATTGCGGGTCGTTTGGCTGCAGACGAAACCATGCACTACAGCATTTTGACCAATGCCTTGGGTCGCCCTTTGCCAGCTGGCGCTTTGTCGTTCGGTGCTTAATGCATCCTCTAGCTTATCGTTTCATCATCGGTAGCTTGCTGCTGGTTGGGGCTGAGTTTGCCATCGCGCAAACATCAACCCCTGCCGCAGCTGGCTCCGCCATCAAAGGCAAAGAGATTTACGATGCCAGATGCAGCGCATGCCACAGCGTCGACGATAACCGCGTTGGTCCCATGCACTTGGGTGTGTTTGGGCGCAAAGCGGGTGGCATCAAAAGTTACCGGTATTCAGACGCTTTGAACAAGAGCAAAGTGGTTTGGAATCGTGATACTTTGACCGCTTGGTTGACAAACCCTGAAGCGCTGATACCGGGTCAGCGCATGGGTTACGCCATGGACAACACACAAGACCGCGAAGATGTGGTGGCGTATTTGGCGACGTTAAAAGCGATCAAGTAACTCGTTCATATCGTTCATGGCTGGTTTTATAAATTAGCAAACGGTGTCAAAGGCGCAAGCGCAGGAAACTGCGCTGTGCGCTTTTCTTTCGCCGCAACAATGGCTTCGCGCACATGCGCGTTGCTCCAGATCGCGCCCTGCAGCCAAGCCATTTGTTTGAGAGAATCTTCTACGGAATGATCGCGCGCGTAATGAATCGCTTGTTTCGTCCCCCAAATAGCAATCGGTGCTTTGCTGGCGATTTCTTTGGCGCATTGCATCGCTGCGGTCAGCATCTCGTCGTTAGTTTCAAAAACTTCATTCACCAAGCCATACATCAGCGCTTTGTCAGCCTTCAAACGTCTGCCGGTATACGCCAGTTCTTTCACCACGGCTTCGGGCATCAGTTTAGGCAAACGTTGCAACGTACCTACATCTGCCACCATGCCGATGTTGATTTCTTGAATACAGAAAAAAGTGTCTTTGGTCGCGTAGCGAATGCAGCATGCCGTGACCATGTCAACCGCACCGCCAATGCAGCCGCCTTGAATCGCCACGATGACGGGAATACGCAGTGACTCTAACTTTGTGAACGTCGCTTGCAAATCTGTCAATGAGTCAAAAATAGCAGCCCGGCCTTCCGGGCTTTGGTCATCCATTTGTATGGCATTTGAAAACGTTTCCAGTGCCATACCCGCACTGAAATGCTTTCCTGTGCTGGATATCACCATAGCACGTGCCGTGCCGTCACGCTGAACGTGGGTCAAGACTTCGTCCAGCTCTCGCCAAAAGGTGGGGTTCATGGTGTTCATCGCCTCGGGGCGATTGAGCACCAGGTGGGCAATGTGTTCGGTGGTGGAAAAGTTAAAGCAGCTTAAATGAGTCATCTGCTGACTATAAATTATTCAAGCTGATTCAGCCAGTCACACTTGAGACGCTGCTGGTTGTGCGCTTCGACACGCCAGCCGATATACACATTGGGCAAAGTCATGCCCAGCATACACAACGGCAGCAACCACGCTTCATCCAACGCAATAGCGGGTAGCCAACCCACCCATGACATGACCCACAGGATCAACATGCCGTCCAGCAACTGGTATTCAAAAGGGTGTTCAGCTTTGTGCGCGACATGCCATTTTTTGATACGCTGCAGCATTTTGAGCGAAACAGGATGCCATAGATGGTGGATCATTGAAACCTCCTTCCCAGAGGTTTCAATGTAAGTTAATAGTAAGTTTACGTCAAGCCGCTTTTACAAGCTTTGACATCAATTTACCCTTTATTTCACCGTGATCACATCTCTGTGCATCGGTGCTAACTTGGCCAAGAGCTGGTTTTGGCTACTGAAGGCAATGCCTTGTGCGTCCATGGACTTTTGCAGCACTTCGACCAAGGCGTTGAAATCCGTTTTAGTGATGTCCATACTGCTGTGCGCAGTTTTCATGTCTGCACCTTTGTACTCACACGGGCCGCCTGAAACCTGGCAGATTTGATTCACCAATTGCATTTTCAAGTTTGCCACATTGGCTTTTTTAAACGCTTCTGCCAAACGCGGATCGGCCTGCAGGCGCGGCACAAAGTCGTCCATCAGCTTGACCAAGCCGGCTTTTTCGCCAAAGGCTTGGTACAAGGCTGAATTTGAATTCATCGATTGTGCGGATGCTGTGGACGCCAAGCCAGTCAACACAGAAGCGAAAGCCAGAGAAGCGATGAGGATTGTTTTTTTCATGATATTTCCTAAAGAAGAATGTGGAATTGAGTAGTTCTAGAAGGTTTTTGCGAATACGGCGAACTGCGCTTTAAAACGCAACCTGCCCCGACAAATACACCCCTGTTTGTCGTTTCGGTGTGATGCCCGGAATGATGCGACCCAAATCCACATAGGCCAACGTCAAGGACACGTTTTTGCTAGGTGCCCACGCCACAAACACATCTTTCCAAGCCTCTTCTTTTAGCCCGCCACCCAAGCCCGCAGCACGACCTAAAGCTTCTAAATTGTTCGGTTTGCCACGGTATTCCGCACCAATGGCGACGTTTTTACTCAACAAATACGCGATAGAAAACTCTGGCACTATAGAACGGGTGTTTTTACCCGGCGCGCCCGAGCCAAACCCGAGCAAACCGTTTTGGTTCGCATTGGTAGAACGCAGCGTGGCGTTGACCAGCACGCCTTGCGCTAAAAACAGCTTGGTGGCGCTTACATACACATCTGTTCCAGTAGTTTTGGTTCCCAAAAAGTCCAACACTGAGCCAATCGAGCCCGGCTTCACCGATTTGTACTCCACACCCACAGCGATTTGCGGCATCAAGGAGTCGCTGTCCAGCACCGCGTCACCCGCAATGCGCACTTTTGCGCCAATGATGTCCATGTTGATGTGCTGCCCCGGTGTCACGCCGAAAGGTGCAATGCCGTTGAGGGCAATCGCAGGCGATGCGTCAAAATCTTGTCGCGCTAAGGACAATTCAACACGGTTTTTGATACCTATCGCCGCGCCGTAAGTTTTCAAACCATAGTCTTGCGTTTTTGCGGCGGTGACGTTGGCGCTGACGCCGATTTCGCCATCTGTCGCATTGCTGCCAATGACCGCCCAGGGCGTCAACCCACCACCCGCCGCACCGTCAATGCTGCTGACGCCACCTGTGAGCAGCAATTTGCCGGTATCCGCTTGGGCAGATACGCCCAAAAGCAGCCCCGCAGTTAGAGCCGTTACCTTTATCGCTGTTTTTGTGCTCAGCAAGGCGGTTGATGATGCGCTTGAATGTTTCATGTTGACTATCCTAGGTAGGTTAAAAAAAGATGTGCATTCTTCTTACGCAATTACTTTACCCTTGGATTCAACTTTTTACAAAAACTTTATCGAATCACCCTTTAAATCGTCTTTTTCTAACATCTGCGTGACTAAATCTTGCCCTTCTTCCTCAAAATTCTGCTGTGAATTGCCCACGCCTCGCTCCAGTTCCCCGTCCGATGTCACCAAACCACCCGCCCGCACCCCCAGCAAACGCAGACGTTTGGTCAGCGGGATGCGCTTCAAGCACAGTCCCGCCACTTGGCGTATGGTTTTGGGGTCAGCTGTGTAAACGTCCAGTGTCTGGTCGCGCGTCGCGCCTTTGAAGTCGTCGTAACGCAGCTTGATGCCGATGGTTTTGCCCAAATAGCCTTTACGCTGCAGGTCGCCGGCCAGCTTGTCGCACAACTCGGTAAAAATCGCGCCCAGCTCGGCCTTGTCGCGTACAGCGTGCAGGTCACGGTCAAACGTGGTTTCGCGGCTGATGGATACCGGCTCGCTGTTCAGGGAAATCGGGTTGTCGTCCTGCCCCCAACTGGCCCGGTGCAGCCATGCTCCCGTGCTTTTGCCAAAGTTGGCGACCAGCCACGCTTCATCCTTGGCCGCCAGTTCACCGATGGTGGTGATGCCATTGTTGATGAGCTTTTCATCCATTTTCGGGCCGACACCGTTGATTTTTCGGCACGTCAGCGGCCAGATACTGGTTTGCAGGTCTTGCTCTAAAACAACCGAAATACCGTTGGGTTTGTTGAACTCGCTGGCCATTTTGGCAAGCAGCTTGTTGGGTGCCACCCCCACAGAGCAGGTCAACCCCGTGCGCTCAAAAATCGTCTGCTGGATCAACTTTGCCAGCGCCCTACCGCCCTGCCGTTGCCCACCCGGCACATCGGTGAAGTCGATATACACCTCGTCCACCCCCCGGTTTTCCATCAGCGGGGTGAATTCAAGAATCGTCTCCTTAAACATCCGCGAGAAATGCCGATACTGGTCAAAATCCACCGGCAGCACAACGGCCTGCGGGCACAGCTTGGCCGCCTTCATCAGCCCCATAGCCGACCCCACCCCAAACTGCCGCGCCGCATAAGTAGCCGTCGTAATCACCCCCCGCCCCGCATAATCCTTCAGCCGAGCAAAGGCATCCACAGGAATATCAGCCCGGGTCTGCCCCTCGGCTAGCTGCTCAATCGCCTCGTCCACCTTGCGCCGCCCCCCGCCGATGACAACCGGTAACCCCTTGAGCTGCGGATAGCGCAACAACTCCACGGATGCGTAGAAAGCATCCATGTCCAAGTGGGCGATTCGTCTGATTTTGGGGGTCATATTAAGTTATTATGACCTATATTTTGCTATTAATTTAGGCTATGTCACCATTAGCTGTTGAAACGATTTCAAGCCAAGCGAAGTAGCCAAGAAAGCAGCAGCAGAATCGTTGTCGACATGTCGATCTAGA
>JAYUCJ010000125.1:0-27281 GCA_043740415.1 Polaromonas sp. | reverse complement strand
CAATACCAGCGCCTATGACGGCATAGTGCTTAGCGCTTGTCTTGCTAAGAGGTTTTGATGTGGATTTTGGGGGGGGGACAGAAGAACGCGAAGGTCGGGAAGAAGATGAAGCAGAAGCAGAAGCAGAAGCAGAAGCAGAAGCAGAAGCAGAAGAAGAAGAAGAAGAAGAAGAAGAAGAAGAAGAAGCAGCAGCAAAAGAAGAAGGGTGGTTGTTTGACGCTGTCGTTACGGACATGAAATCCGAGGTTTTGTTGCTTCGTTTACGTTTCATCTGTAGGTCTCCAAAAATTATTGAGGAGCCTACAGTATGCACTGTTATGGCGCCTGCATAAACCCCATATTTTTAGGATATGAAATGCTACCAACGGTAGAACCAAAGTTACGCAGATTCGGCAGAATTTCATCAAGTTCACTTAATGCACCTACCGCAGGCGGAATAGGATTGACGCCGAACCAGGTCGCTAAAGTGGCAGCATATTGGTCAACGGACGTTGTTGGTAGTAAGCGTCCTTGACCAACATGCCATTGGTCGTTAGCGCTGGCGGTGTCCGTTACACTGACAGGTGGCGCGTAGCCGTAAAATTCTTTGCCTTTGACTGCACCTGCGCCACCCACAACGATGTGATGGCTGCCCCAACCATGATCAGAGCCATCGCCATTCGATGTCAGCGTGCGCCCAAAGTCTGATGCCGTAAATGATGTGACCAAATCGGCAACGCCTAAATTCACAGTCGTTTGGTAAAAAGCAGTCAATGCGTTGTTGAGGTTAGTCATGTTGGTGTTTTGTCCTGCCAGTAAATTGTCATGCAAATCAAAGCCACCCAAAGACACAAAAAAGACTTGTCGCTTTGCGCCCAAACTATTACGCGCGGCTATCAGGCGGGCTACCATTTTGAGTTGTTGTGCTAACGAGTTGCCGCTAAGAACAGTACTTGTGAACGGTAAAAAAGTCCCCACTCCTGCTGTAGTACTGCTACCTGCCCCATCTGCAGCTTGACCTGAGGCGATACTGGACGTGATCGTCCCTTCTGCGCCAATAGCGCGCGAGGTGACAATGTTGTATTCATTCTCCAAAATATGGCTACTCTGTTGCTGTACCAGCTGATTGAGGGCAGTTTTAACATTAGCAGAGCCATAGACGTTATTTAGGACGCAATTAATTTTTACCGCGCCACCTGTGCTTACTTGGTAGGCAAGTGCGCTATCACCGCCCAAAAAAACTGAGTTGCCAGTAATTGAAATACAGGTATAGACTGATTTGGTATTTGAGCTCAAAGCTAAATCACCAATATTGCCACCCCAGCCAACGGTAGAACCTTCAGGGGAAGAGGATTGCCATAAACATTGCTGGTCGTTGTGCGAAAAAAGTTTGGGAGGCAGTGGGTAAAGCGTACGGTTTGAACTGGAGTATTGAGCTTTGGTCATAGGTACAACCAATGGGCCTACATTGAGTTGTACTGCAGCTTTGCCTGTGTTGAACAGCCCGGCTAAACCTGTCATCGCTGGATGAAATGCGTATTCACGTGCATTTGGTAGTGGCGTCGTTGGCGCTAAAAGAGTTTGCGTAAGTGCGGCTTTTGCAAAGGCAATGCCACCAGCAGTTTGATTAGCACCACCGCCACGAATCGTGTTGTATGCGTTGTAACTGGCATCGTCGTAGGTTACAACAGTATTGGCGTAATCACTGCCACCGTATAAAAAAACACAGACCAGGGCTTTGTAACTGCCAGCAGGCGCATTGAAGGCTGCAGCGTCCCCCATTGCTGCTAAGTTCAATGCTGTCGGTAACGCGACCCCTGTGAAAGCTAGCTGTGCAGAGCGCTGCAAAAAGACGCGACGGCTTGAAGAGTCAGGTTGATTAACTTGCATATGGTCGTTTCAGTTGAGTAAGTTTTTTAAATGTTTAAATTTTTTGGTGTACTTATTTTTGGATTAAGTATTCAGCGCCTGCCATTACCATCAGTACGGCTGCAGCTACGCGATCCATTTTTTGACTTGTTTGAGTAGCGGGCGTTGTCGAGTTGATGGGCATCGATGTGAGAGCTGTCACCATGAGCGTCTGATTTGCTGTAGATATTTTTCCAGCTGCTAACAACAAATTCAATCTGTTGACCAATGCTGTCGGATCGGCAACCAGAGCTAATTCGTTAGCATAGTTCGCTTGTATATCGGGCAAATAATTTGTATATGCCGCTTGCGGTACGCTCGGTTCAGGGCAATTCAGACCATTTCGAATTGTGTTTTGCATGAAATTTAAGTAACCGCCCACCGTGGTCTCATTGACAATTTGAAACTCGGGAGCTGCGGTTTGCGTAGTCGCTAATACGGTGCCAGGCGGGACAAAGCCTGGTCGGAAAAAATTGAAGACGGAAGGCGATTGAAAAGGACTTTGTCCCAATTGATTCGCAGTATTGCTCAAGCTAAATAGCTTCCAAGAGTTTTGTGCAGAGGTAATGCCGAAGGTGCGACCCCATTGAATAAATCGGACCATGGGTTCGCGTAATTTCCCAAACGCTTTATCACTGATGTCTCTGTTCAGTATCCCCAATGCATTTCGTATTGCTAAGGGGTCAGAGGGGGCAGGAATTTGTGCATTTGATGGGGTGTAGCTACGACGTGCTTCATCGTCTAAAAAGATGGCCGTCCAAACTGCTTTCAAATCACCTCGTACGCCTGCACCATTGTTGTTAAAAGCTGTCGCAACTCGAGCCACATACTCTGGGCTTGGGTTACTCGTGACAAATCTTTGTATCATTTGCCGGCCAAAGAAGGGGCCTACGTTAGGGTGAATAAACAAAATATCTAAAGTTTGTTTCAGCGCTTTGCCTCCCGTGTTGTCTGCGCCGACTGTGGCGGTACCTAAAAAGGTAGATGGATTTGCCGTGTGGTTCGATGCCTTGAAAGACATGGGTTTGGTTGTAAACATTCTGCTTTCAACCGTGTAAGTTTGTCCCACAGGTGTGATGCGTACGCCATCCGAAGTATCAAAATCATAACCCGTGAATACGCGGGCAATATTTGTGACATCGTCTTGGGTATAAGTTTCAAGCTTTTTTCCCGTAACGGTATCGATCATGACGGTACCGTCTAAATTCAACTGATACAAGCCGATGGTAAAAAGCTGCATTACTTCACGGCCATAATTTTCATCGGGCACGCGACCTGTCGCGGTGTTCTCTTTCAGGTTGCCTCTTGTATTAAGGTAATACCCCATTGCAGGGCTCAGCGTGACATCTTCTAAAAGTTGACGGAAATTTCCAAATGCATTTTTGACAAGCAAATCCCAATATTGGGCATATGCATGGCTGCGCCAAGTGAACTCTGCTGATTGCATAGACGCGACAAAAAACTCTGACAATCCTAAAGCAATACGGTTGCGCATGCCATCTTGGGCGGTAAAAAGCTGGTTCCAAAGCATGAACTCTGCTGGATAGGTGTTGAAGAAGTAGGTGTTGACGTCCGATACGTCATACCTGCGCGCCTCAAGCCACTGCCAGCCTGTTTGCCCAATGGGTTTCGCAAACTGTTGCTGCAAATAGCTTGCAAATGTACCGCCACTGACGGCGGCGATTTCTGCATCTGTCGCATTAAACTGGCTTTGCAATAAAAACCGTGCAGCATCGTTGGGTGTGTACGCTACTGGAAAGTTATTGAAGCCTACGGCTGAAAAAACATCATTGTTGGTAACAGCGCCAGTAGGGCGATAGCCATCCACCAAATCAGCTTGGCTCATAACGGTTCCGTCAGCACCCACTGCGGTTGCTTGTGATGCGGCATCCGTATCGCCCTTAATGCTCTTGCTAGTTCCTGTGCTGACACCATCTTCATTGCTGCCACAAGCAGCAAGTAACGCTGCACTTAAAGCAGATAAGTAAGCGGGTGAAAAATTAACAGACGATTCACTTTCTTGTGCGGAAATGTTTGTGTTGGTTGATGGTGCTTCAGTCTCTAATTGTTTAGTGGTTTCTAGTTGCATTGTGTTGTCGTCATAATTTTTGCAACAATCATTCTAAAAGCGGTCAAGTGTTTTGCTGTTGTATGTTGGCACCTAATACGATATTTATATGAGATTTACAGACGCTTACGATGTATTGCTAAGGCATGCGAGCCTCTGAAAAGCACTAAAGTATTAATGCTGATGCAAAAGTGCTGCCCGAGTTGCAGGGCACTCCAGCTGCGCCAGCCACCACTGCAACGCGCGGCCCTGTCCTCCTTTGTTGCCACTGCGCCAAGCATACGCAACATGCACCACCCGTTCTGCGCGGTTTACTTTCTTTTGCACCAAACGACCTGTGTCAATATATGGTTTCACCATACTTTCTGGTAAAAACCCAGCGCCCAAGCCGCGCAGTTGTGCGTCTAACTTTGCGTCCATCGTTGGCACGGTAAACACATCTTGCCCGCCTAATAAACCAAAGGTTAGACCCGCGCCGCGCTGAATCGAATCTGCCACAGCCACAGCGCGGTATTGCTGCAGCGTGGCGTCGCTTAGTGGCTCCGGCATGTTAGCAAGTGGATGATTGGGCGCTACGGCGTAGACAAAATGAAAGTCGCCAATCGGTTTATTCAGGATGGCTGTGTTAGCGCTGGGCTCATTCGCGACGCCCAAGGCAATATCTGCCTGTCCAGAAGTCAGAGCAGCTAAAGTGCCTGACAACGCCTCGTCTCGAATTTTCACGCGCGTGGGTGGTGGGCCGTCTTTGAATTGTGCAAAAAAAGCTTCACACAATTCCATCACTGTTGCTTTTGAAATGATGCTGTCCACCGACAGCGTGAACTGTGGCTCCCAACCTGTGGCGATGCGTTTGACGCGATGCGCCATGGCGTCGATGTCTTGTAGCAACCGCGTGCCTTCCCGTAACAGCTCATCGCCCGCAGGCGTCAAGCGGGCATTGCGTGAGCTGCGGTCAAAGAGCAGTACATCCAGCGCATCTTCAATTTGCCGTACGCGGTAGGTCAGCGCACTGGGCACCAAGCCTTGCAAGCGTGCCGCTGCCGCAAAACTACCCGTTTCGGCGATGTGCTGCAGCATCTCCAGCGCATCAGGTGTCAACACATCCCGTGGGTTCATGATTTTTGGATTTTGCATTGTCAATTATTGTTCATTGAAATTATTTGAATAATGCCATCAAAACCATTGCATTGCAAGATGGGTATCCAGGCTTACATTCACTACATGATCACATTACGCAAATCCCAAGAACGCGGCTACGCTGACCACGGTTGGCTCAAAAGCTATCACTCATTCTCATTCGCGGGCTACCACGACCCCGAACACATGGGTTTTGGTAATCTGCGCGTCATCAACGAAGACCGCATCGCCCCAGGCACCGGTTTTGGCACGCACGGGCACAGAGACATGGAGATCATCAGCTATGTGCTCAGCGGTTCGATTGGCCACAAAGACACGCTGGGAAATATTGAATCCATCCCGCCAGGCGATGTGCAACGCATGAGTGCAGGCACCGGCGTGCAGCACAGCGAATTCAACCACGCACCCAACGAAGAAACGCATTTTTTGCAAATCTGGATTGAGCCCAATGTCAAAGGCATTCCACCGGGCTACGAGCAAAAAACCTTTGCAGCGGCAAACAAACAAGGCCAGTTGACACTGGTGGCCTCGCCCACAGGCGCAGACGGCTCGGTGACAATTCATGCGGATGCATCCATCTATGCCGGTTTGTTCAATGCTGACGAATCCGCCAGTCTAGGTTTGGCCAAGGGTCACAAGAGCTATGTGCACTTGGTGCGTGGCGAGCTGAAAGTGAACGGTCAAACCCTCAAGACGGGCGATGCCGCAAAAATAGTTGACGAGTCTGTGGTGAATCTAACAGACGCAGTCGATGCCGAAGTTTTAGTATTTGATTTGGTGTAAAAGCCAAGCAATTTAATTTTGTAAGCAGTTGATTTAATTCAATAAAATTGGAAAACAGGAAATAGCATGTCAAAAACAGTCGTCGTTTATCACTCGGGTTATGGTCATGCACAGCGCATTGCGCAATTTGTGGCCGAAGGCGCAGATGCGCAGCTCATTGCCATTGACGCAGAGGGCAATTTGACCGAAGCACAGTGGGCCGATGTGAACGCCGCAGACGCCATCATCCTTGGCAGCCCAACCTACATGGGCACGGTGTCTTGGCAGTTTAAAAAGTTTGCTGATGCAACGTCAAAACAGTGGATGAGCCGCGCTTGGAAAGACAAGGTTGCTGGCGGTTTCACTATTTCTTCAAATATGAGTGGTGACAAACTCACAACCATTCAATATTTCATCACCCTGACCATGCAGTTGGGCATGATTTGGGTGGGCCAAGCTGAAATGAACGACGGCATACACAACCGCCTAGGCTCAAGCTCTGGCGTGATGGCACAATGCGGTCCTATGGATTCGGCAGACAAAATCCCGCAAAACGATTTAGATACGGCCAAAGCCTACGGCAAGCGTGTCTCTGAAGTGGCGACCAAGCTACATGGTTGATGTTTTGGCGTTACTGAAAATGTAACCCCAGAGTTAGAAGCCACCTGCAGGTGGTTTTTTTACGAAAATGCAATTTTATAGAGCTAAATATGACTCTAGCCGTTGTGTTTATTGTCTATAGTGCTATAAAAATAATAGCAAAATTCATTTGAAGTTAAGTAGCGATTTAAAATTCTATCCAACTGAGCATCAAATGAAAACGACTCTTATTTTGCGCAAAGTTGACTTTAATTCCTGAATTCGTTAGTTCGCACGCCTTGCGCTAGTAGAAACCCGATTAAGGATGTTCCCGATGTGCAAATGAGGATATGACGCTAAGCTGAAACTTGGTAATTTAAACATTCATGCTTTCATGGAAGAGGTCGTTCGCATCGTGGAAAACATCAGCCGTCGTCAATTTAACCTAGCCAGTTTGAATGTGGTTGGCTTGATGGTGGCCGGCTACGGCATGCCCGCATTGGCTCAATACCGGTTTGACAAAATAAAAGTCACTTTAGCGGTGGGCGGTAAAGCTTCATTTTACTATTTGCCATTAACCATTGCCGAGCAATTGGGCTACTTTGACGCAGAGGGGTTGGATCTTGAAATCGTCGATTTCCCCAGCTCTGTGCGGGCGCAGCAAGCGCTGGCCAGTGGCAATGCGGATGTGGTGTGTGGCGCGTTCGAGCATTTGATCAGTTTGCACAGCAAGCAGCAGTTGGTGCAGTCGTTTGTGGCTTTGGGACGAGCACCACAAATGGCCATGGGTGTTTCCGTCAAAAACATGCCCAATTACAGGCGCCTGTCTGACCTTAAAGGCAAACGCATTGGTATAGCCGCCCCGGGTACAGGAACCAACATGATGGCTAATGTCTTGCTACAGCGTGCGGGCTTGCAGCAAAGTGATGTGAGTTATATCGGTGTTGGCACGGCGGCTGGTGCGCTGTCGGCCATACGGACCGGTCAAATAGATGCCATTTGCAACCTAGAACCCACCATGACGCAGCTAGAGCAAAAGGGGGAAATAAAAATCATTGCTGATTCTCGTACCTTGCGCGGCACGCAAGCTATTTTTGGTGGTGCGATGCCGGGCGCTTGTTTGTATGCACAGCCTGAATTCATACAAAAAAATCGGGCAGTTGTTCAAGCACTGTCAAATGCCATGGTCAAAGCATTGAAATGGCTTCAAACAGCAGGGCCTAGGGATTTAATACGCAGTGTTCCAGAGAGTTATTTACTGGGCGATAGAGGTTTGTATTTAACCATTTACAGTAATTTGCGTGAATCTATTGCATTGGACGGCCTGATTTACGACGATGCGGCCAAGACGTCGTTGAGAGTGATGGCTAATTTTGACCCTTTGGTAAAGGCGGAGCGTTTAGACATCAGCAAGGTTTACACCAATGTGTACGCCAAGCAGTCGAAATTGCAGTTTGACGCCTAGATTTTGTAAAGTTCTGTCTAAGAGCGGCTTGGATGCCTATAATTTGGGCAGCATGAGTCACCTACCCAATTCCACACCACTGCCCGCAACCTTAAGCCTAGTTGCTTTACCCGCCTTTGACGATAACTATATCTGGATGCTGCACGACGGGCAGCGCGCGATGGTGGTTGATCCGGGCGATGCTGATGTCGTATTTGAGGCGTTGAAACGTTTGTCTTTGCGGTTGGAGACTATTTTGGTGACGCATCACCATGTTGACCATACGGGTGGTGTTGATGCTTTGCGAAATGCGACAGGTGCCGTGGTTTTTGGGCCACTCACTGAAACCATGCCAGAACCTATTCGGCGTTTGCAAGGTGGCGACAAGGCGCAAGCCATGGGACTTACTTTCGATGTGATCGATGTGCCTGGGCACACGTCAGGGCATATTGCCTACTATTGCGACAACTGGGATGGCGCCCCCCTCTTATTTTGTGGCGATACCTTGTTCTCGGGTGGCTGTGGCCGTTTGTTTGAGGGCACACCCGTTCAAATGCTTGATTCCCTTACAAAACTAGCATCTTTGCCCGGCCAGACCCGCGTCTGCTGCACGCACGAATACACCTTGTCTAATTTGAAATTTGCACGCGCCGTTGAACCCAACAACGCAGCGCTTTTCCAATACCAGCAGCAATGCATGGCGTTGCGCGAGGCCAAGGTGCCAACGCTTCCCAGTACGATTGCCCGTGAGCTTCAAATCAATCCCTTTTTACGCAGCGATCAAGCTGAAGTGGTGCAAACAGCAAAGCATCTTGATCCAACAGCTACTGATGCAGTGGCTGTTTTTACGGCTATTCGCCAATGGAAAAACAATTTTTAATGACTTTTAAATCTCACAATTCACGCTTTTTAGCTGCCGCATCTGGCATTCAACGAAGCGATATCAAGCACTTAAAACAATTCAAGCACGTCTTTAAGTATTCAACATTGGCTTTGACCGTGTTGCTAGGTGTGCAAATTCAAAGTGTCCAAGCGCAAGAGCTAAAAGGTGAAATTTATGTTTCTAAACCGCAAGTAGCGGTAGAGTCACCTAAAGTCGTACCTGCATCTGTTGCTCCAGCAACCCCTATTGCGCAGATTGCACCTGTAGCAAAACCCGCTACTGAGGTCGATCACGCTGTGCATCCCGTGCAAACCAATCCTGTAGTGTCTGCCTTTGCGCAAGAATTGCCTATCGTTGCAGAACGCCCCACCAATGATGCAGATTTATGGGCAAGAATTCGTCGTGGTTTCAAGATGAACAACTTGACGACAGACTTGGTGACCAGCCAAGAACAATGGTATGCCACGCGCCCTAGTTATATCGGTCGCATGACTGAGCGCTCAAGCAAGTACCTGTACCACGTAGTCGAAGAGCTTGAGCGTCGCAATATGCCGACAGAGTTGGCTTTGCTGCCTTTCATTGAAAGTGCGTTTAACCCGCAGGCCGTGTCTGGTGCAAAAGCAGCTGGCATGTGGCAGTTTATGCCAGCGACAGGGAAATATTTTGCACTCAAGCAAAATGTTTTTCGTGATGACAGGCGTGATGTTTTAGCTTCGACCAAAGCTGCTTTGACTTACCTGCAAAAGCTGCACGGCATGTTTGGAGATTGGCATTTGGCTTTGGCGGCTTACAACTGGGGTGAAGGTTCTGTCGGGCGTGCTATTGCCAAAAACCAGCGCGAAGGCTTAGCAACGGACTACGGCAGCCTAAGCATGCCAAATGAGACACGCAACTACGTGCCTAAATTGTTGGCTGTCAAAAACATTGTGGCGAATCCGCAAACATTCAATGCGACTTTGCCGGAGATTCCGAATCATCCATATTTTCAAAGTGTCACCATCACGCGCGATCTTGATGTTGCTCTCGCTGCGAAATTGGCCGAAATCAAGCTGGAAGATTTCAAATCGTTGAATCCATCTGCCAACAAGCCAGTCATATTTGCAGCTGGCACGCCGCGTATCCTCTTACCATGGGACAGTGCTGGTATTTTTGAGCGCAATTTGTCTATTCATAACGGACAAACGGCCGGCTGGACGGTTTGGATTGCGCCTTCTACGATGAAGGTTGTAGATGCCTCCAAGCGCGTGGGTATGAACGAGGCACAGTTCAGAGAGTTAAATCGCATCCCGCCGCGTATGCTCATTAAGCAAGGTTCTACGCTGCTGGTGCCCCGATCAGCCAAGCAAGACAAAGATGTGTCCGAGCATGTGGCGGACAATGGGCAAGTCAGTTTCTCACCAGAAATTGTGTTGAAAAGAATGCTGGTGAAGTTGCGCAAGTCAGAAACGGTCGCCTCCATTGCAAAACGTTATAAAGTGACGGTTGCCAGTGTTGCTGATTGGAATAAAGTAGCTGCTGCAAGCACTTTCAAAGCAAAACAGTCGGTTGTTTTATACCTGCCCGCCAAAGTAAAATCGCTGGGCCGCAAAGGTGGGAAAAACGCAAAACTGAGCCGTGCGAGCAAGCGGAAATAATAAAATAGTCTCAATAACTAAACTGAACAAGCAAACTTGCAAAATTGGCTAAAAACACCCCCAGGTCAATACCTGTTGGATTGGGAGTATGCGCAATTTGAACGTGTGGTGGCGGATATTTTTGGCTACCATGCTTTGCAGTTGGGTTTGCCGGCATTAAATGCGTTGCAAGCGAGTCGCATACCGCATCGGTGGGTGGCTTCGCCTTATTTGCCTGAACTTGATGCTGATTATGCTACTAATAACATAGCAATTCAGGCAATAAATACGCCGGCTAAAGGCCAAAAATTGTGTGTAAACGAAGATAAAAACATAGCTTTTTTTACTGAATTTGAGGCACTTCCTTTTGCGGAAAATAGTCTCGATCTGCTGATTTTGCCGCATAGCTTAGAGCTCAGCCCTGATCCACACGCCACACTAAGAGAGGCGGAACGCGTTTTGGTGCCGGAGGGTAAATTAATCATTTGCGGCTTTAACCCCTTGAGTTTGTGGGGTTTTAAACAAAAGAGAAGCCATCTTTACCAACGGCTGAATGTAGGCGATTTATACCTACCCGAGGCGGGCGAGTTCATTGGTTACCGACGCTTGCGTGATTGGTTGCGACTCCTCAATTTTGACGTTGAACCGGGTCACTTCGGCTGTTATCGACCTGCCGTAAAAAGTGAAGGCATGTTGCAGCGGTTTGCTTGGATGGATAAATTGGGCGAACAGTATTGGCCTATTTTAGGTGCTGTTTATTTCGTGGTTGCCGTGAAACGGGTGCGCGGCATGCGCATGATTAGCCCTATTAAAAAGCTGGCTGGAATTGCAAATAACGCTCCTGTTTCCGTAGCAAATAAGGCAATAAAATTCTAAGCTGGCGTAGATAACTGAATTTATTGAGATTTATGAATAAAATAACGATTTACACCGATGGTGCATGTAAAGGTAACCCTGGGCCGGGTGGTTGGGGTGCAATTCTCAGGTCACAAGGGCATTTAGAAAAGGAACTCTTTGGTGGTGAGATGTTGACCACCAACAACCGGATGGAAATGACGGCTGTGATTGAGGCTTTGAGTGCATTGAAAAGACCCTGCGATATTGATTTGTATATTGACAGCAAATATGTGTTGCAAGGCATAACCGAGTGGCTGCCGGGTTGGAAAGCTAGGGGCTGGAAAACGGCAGCGAAGCAGCCTGTGAAGAACGTAGACCTGTGGCAAAAGCTGGATGCTTTGGTTTCTACTGCTGGGCATACAATTGAATGGGTTTGGGTCAAAGGGCATGCGGGTGATCCAGGCAATGAGCGAGCTGATGCCTTGGCAAACTTAGGCGTTGGAAAAGTCTTAAAAACGCGAGTTGAAACCGTTAGCATGCATATAATTACTACTGCTTCTTAAAAAGACGGCGTTTAATTTTATGGCTTCAAAATCGGTCTACTCAATCTTCGCCGTCATCGGTATTGCTGCAGCTTCAGGTGCGGCTTGGTGGTACCAAAACAAAGCGCCAGCAGGTGCATTGACACAAGTATCATCGACTGTGACTGGAAGTGCGGCTAAAACCGAGGCTAGCTCGTCAACTGCAGGTACAACAACGGCAGCTGGAACGCCGCCTGCGGCCGGCACAGCTGGTGGCGGTACAGGCAGTGGCGCAAGTGGCCCGCAGCGGCCGCCAACCGTTGAATCTGCCAAAGTCGAAATCATGAAACTGACTGACGACACGCAGGCTGTCGGCAGCTTGAAGTCGCGCCAAGGTGTGACGCTACGACCCGAGGTGAGTGGTCGCATCACGCAGCTCAACTTTAAGGATGGTGAGCGCGTTAAAAAAGGCCAACTCTTGGTGCAATTTGATGATCAGCTGCAGTTGGCACAGGTCAAACAAAGTCAAGCTGAGTTGTCGATTGCTTTAGCAAACCATAAGCGTAACCAAGAGCTGGTTGCACAAAACTTCATCAGTAAACGCTCTGTGGAAGAAAGTGCGGCTAATTTAGAAGTCGCACAAGCCAAATTGTCACTCTCACAAGCCACGGCATCACGTCTCAAAATCACGGCGCCTTTTGATGGCATGACAGGTATCCGTACAGTCAACGTGGGAGATTACTTGAAAGATGGCGGCGATATCGTGAATATTGAAGACATTGCCGCCGTTTTTGTGGATTTCAGGTTGCCAGAGCGATTTCAGACCAAAGTGAAAAAAGGTCAAAAAGCGCAGGTGGATATGGACGCGTTGCCGGGACGTAAATTTACCGCCATTATTCAGGCGATTGACCCTTTGCTGGATGCCAACGGCCGTTCAGTTGGTGTGCGTGCTTGTATTGATAATCGTCAAAATCAGCTACGACCAGGGATGTTTGCGCGTGTCAACACAGTTTTTAGCGAGCGCGAAAAAGCGGTTGTGGTTCCTGAAGAAGCGATTGTTCCGCAGGGTGGAAAACAGTTTGTCATCAAGCTGTTGGATGGCGCGGACAAAGGCACTGATAAAGAAACCAAAACCACCCAACGCATAGAGGTGAAAGTCGGTATTCGCCGTCCGGGAAAGGTTGAAATCTTAGAAGGCTTGGCAGAGGGGGATGAGGTCGTCACGGCCGGTCAACAGCGCGTTCAAAAAGATGGTACATCGGTAACAGTCATTGAACTGGGCAAACCATCTGGCAAACCTGCTGATGGAATTCCGCCAAATATTCCGCCAACTGCGCCACCGGCTGCTTCACCAGCCATATTGCCGGCTACAACACCAGCAATGCCTGGCAAGCCGCTATCCAGCGTTGAAACTGCAGCAAAACCAATGGAAGGGCCAAACCCCTGCTTGGAGAGCGCTTCTGCACCAGATGCTAAATCTGCAGGGAAGATGAAAAGGAAATCCTGATGCAACTCGCAGAAACATCTATCCGCAGACCTGTTCTTGCAACGGTTTTATCGTTGCTGGTTGTATTGATCGGTGCGGTGAGCTTTACGCGCTTGTCGGTCAGGGAATATCCAAAAATTGACGAACCAGTCGTTACTGTCAGTGTGCGTTACCCTGGCGCTTCAGCCGAGGTGATCGAGTCACAAATTGCCAAAACATTGGAAGACTCTATCGCCGGCATTGATGCGGTTGATGTCATTACTTCAGTCAGCCGTGCTGAGCAAGCGCAAATCAGTGTGCGTTTTCGTCTGGAAAAAGACGCTGATTCGGCTGCGGCTGAAGTTCGTGACCGAACATCACGTGTGCGCAATCGTTTGCCTGCTGCCATTGAAGAGCCGGTGATTGCAAAAGTAGAGTCGGATGCTTTCCCAGTCATCTGGTTGGCGTTTTCGAGTGACACTTTGAACCCGCTCCAAATCAATGACTTGGTAAATCGTATTGTGAAGCCTCGTCTACAAACCGTGACGGGAGCCGCCGATGTGCGTATTTTTGGTGAACGTAAATACGCGATGCGTGTGTGGCTGGATACGGACAAACTTGCGGCCTATAAATTAACCACGCAGGATGCCGAAGATGCCATCCGCCGTAATAACATTGAAATTCCAGCGGGACGAATCGAGTCAACGACGCGTGAATTCAGTGTTACCTCGCAAACAAGCTTAGAAAAACCTGGACAGTTTGCGGATATCGTCATCAAAACCGTCAACGGTTTCCCTGTAAAAATGCGCGATGTTGCGCGAGTTCAAGAAGGTCCTGCGGAAGAGCGCAGTTCTGTTCGCCTTAATGGTAAATACGCTATTTCTGTGGGCGTGATTCGCCAAGCTACGGCTAATCCCTTGGTGCTGTCTAAAGGTGTGCGAGACATGATGCCTAAGCTTAAGGCAGATTTACCAGCGGATATGACGATTGATGTTGCCAACGATAATTCCGTTTTTATTGAACGCTCCATCAGCAATGTTTACCAAACTATTTTCGAAGCTATCGTTTTGGTTGCATTGGTGATTTTTGTCTTCTTGCGCACGCTGCGTGCATCCATCATTCCGATCATTACCATTCCAGTCAGTTTGATTGGTGCATTTGCAATGATGGCTATGGCAGGATTTACGATCAATACATTAACTTTGCTTGCGCTCGTTTTGGCGATTGGTCTTGTCGTGGACGATGCTATTGTGGTTTTAGAAAATATTTACCGGCATATTGAAGAAGGTTTAGATCCTTTCTCCGCTGCTATCAAAGGTGTTCGTGAAGTTGGCTTTGCTGTGGTGACTATGACCGCGACCCTGGTTGCGGTTTATGCGCCACTTGCTTTTACACCTGGTCGCACGGGTCGTTTGTTCGTCGAGTTTGCTTTGGCGTTGGCTGGTGCGGTTGTGGTGTCCGGTTTTGTTGCTTTAACTTTGTCCCCCATGATGTGCTCATTGTTATTGAAGCACAATCCAAATCCCAATTGGTTTGACCGCACCATGGAAAAAGTTTTAACAGGCATTACCAATAGCTACAGTAAATTGCTGCGTTGGATTGTGACAACGGGCTACGACACACAGTATCAAAAGAAAGGGTTTGCTGCTTCTTTCAAGCGTACATTTTTGAATACACGTTGGATTGTTTTGAGTGTCATGGTGATTTGTGCCTATTCTATTTATTTGATTTTGCCAAATATGAAGCGCGAATTGTCGCCTTTGGAAGATCGTGGCGTTATTTTGGCTGTGGTGAATGCGCCGGATGGATCGACACTTGATTTCACTTCGAAATATGTGAGTGAGATGGAGAAAATGGGGATGAAGTACAAAGAATTCGATAGAATCTTTGTGACTGCTGGAAATCCAACTGTTTCACAGGCCAATGTTTTCTATCGCGCTGTAGATTGGGAAGATCGTAAAAAAACCACTTTGGAATTAGCACATGAGATGCAGCCAAGTTTTGGTCGCTTGGCTGGTGTGATGGCTTTTCCTATTACGCCACCTTCGCTAGGGCAAGGCTTCCGTGAACGACCGATCAATTTCGTTTTGATAACTTCAGAAAGTTATCAAAATCTGAATACAGTGACACGTCAATTTATGGATGAAATTGGCAAAAATCCAGGTTTTCTGACGCCTGATATTGATTTACGCTTGAATAAACCTGAGTTAAAAATAGATGTTGACCGAGCTAAAGCCAGTGATTTGGGTGTCAGCGTAGAAGTTGTCGCACGTGCTATTGAAACCATGTTGGGCGGCAGGCAGGTAACGCGCTATAAGCGTGATGCTGATCAATACGATGTGATTGTGCAAACGCAGGCTTCCGGCAGAGACACGCCAGACGATATTGAAAAGATTTTCGTGCGTGGTCGCAATGAAGCCATGATTCCCTTGTCTGCATTGGTAAAAGTACGTGAAGCGGTAGCGCCACGCGAGTTGAACCATTTTGGTCAGCGCCGTTCTGTTTCTATTACGGCAAATTTAGCGCCCAACTATTCACAAGGACAAGCGTTAGAGTTTTTAGATGAAACCGCTAAAAAAGTTTTAAAGCCGGGTTACAGCACTGATTTAAACGGCAGCTTACGTGAATTTAAAAATTCGCAGGGCTCACTTGGTTTGGTCTTTGCGCTTGCTTTGCTATTTATTTTCTTGGTGTTAGCGGCTCAATTTGAGAGTTTTATCGACCCCTTTGTCATCATGCTTTCTGTGCCCATGTCTATGATCGGTGCGCTCTTGGCCTTGCAGTGGACCGGTGGATCACTCAATGTTTATTCGCAGATTGGCTTGATCACCTTGGTGGGCTTGATTACCAAACATGGCATCTTGATTGTGGAGTTTACCAACCAATTGCGTGGCACTGGGTTGAGCATTGAAGAAGCCTTGATAAAGGCGTCTACCCAGCGCTTGCGCCCGATTTTAATGACCACGGGTGCCATGGTTTTGGGGGCGCTACCGCTGGCTTTGTCAACGGGTGCGGGGGCGGAAAGTCGTATTCAAATCGGTTGGGTCATTGTGGGTGGTATGTCACTCGGCACGTTGTTAACAATTTTTGTGGTACCAACGATGTACAGCATATTTGCCAGAAAAGCAGTACCAGGTGCTAAGATGAACGTAGAGAACACTGGACCTGTGTTAGCTCATGCGCCTGAATTTGTGGCTAAGTAATCAGTAATTGGTGTAGTCATTGGTGGCTTTGTTAAATCACGCCATCAAACATCAACACGTCAACCTCGTCACCCATTTCAACCGAACTTTGGTCGTGGTGAAGAACGATCAAACCATTGGCCTGCACCATAGAGCTTAAAACGCCAGAGCCTTGGTTGCCAGTGGTTTTTACTTCTAGGGTTCCATCACGTGCCGTTGTGACTGAGCCGCGTTGGTATTCGGTTCGCCCCGGTTTTTTACGGATCGCTTCAGTGCTTCGCGCTTTGAGTAACGGTGGGTTGGATGCAGTAGAGCCCATCATTCGTAAGATTGCTGGGCGTACAAAAGCCAAGAAGGTCACCATCACCGCTACCGGGTTTCCCGGTAAACCAAACAGCACGGAAGATTTTGTCCCAATACGTCCAACCGCCATCGGGCGACCTGGCCGCATGGCGATGCGCCAGAAAGCAACACCGCCTGAGCCATCACTTGATTCTGATGCCAACTTTTTCATCATGGCACGGGTGTAATCAGCTTCACCAACGCTAACACCGCCGCTGGTGATGATGGCATCGGCAACGTTTGCCGCTTCTACAAATGCGGCCTCTAAAAGCGCTGGCTCATCGCGAACCACGCCCATATCAATCACCTCACAACCCATGCGTGTGAGCAAGCCAAAAACCGTGTAGCGGTTGCTGTCATACACAGCACCTTCACGCGGTGCATCACCTAAACTTAGGATTTCATCGCCTGTAGAAAAATAAGCGACACGTACTTTGCGATAAACCTTGACAGTGGGTAAGCCCAAACTCGCTATCAATCCTAAAGCAGCTGGCGTTAAATGTGCGCCTTTCAGCAGCGCTGGTGAACCTTGCTGCAAATCTTCCCCAATCTTGCGGCGGTTATCGCCCTGTTGCAAAACTTTGGGGGCAATCATGATGTGTGTGTTTTCGGCATTCAAGACCACCATTTCTTGCGGAACAACGGTGTCTAGACCTTCGGGCATGATCGCACCCGTCATGATTTTCAGGCACTCGCCTTGACCGATGACACCTTGCCACGCGTTGCCGGCTAAAGCAGTTCCGATAACTTTCAACTCTAGTGAATTGCCGGTACTGAGCTGCGCACCATCAAAGGCAAAACCATCCATCGCTGAATTGTCGTGCGGTGGCACACTGATGGGCGAGATGATGTCTTCTGCCAACACCCGATTCAAACCATCAAACAAGGTAACCGTTTCGACGTCTGCGACAGGATTTACCAGTTCAGCAAGAAAGGCATTGACCTTGTCGGCACGCAGTGAGTTTGGGTCATAGCCGGCAAGTTCAGCAGCGATTTGGTCAATGCTTTTCATATGAGCTCAGTTGCTGCAAATCTTCTAAGGTATTGGCGTTATAAAAAGCTTTTGGATCGTCAGACACTTCGTTGAAATTGACGCGAGCGAGTTTGTGCTGAGCCGCCCACGCACCGATTTTTCGACCACCTGCATCTGTGAACGCTTTTAGACTTGCTACGAGTTCCCGTTTCATCAAACAAAATACAGGCTGATGACGCAAAACGCCTTCCTCATCGGGGCTGCTAACCATGGCAATGTCAGCATCTTGTTGGGACAAAGCATCTGCCAAACGGCGAACCAAATCCGACGGAAATCGCGGCGTGTCGCAAGGCACCGTCATCAAATAGGGCGTTTTGCAATGTTGTAAACCAATCAAAAACCCCGCTAACGGCCCCGCAAAATCAGTTATCCCATCCATCAGCACATCAGCAGAAACTGGTGAACCCCAAGCTTGATAGATATCTAAATTGCGATTTGCGTTGATCAATAAATGTCCCACTTGCGGTTGCAGTTGTTCGATGGCGTGCTTCGCCAAGGCCGTGCCATTGTAGAGTTGCAGGCCTTTATCGACGCCGCCCATGCGGGAACCGCGACCGCCCGCAAGCACAATACCTGTGATCAGGTTTTTATCCACCGATATAGCTCATCTCAACCCGTTTGGGCGAATCTGTAGCCGAAGTCGTGTCCGCAGGCATGCTGCTGCGCAATTCGGAGTAACGATCACTCCTGCCTTGCCAAATATGAGCCAAGGCCGTTGTTATCGCTGCATCATTGCTGCTGTCGCTTGTGTTCGGTTTACGCAGCAAAGGCCGCAAGTCATAACCTTGGCTGGCAAACAAGCACAAATACAATTTGCCTTCGGTAGACAATCTAGCACGGTTGCAGTCACTGCAAAAAGCTTGCGTCACGCTGCTGATGACGCCGATTTCACCCAAGCTTGGGTCGTGCTTGCCTTGAGCGTTGGCATATCCCCAGCGTTGCGCTGTTTCGCCAGGCTGCGATGGTTCTAATTGAACCAAAGGCATTTCAGATTGAATGAGTTTGATGACCTCGGCAGACGGTAGGACATCATCCATACGCCAACCATTGGTGGCGCCAACATCCATGTACTCAATGAAGCGCAACACCATCCCTGTGCCTCTGAAATGTCTGGCCATGGGTAAAATTTGGTCAGCATTGGTGCCGCGCTTGACCACCATGTTGATTTTTATGCCGCTGAAGTTACCTTGCTTGTCCAAACCCAAACCTGCTTGACGTGCTGCTTCTATGCCAGCCAGAACATCTGCAACGGGAAAGTCCACATCGTTCATGCTGCGAAACACGGCATCGTCTAAGCCATCCAGGCTGATCGTGACACGTTGCAAACCTGCGGCTTTGAGTGCAATGGCTTTCTTGGCAAGCAAGGATCCATTGGTCGTCAAGGTTAAATCTAGCTTTTCACCGTCTTGTGTTCTTAATGCAGCCAATTGTTCAATCAGCACTTCAATGTTTTTTCGCAAAAGCGGTTCACCGCCCGTTAACCTGATTTTCCGCACACCATGCGACATGAACACCCGGGTCAAGCGTGTGATTTCTTCAAAAGTCAGCAGTGATGAATGCGGCAAATACGGATAGTCTTTGTTGAAGACTTCCTTGGGCATGCAGTAGCTACAGCGGAAGTTACACCTATCCGTCACGCTGATGCGCAGATCATGCAGTTGCCGGCCTAATAGATCAGCCAACAAACCATTGGCTACAACGGGTTGCAAATTATTCAGCTGAACTAAGGGGGGATCTATGCGGTTTGCATGACGATCATCATGCAACAGGATCACACGCTTAGATGTTTCCTTCAGTTTGGTAACGCTTTCAGCAGTGAAGGGCACGGAGCCAAGAATCGATTCAGTCATGCCCATATTGTGCCGTTACCCACGATGCGACTTAGAGACCTTTGCGTGAAAAG
The DNA here is from genome assembly GCA_043740415.1 of Polaromonas sp. Classification (GTDB taxonomy): domain Bacteria; phylum Pseudomonadota; class Gammaproteobacteria; order Burkholderiales; family Burkholderiaceae_C; genus Aalborgiella. Next base: position 7,625 of record JAYUCJ010000125.1, on the reverse strand, counting down.
GTCAATGTGGCGTTTGTCCCGCCAAAGCCGAAGCTGTTCGACAAAGCCGTCTGGATGTTGACATCGTCGATGCGCTGACGCACGATCGGCAATCCTTCGGCCGCAGGGTCAAGGTTGTCGATATTCGCAGAAGCTGCGATGAACTTGTTTTCCATCATCAGCAAGGTGTAAATCGCTTCGTTCACGCCCGCTGCACCCAAAGCATGACCCGTCAGTGATTTGGTTGATGCTATGTATGGCACCGTGTGTGCTGTGTCGCCAAACACAGCGCGAATCGCTTCAATTTCTTTCACATCGCCGACAGGCGTGCTGGTACCGTGTGTGTTGACGTAGTCAACTTGGCCCACGTCTTTGCCATTGGCATCCAGCAAAGCCATGCGCATGCAGCGCTGTGCGCCTTCGCCAGACGGGGCGACCATGTCGTAACCATCGGAAGTAGCACCATAGCCGACCAGTTCAGCGTAAATTTTCGCACCACGTGCTTTGGCATGCTCGTATTCTTCTAATACCAAAATGCCACCGCCGCCAGAGATCACAAACCCATCTCGTTCTGTGTCATAGGTGCGTGACGCTTTATCTGGTGTCTCGTTGTACTTGCTGGATAGGGCGCCCATCGCGTCAAACATGAATGACAGCGTCCAGTGCTCTTCTTCAGCACCGCCCGCAAAGACGATGTCTTGCTTGCCCAATTGAATCTGTTCCGCCCCTGCACCAATGCAGTGAGCGCTGGTTGCGCAAGCTGAACTGATGCTGTAGTTCACGCCTTTGATTTTTGCACCAGTGGCCAAGCAAGCCGATACGCCGCTGGCCATGGCTTTGGTGACCATGTAGGGGCCAACACGGCGCACGCCTTTGTCGCGCAAGGTGTCGATACCGGCAGAAATACTCTCGTGTGATGCACCACCCGCACCGACAATCAAACCCGTGCGTAAGTTGGACACCTGATCTTCGGGCAAGCCCGCGTCTGCAATCGCTTCTTGCATGGCAATCCAAGCGTAGGCATGACCCTTCGCCATGAAACGCATCAATTTGCGGTCAATGATTGCCTCAACATCCAAGTTTTTGACAGAGCCAGCAACGTGCGAGCGCAAACCCTGCGCTGCATACTCAGGCTGAAAGGTGATACCAGAACGGCCTTCTTTCAGGCTGTCTACAACTTCAGCTTTGTTGTTGCCAATGCTGCAAACAATACCCATTCCGGTGACGACGACGCGACGCATGGTGTGATCCTAAAACTTTAAAATACAAGTATGAAGTGTTGAAATGACGGCTGTGTTAAAAAGCGTTTGTTTGGGTAAATAAACCCACTTTTAAATCATTGGCGGTGTAAATTTCGCGACCATCAATCTCCATGCTGGCGTCCGCAATGCCCATGACCAATTTGCGCATGATGACGCGTTTCAGATCAATGCGGTAAGTCACTTTTTTTCCTGTTGGCAGCACTTGACCGGTAAACTTAATCTCGCCAGCGCCCAAAGCACGGCCGTGGCCTGGGCCACCTTTCCAGCCCAGGTAAAAACCGACCAATTGCCACATCGCATCCAAACCCAAGCAGCCAGGCATCACTGGGTCGCCCTGAAAATGACAATTGAAGAACCACAGATCGGGCTTGATATCCAACTCAGCGACGATTTGACCAGCACCATATTTTCCGCCATCTTCTGTGATGGAGATGATGCGGTCTAGCATCAGCATAGGAGGCAGGGGTAGCTGGGCGTTGCCTTCACCAAACAACTCACCACGGCCGCAGGCCAGTAGCTCTTCGTAGGTATAACTATTTTGTTTTTGCATGGTATTTTTCTTATCGATCTGTAACTGCGTTTATTATCTAACGAAATGGCCGGTGTTTTTTGCACTATTTAGCCTGCTTACCCTTAGCCCTGCAATTTAGTCGGACCCGTAACGGCATAAATCGCATAAACCAAATAAACAGCATAAACAGCATAACAAGAGAAAAAAACGACCATGACAACCTCTCAGCTCCAATTTCCACTGACCCTGCGTATGAAACTGATAGCGCTTGCACCACAGTTTTTCGTGGTGGATGCCAACCAAAAACCAGTCGCTTACATCAGGCAAAAGCTATTTAAGCTCAAAGAAGCCATCAATGTGTTTGCCGATGAGACACAAAAAGACGTGCTGTACACCATTGCGGCCGACCGAATCATCGATTTTTCAGCCCGCTATAACTTCAAAAAGTATGATGGATTGGCGTTGGGGTCGGTCAAACGTCACGGTATGCGCTCTTTGTGGCGTGCTCAGTATGATGTTTACGACGGCGAACGTGTTGTTTTTACGATTTCTGAAGAAAGCGTCGCAACCCGCTTTTTCGATAATATTTTTAGCCAAATTCCCGTCTTGGGTGCTATGTCTGGCTATATTTTTCAGCCTACTTATATTGTGAAGCGTGAATCTGGTGAAGAGGTGATGCGTTTAAGCAAACAACCCGCGTTGTGGGAGGGTATTTTTAAGATGGAGCTTTTGGGCACATTAACCAACGCCGAGCAAGAGTCGCTCATGCTGAGCTTGTTCATGACTGTTTTGTTAGAGCGTCAGCGAGGTTAATAGAAAAAAATAGGTAAAAAAATAGCCCAACTAAGTGGGCTATTTTTGGCTCAAGCCAGTATCGCTTGAGGTTTCGACTTATTGCACAGTCACTTCCACGCGACGGGCTTCAGCCGCTGGGCCATCTACCTTGGCTTGTTCAGGCTTTTTCAGTTCAACTTTGTCTTCTGCCACGCCAGCTGCTTTCAGCGCATCACGCACATTCATGGCGCGCTGTTTTGCTAGTTCAGCATTCTTTGCTGGGTCGCCAGACGCATCGTGGTAGCCGCTGATCACGGCTTTTTTGCCGCCAGCGACTGCTTTGATCACATCAGCCAGCGCGGCAGCGCCACCTGCGGCAACGTCAGCCTTGCCGGTTGCAAAGTAAAACTTCACCACGCCATTTTCAACTTTGACGGAAGCTGCATCTGAAGCTGCAGCCGCAGGAGCAGCAGTTGAAGCTGTGGCAGCCGCAGAAGCCGCCGTGCCAGAAGCCGCAGCGGCCACTGCCGCCACGGGTGCAGCAGGCGCAACAGGCATCTCACCCCCATGCAATTTCATCATCAATGGCACAATCAACAGCGCCACGATGTTGATAATTTTGATCAACGGGTTGATCGCCGGGCCTGCCGTGTCTTTGTACGGGTCGCCCACGGTGTCGCCAGTCACAGCCGCTTTGTGCGCTTCTGAACCTTTGCCGCCGTGATTGCCGTCTTCAATGTACTTTTTCGCATTGTCCCAAGCGCCGCCGCCTGTGCACATCGAAATCGCCACAAACAAGCCCGTCACAATCGTGCCCATCAGCAAACCGCCCAAGGCTTTCGGCCCCAGCACCAAGCCGACCAAAATGGGCACCACCACTGGTAAGAGCGATGGAATCATCATCTCTTTGATCGCGGCTGAGGTCAACATATCCACCGCAGCGCTGTAGTCTGGCTTGCGTTTGCCAGCCATGATCGCGCCATCCGCAAACTGGCGACGCACTTCAACCACGACACTGCCCGCAGCGCGGCCCACCGCTTCCATCGCCATCGCGCCGAAGAGGTAAGGAATCAAGCCGCCGATGAACAAGCCAATGATGACCATCGGGTCGCTCAAATCAAAACTGATGGTTTTGCCATAAGCTTCTAATTTGTGGGTGTAATCGGCAAACAGCACCAGTGCGGCCAAGCCGGCTGAGCCAATGGCGTAGCCCTTGGTCACCGCTTTGGTGGTGTTACCGACAGCGTCGAGTGGATCGGTGATGTCACGCACGCTTTTTGGCATTTCGGCCATTTCGGCGATACCGCCGGCGTTGTCGGTGATAGGGCCGTAAGCGTCCAAAGCCACCACGATACCCGCCATCGACAACATCGATGTTGCCGCGATCGCAATGCCGTACAAACCTGCCAATGTGTATGCGGCCATGATGGCGATACACACAAAAATCACCGGCCAAGCGGTAGAACGCATAGACACGCCCAAGCCGGCAATGATGTTGGTGCCATGGCCCGTTGTAGATGCCGCTGCGATGTGCTTCACAGGCGCATATTGTGTGCCGGTGTAGTACTCGGTGATCCAGACCAAGGCTGCTGTCAACGCCAAACCCACAAAACAAGCACCAAACAGCGCCATTTGGCTGCCAGCGGCTTTGATAGCGTTATCCGGCATCAGCCATGTGGTGACAAAGTAAAAAGCGATGAGCGACAAACCGCCAGCCACAGCCAAGCCTTTGTACAGCGCTGGCATGACGTTTTTCATGCCGGGTGAGGCTTTGACGAAGAAGCAGCCAATGATAGAAGCGACGATAGATACTGCACCGAGTGCGAGTGGGTATACCACCGCAGCCGTACCAGCGTTGGTTACGAGCAAAGCACCCAGCACCATGGTGGCGATCAGCGTGACGGCATAGGTTTCAAACAAATCGGCAGCCATACCAGCGCAGTCACCCACGTTGTCGCCCACGTTGTCGGCAATCACAGCAGGGTTGCGTGGGTCATCTTCAGGGATGCCAGCTTCCACTTTGCCCACCAAATCCGCGCCTACGTCCGCGCCTTTGGTGAAAATACCACCACCCAAACGGGCAAAAATCGAAATCAGCGATGAACCGAATGCGAAACCAATCAGCGGATTCAGCATTTTTGCCAAGTTTTTATCCGGTGTCATGTTGCCGTTGCCGACCAAGAACCAGTAAAACGCTGTGACGCCCAAAAGCCCGAGGCCAACCACCAGCATGCCAGTGATCGCGCCACCGCGAAACGCGACGTCAAGCGCAGGGCCAATGCCTTTTGTCGCCGCCTGAGCTGTGCGCACATTGGCTTTGACCGACACGTTCATGCCAATAAAGCCGCACAGGCCAGACAACAGCGCACCAATGACAAAGCCAATGGCAGACATGCTGTCTAAGAAGAAGAAAATCAAAATGGCCAAAACCACACCAACGATGGTGATGGTTTTGTACTGGCGCGCTAAATACGCGGCAGCACCGGTTTGAATCGCGGCTGCAATCTCTTGCATGCGCGCATTACCGGCATCTTGGGAAAGAATCCAACTGCGAGCCCAAAAGCCGTAACCTACAGCAATCAGTCCACAAATAAGCGCCAAAATCAGCGCGGAATTACCTGTCATTTTTATTCTCCTCGTGTGTTTGTAGTCGCATGAAGAGAGCAGGCCAAGACTCCAACCCATGCAAGAAATTCTTGCAAAACCAGAAGACAACGCCAACTCTCGCTGCGTTGCTTCCTCGCCCCTGTGACTGGGTAGTCGATTGGCCAACGGATACACTTTAACCCGAAAATGTGACAATTTGATGCTATGCAAGCCTGTTGAAAGTAAAATGCGGGTTAATACTAACGTTTTGAACCCCTTTTTTTAACCTCAAGAAGCCATCAACCATGTCCTTAGACAAAGTCACCCCTGGTAAAAACGCCCCCCACGAATTCAATGTCATCATCGAAATCCCGATGAATGCCGACCCGATCAAGTACGAAGTGGACAAAGAATCTGGCGCGATTTTTGTGGATCGCTTCATGAGCACCTCCATGCACTACCCGACCAACTACGGTTATGTGCCAAAAACATTAAGCGGCGACGGTGACCCAGTTGACGTGCTCGTTATCACCCCCGTGCCCTTGTTCCCAGGTGTCGTCGTCACCTGCCGACCTATCGGCATCTTGAAAATGACCGACGAAGCCGGTGAAGACGGCAAAGTGTTGGCCGTGCCTATCGACAAAAAGTGCTCGCTTTACACCCAGTGGCAAAAACCTGAAGATTTGAACGAGCTGCGCCTGAAAACCATCTCCCACTTCTTTGAGCACTACAAAGACCTGGAAAAGGGCAAATGGGTCAAAATCGATGGTTGGGAAGGCCCAGAAGCTGCGTTTAAAGAGATTACAGACGGTATTGCCAACTACGATAAAAGCCTGAAAGCATAATTTTCTTGAAAACGCTTTTTATGGTTGTAGATATGACTGTAGCCGGCGTATTTATTTCCTAAGTAGCTATTAAAAACATAGCAATATCATTTAAAACAACTTATTCAAGCCGCTAGATTTTGCTTTTCTAGCGGCTTTTGTTGTTTGTTATTGGCGTAATCCCTTGGTTCAGGTCTGATATTTGTGCGTAAACTGGGTTCTTGTAAGTGCGCTTACAGTTTTTAAAGAATCACAACTCAACAACTCAACACCTCAAAGGTCATCAAGACTATGAATCACTTCTATAAAACGCTGCTTTGTACAGCTGCAGTTGTCGCTATGCTCAGCGGTTGCGCCACTTCTGGTGGCTCTGGTGGCTGGATTTCGCTGGTGGATGGTGCCAAGGGCATGGACAACTTCAACCGCGTGGGCGATGCGAACTGGGTGGCGACGGACGGCGCGATTCAGGCCAGCACGGGTGGCAAAGATCCGGGCTATTTGGTGACCAAGAACTCTTACAAAGACTTCATGATTCGGGCTGAGTTCTGGTCCAGTGACGACGCCAACAGTGGCATTTTCATGCGCTGCCAAGAGCCGGGCAAGATCACCGATGAAAACTGCTACGAAGCCAATATTTTTGACCAACGCCCAGACCCGACCTACGGCACGGGTGCGATTGTCAAAGTGGCCAAAGTGTCACCCATGCCCAAAGCCGGCGGCAAGTGGAACACCTACGAAATCACCGCCAAAGGCAATCGCTTAATTTTGGTGCTGAATGGCGAGAAAACGGTGGATGTTGAAGACTCAAAATTGGCCAGTGGCCCCATCGCGCTGCAATGGGGGCGCGGTACCATCAAGTTCCGCAAAGTCGAAATCAAAGCGCTTTAAACACGCTGATTCGCTTTAAAAGGCAAGAAATATAGCTCTAGCCGGCGTATTTATTGCCTAAGGTGCTATGCTAAGTATAGCAAAATGGTGTTTTTTTACCAGCGTTCAGGTAGCTCTTTCAGCCTGCTCAGTTGCCGGCTTTGCACTTTGATGTAGCCGCCAACTTCCAAATCTTTCAAAAGCTTGCTCACCATTTCGCGGGAAGCACCCACATCGGCGGCTAATTCAGCATGGGTGATGCCGATAGCCACGGATATTTCTGATGTGAGTCGCTCAATCGCGCGTTTTAAGCGCGAATAAACATCCAAAAGTGCAATATTGCGTGCATTGTCGGTGGACTGTCTAGCGCGTCGAATCACGGTGTACAACATTTCAGTGCCAAATTGGGGATGTGCTTGCATGAAGGCATTTAGCTGCGCGTTGCTCACTATCGTGCACAGACTGGGCTCTATGGCTTCGACGTTGGCAGAACGGTTGCCGCCGTCAAGCGTCAACTCGCCAAAATACTCTCCCGCCGTGACGTAGCCATACGTGATTTCTTTGCCCGATATCGCCGAGCCGAAAGCGCGCACGCGGCCCTCAAGCATGATGTAAAGAGCATCTCCTTTGTCACCATCTTTGAAGATGAGCGCACCTTTTTTGAAGCTTTGTTGCGTGCCTAGAGCTGCGAGTAATTGCAAATCAGGCGTGAGTTGGTGCTGTGTCATAGAGGTGGTAGATCAATAATCATGCCAATTTTCGCACAAGTAACGCACTTTTAACTCATTTTTACACTTTCTTGCAACACTTTAGACCACAACG
>JAYUCJ010000124.1:0-1425 GCA_043740415.1 Polaromonas sp. | reverse complement strand
CGCTACCAAAAGTTGATGAATTCGGTCATCAAGCAAGGCGTCAAAACCAAGGTATTGATGTTGTCTGCCACGCCAGTCAACAACCGTTTCAACGATTTGCGCAACCAGCTCGCCCTGGCGTACGAAGGCAATGCCGGCCAGCTGGATGGCAAGTTGCGCACAGAAAAAGACATTGATGCGATCTTCCGCAGGGCGCAAGCCGCTTTCAACAATTGGACGAAATTAGTGCCTGAAGATCGCACAGCCGATGCTATTTTGCGGTCACTCGATTTTGACTTTTTTGAACTGCTCGATAGCGTGACTATTGCCCGCTCGCGCAAACATATCGAAACCTTTTATGACACGCAAGACATTGGCAACTTTCCAGAGCGTCTTAAACCCTTGTCGTTTCATTGCCCGCTGACGCAGCGAACAGACGTGATTGGGTTCAACGAGATTTTTAACCGGCTTTCCATGCTGAAGCTGTCCGTCTATGCCCCAGTCAGCTACATCTTACCTAGCCGTCTGAAAAAATACGAAGCCCTGTATGACACTGAAGTGGCCTCAGGCGGCGGCAAGTTAAAGCAAGCAGACCGCGAGAAAAGCCTGCAAGCGCTGATGACCATCAATTTGCTGAAACGCTTGGAAAGCTCGGTCGCGTCCTTTCGGCTCACCTTGGAAAGCTTGCAGCTTAACCATACCAATGCCTTGGCCAAAATTGAGAGTTTTCACAAAACCGGTAAAGCCGCCAGCTTCACCGATGTGTCCAATGCGTTCGAAGATGCTGACTTTGATGACGAAGATTTGCCAGACTTAGAAGACCTTGGCTCATCAGACGAGAGCACGGGCGGCAAAGTCAAGATTGACCTTGCGGATATGGATTTACCGTCGTGGAAGCATGACCTGAGCGCTGATCTTTTCGTGATTGACGCGCTGCTGGCCGAAATGGCAAAAATCACCCCTGCAGACGATGCCAAGCTACAGCACCTCAAAGCGCAAATCGAGCAAAAACTGGCAAACCCTATTAACCCAGGCAACCGCAAGCTTCTGATATTCACGGCCTTTGCCGATACAGCCAACTACCTTTATGACAACTTGGCAGAGGGTTTCTTTCAAACCCACGGGCTGCATACGGGCAAAGTTACTGGCACAGGCACACCGAAAACCACGCTGAAACTAGCTGCTAACCCGCGCCAGGGGATAGACTTTCAAACCATGCTGACGCTGTTTGCCCCCAAAGCCAAAGAAAAATTGCTCACCATGCCCCAAGAGCCAGGCGAAATTGATATTTTGATTGGCACCGACTGTATTTCTGAAGGCCAAAACCTGCAAGACTGCGATACCGTTATCAACTACGACATCCACTGGAACCCCGTTCGTATCATCCAGCGCTTTGGGCGGGTTGACCGCATTGGTTCACCCAATGCACGCATTCAGCTGGTGAAC
>JAYUCJ010000123.1:0-3585 GCA_043740415.1 Polaromonas sp. | reverse complement strand
CCATCGCGCCGCCCATATTGCCAACACCGATGATGCCGACAGGGTAGATCAAGCCATGCATGGCTTTCGCCGCTGGCTTCATGATTGAACCAACCGTTTAGATTTGCTCACCGACATCAAAATACCAATGCCCATACCCAGCGTCACCATCGCCGTGCCGCCGTAGCTGATAAACGGCAAAGGCACACCCACCACCGGCAAAATCCCGCTGACCATGCCCATGTTGACGAAGGCGTAGGTGAAGAAAATCATCGTCACACTGCCAGCCAGCAAGCGCGTGAACAACGAGGGCGCTTCGACAGCAATCATCAAACCACGAATGATCAAAAACAGAAAGCCGGAGATCAGCAAAAGATTTCCCAACAAACCAAACTCCTCAGAGAAGGCCGCAAAGATAAAGTCGGTTGTACGCTCAGGAATAAACTCCAAATGCGTCTGCGTGCCCTGCATGAAGCCCTTGCCAAAAATCCCGCCAGAACCAATCGCGATCATGCCTTGGATGATATGAAAGCCCTTGCCCAGCGGATCCAACGAAGGGTCTAGCAGGGTGCAAACACGCTGGCGCTGGTATTCGTGCAGCACACGCCAGTCAACACCATCAGCGCACAGTTGCCCTTCAAACGCAACGATCAGCGCCACGCCAATGCATCCAAGGATGACTGGGGGTGCAATGAGTTTCCAGCTCAACCCCGCAAAAAATATCACCGACAAGCCTGCCGACATCACCAGCAGCGCGGTACCCAAATCCGGCTGCTTCATGATCAAACCAGCTGGCACGGCCAGCAGCACGCCAGCCACCAAGAAATCAAGCGGCCTGAGCTGCCCTTCGCGCTTTTGGAACCACCAAGCCAACATCAGCGGCATGGCGATTTTTAATATTTCACTGGGCTGGATAACCACGCCAATGTTTAACCAGCGCCGTGCGCCTTTTTTGGTGAGCCCGAATATCGCAACGGCTATCAAAAGTGCGACGCCAAAGGCATACAGCGGTACAGCCAGCTCCATCAAGCGCTGTGGGGGAATTTGCGCCACGACAAACATCACCGTGGCGGCAATCAGCATGTTACGTATATGGTCGACGAAGCGTGAGCCGTGGTCGTAACCCGATGAATACATCGCAATCAAACCCGCACAGGCCAACAAAGCCACAGCCAAGGCCAACAAGCCATCAAAACCTTTGAAAATGGGCGATATTTGCTGCCAAAGCGAGAATTTATTTAAGCCAGTTGCCATGTGCCAATTATCAACGGCTTTTTGCATGGGACAATGGCGTTTATGTACGCATTATTTGAAGAATCCGGGAAATTTTTAGCAGGTCGTGTCATGTCAGCTACCGACGCATCGGCCCAAATTGAGCTAGACAGCGGCAAGCGCGTGAAGGTGAAGATGGCATATGTCATGGTTCAATTCGAAAAACCCTCGCCTGCAGAGCTGATTTCAGCCGCACAAAAGATTCAATCAACCATAGACCCAGCTTTGGCCTGGGAGTTTTCTCCCGATGAGGAGTTCGGTTTTGCCGACTTGGCACGTGACTATTTCAACGACAAAGCCACGGTAGAGCAGCAAGTGGCCGCGTTGTTTTGCTTGTTTGAAACACCGCATTACTTCCGCCGTGCAGGCAAAGGCAGGTTCAAGAAAGCACCCACTGAGATTGTGCATCTTGCCTTGCTAGCCATCGAGAAAAAGAAACAACAGTTACTTCAGATAACTGAATGGGCCCTATCTTTGGGCAATGGTATTTGCCCAGAGCCTATACGTTCTCAGTTATTTAAAATACTATTTAAGCCAGATAAAAATACCGCAGAATACAAAGCTGTTGTTGAAGCGGCTAGAGCGACGAAATTACCACCGCTTGATTTACTGCAACAGGCCGGGGCTATTACCTCAGCTTATCAATTTCATTGGCAGCGTTTTTTATTTGATAACTTCCCCAAAGGTATTGCATTCCCCACTTTGAGTGCGCCTCTAGTCTCAGATGAATTACCGCTTGCTTCAGTAGCAGCATTTTCTGTTGATGATTCAGCCACGACAGAGATTGACGATGCTTTGTCTGTGCAAGGCTTGGGCACAGGCAAAGTCACGGTAGGCATACACATTGCTGCGCCTGCACTGGCCATATTGCCTAACAGCGATATTGATAAAGTTGCTAGGAATCGACTCTCTACAGTTTATATGCCGGGCAATAAGATAACCATGTTGCCTGATGCCGTGGTTCAAAACTACACCTTGGCCGAAGGTCATAACTGCCCCGCTGTGTCTTTGTATGTTACTTTTGACGAAGTATCATTTGATATTATTTCTACGGAGTCAAAAATTGAATCCGTGCCTATCGTCGCTAATTTACGCCACGATGTCTTGGAAGACTTGGTGACTGAGGCATGGCTGGCAAGTACGGATTTTAGGACAATAAATGACATCAAGCCGGTGTATTTATTGCCTGAAGTGCTATCATATTTATATCAATTGGCAAAAAATTTAAAACAAAAACGTGAAGTCGTGCGCGGCAAACCTGAGACGTTTAACCGTCCAGATTACAACTTCAAGCTTCTTAATAAAATTCAAAATTTAGATAATAAAGAGATAAGCGGTGAAGAACAAGTTCAAATCACCACACGGCAGCGCGGCTCACCGCTTGATTTAATCGTGGCTGAGGCGATGATATTAGCCAACAGCACGTGGGGACAAATGCTGGCAGATCATGGTGTGCCAGGCATTTACCGCAGCCAAGCCAGCTTAGCGCCAGGCGTGAAAGTGCGCATGGGCACCAAAGCCTTGCCGCATGCAGGCATTGGCGTGCCGAGTTATGCCTGGAGTACATCACCGCTGCGTCGCTATACCGACATGGTGAACCAGTGGCAAATCATCAGTTGCATCAAAAATGGCAAGACTGCACCGCTGGTTGCGCCGTTCAAACCCAAAGATGCTGATTTATTTTCGATTATTTCTAATTTTGACAATACTTACAGCGCCTACAACCAATATCAAAATGGTATGGAACGGTTCTGGACGCTGAAGTATTTACAGCAAAATAATATCACAGAGTTAAATGCCACCTTGTTCAAAGAAAATATGGTGCGTGCTGATGATTTGCCTTTGGTATTGCCGGTGATGGGTGCTAATAATTTGGAACGCGGCGCTAAAGTTACTATTAAATTGGGTGATATTAATTTAATGACTTTGGACGTATCTGGGACCGTTACGGATATTCGTGTGGCCGCTCATGTGGGTGATATGCAAGTCGATGACGCTGCCGCAGACGAATCGGAAGATGGATCTGAAGAAATGGGTGCTTTGAGTATTGCGGTTGACCTTGATGAAGCCGAAGTTAAAACCGAAGCAAACTCGGAAATCAATACTGAACTTGCGACAGAATAGCGGACATGCTCATCAAGCCATCCATCAAACAAAAACTCAAGGGATTCAGTGCCATGCAAATTGCACTGAGTGTGTCGTTTGTCGTACATGCTATCCCCTTGACCATCCGTTTCGTTGGTCCAGAGAGTTTCAACCGCGTTTTTCAAGACACCCCCTTAGAAGTCATCTTGGTCAACGCTGCCACCAACGAAAAACCCGAGAAAGCGCAGG
>JAYUCJ010000122.1:0-3643 GCA_043740415.1 Polaromonas sp. | reverse complement strand
CCGCTGGTGGCGCTGGACGCGGTGGAGCAGGCGGGGTTCTTGGGGCGAGCCTGGGATTCTGTGCGTTTGTGGATCAAGTAGCCGGGTGAGCGTCGCTTGAGCGGGCCACAATCCGACGGTCATGGTTCAGTTTGAATGAGGGGTGTTACAAAGATTTTATGTCGCCCTCTTTCCCTTGCCGTTGGTTGGCCTGTCCCACCGAATACGGTAGTGATAACCAGGCTCAGGATTGGCGAGAAGATGCTCAAAAGCGCGCGAGGTGAGATTAAATTGCACGGTGTCAAGCGGTTCAAAATTGCTGGCCGGAGCCGTCTGAAGTTGTCGCTCAATATAAGCAGTCATGCCTGCGTGGTTCGTTCTGCCGCAGTGGAGCAACTCCACCCTGAACTGCACGATTTTTATCGGGTACTCAAGAAGCAGGGAGCAATAAGTCTGCGACCGTTCGTCTGAATCGTCCATCGTGGAGCGTAGATGAATTATTTCCGTATCGTTGTAATAGCGAGGATGCAGGAAATGAACATCCACCACGTCATTTTTCGTGACGGGGTCGCGCTTAGCTATGCCAAGTTGTTGCAGGGAAGATGTCATCGCGACGGGCTTACTTCCTGACCATGAATATCTATGGTCTATTTTGGTGAGAAAGGCGTGCTTAATCTGAATTTGCCGAAACGTCTCATGGACAATTTGTTTTCCATCGGTCGTCGTATACCGCACGAAAGTGGCAACAGGCAAATATCCTTTAGGGTATTGCGTTTTTTGCCAATTTCGCATTGTATAAATTGCATATCCCGCAACAACCAAGCAGGTAAGCGCGAATACGCTCAAGGCCACATGCGCTTTGTACGATTCCGCAAAGAGATTGGCCGCACTTACCCCTAGAACACTCAGGGTCGCAACGATAAATGCGCCGAAATCAGAAAGTCTTTTCATACGCAAAAAGGGTGCCACATGGCACCCTTTTTTATTGTTACACAAATGGGGGATAAAGAACTGCTAAGAACCGTCACTGCCCATGGGGTGCTCCAAGTTGGTTTAGAGAAATTAAGGTGCCGATAGTACATGACTTTTCTAACAAAAAACCTGCTATGCTATGGCCCCTCATATTTCTATGTGATTTCGAGGTAGCTTTTAGGTTAGCTTAAAACCACAGGCATGCTTGTAGGACTTTCCCTCGACTATGAGCTCAATTGGGGCTCGTATCCATCATCATCACAAAGTCCTCCATGCTCCAGAGGTAGGTCGTAACGCCCGCTTCCATCGCTGGCGTCGTCTTGATGGTCTTGTGAATCTTCACAAAGTTGTAGATCATGAAATAGAAGCTGACTGCATGCATGTGGTTCTCCAGCTTCTTGCTGAATGCATTGGTCAACCGGGTGAACCGGCGCATGCCCATCCGCATCGACAGGTTCGCCCGCTCCACGTGTGACGTGCTGATATGGTCTTCGTCTGGGCGACCATAGACCCGCAACTTTTCGCAGCTCGTCATCGTGGCCGGGCTGTACCGGCGCTTGGCTTCCTTCAAATTGCTTTCGCCCGCATAGGACTTGTTCAGCATTCCATAGTCCACATTGCCCTTGAATGCAGCCTCTACGGCGTTGGGATAGACCTGTAGCCCATCTGTAGTCAGTTGAATGCGATTGAGCAAGCGTGGGGCTAGATCGGCCATGAAATCATTTGCGCATTGAGCAGTGCGCGTGCCCACTAGCCAGCAGGGCATGAGCTTGGTTTCAGGATCGATTGCGGTAAAAGTGTAGCAGTCGCCATTGCCGTCTTTGTCATCAGCAGGAACGTTCTTTTGCTTCATGCCGATAAATGACCAGATTTCATCAACCTGCACTTTTTTGATGGTGAGGTTGCGCATGGCGTTGTCCTGGTACAGCGCACAAGCGCGGCCAGCATCGCCCAACAGTTTCAGGATGGTGTTTTTGCTTTTACCCGTGATGCGCGCCGCTGCGTTGATGCCGATGCCTTCTGAGAGGGCATTCAGGATTTGTACGCGGTCTGGGGTGGAGAGCTTGTTCATGTTACTTTTCTCTTGTGTAAATGAATTATATACCAGAGTACTCTTTAGTCAAGCCTTCTTTTTGCTTAAATCATTTGTATATGTTCCTTTGCGTTATGTCGTAGAATATCCGTTCCACTAGGATTGGAGAAAACATGAGTTCGATGACAACGCCGATAGAGGACGCAATACGAGAATTGCGCGCCGACATAGAAAATTCCAAGTTGGACTTGGACGCCAAGAATCGATCCCTCAAGGTCCTTGAGGGCGTGTTTGAAAAAATGACGAAAAAGGCTGTTCAAAACTCCAGCCTGACTACGGAAAACGACGACAACGGACAAGCCGTTAACCATGACGGCTTTATCAGCATTGACGATTTAAGCGATGTTAATGAGCCGAAAAAGCGAACGCTTATGGATGACATAAAGGATGTATTGCCTAGGCTTGGTTCGCAAGAGTTCAATATTTCCCACGTGGACAGAGCTTTGAAACTCATGAAAATAGCGGTGGCTGGAAAATCCCCGAGGTCTAGGATTTCGGTTGCGCTGGCTAGGTTATCGGAAGAACGCGTGTTGGCAAGAACATTCACAGGCGCTGGGAATACGCCGAACAAATACAGAGTTCAGTCAACAATGACAGAGGCAGAGTTAACACAAGCCCACGCTAACAATCCCGTTGCTGCAAAAACACTACCAGAAGGGGAGGAAAAGCTTTTATGAAACAAACGAGAAAGGAGGAGCAAATGTCATGCAAACACCACGAAAAAAGCCCCTTAGCGTTATGAACTAAGGGGCTTTAGTCGGGTGTAGTGGGAGTGAGGCCCGCTGTCACCATGTCTTTGGAACGACGCCTACAGTTTAACCGCTGTCGGGGTGATGGGCAAGCCTTTCTCCTTGTTTTAGAGTCTCAACAAGGGTAAACATGCTCATAAGCACGTACCGACCTCTGACCGTTTTTGTTCGCAACTACGTTCGCTTCCGCTTTATGCGGTGGGAACATGTTTGTCAGCATTACCGGTCACACCCCAATCAGCTAAGCCTGTTCAATTGACCGGCCATAGTTGATTTCTTTAACGCTTGCGCGCCCCGGATGCATTGGAATCCGGGGCGTTTTTGCTCCAGCGCGCTCCAGCGGCTTTCAATGCAAGTTCCTTGCGCTGCTCTGGAGTCATGTCTGCCATGCGGCTAGCGCCCCCTTTTACCCCTCCCTTGGCCCCGTTGAGCTGTCGGGCAGTCTTTGCAGGCGGCCTAGGCACTGCCCCAACGGCCTGCTGAACCACATCAAACGCGACTTGGGAAAAATCTCTTTTCGGCATGCTGCAACAATAGCATGGGGAAGCTTCAGAATCTAGGGTAGTGTTACATCTTTGGTTTCAGACTGAACCATTACCAATCCGACCCAAAAATTGCGCTTTGCCTCTTGACCTGATATAGTGGAAGGCTTTTCGGAATTTCCGAGGGGAAGCACGTTTTCACGAAAAAAACGTGTCTGGATGATCGGGGGGGTGACCCAAACGTGACCCAAGCGTCACCGAAGTTTCACCCAAATGATCAAAAATTCAAGCTCCACATCAAACGTTTAGGGACGTTTTTAACAATGCCAACCATCAACCAGCTAGTGCGTCAAGGCCGCGAGGTCGAG
>JAYUCJ010000121.1:0-3659 GCA_043740415.1 Polaromonas sp. | reverse complement strand
TTGAAGGCCGCACCCAACCCGTAGCCGCCTACAAGCGCCCCAGCGAGGCCAACGCCACTCAGTGGGTGGTGGGCGACTACCACGCCGCCCCGTGGCAGGCCGATAACCAAGCCAACAGCCAAGCCAAGCCCGGTTTGCCGGTAGCCTTAGATTTACAAGGTTTGTACGAGCAGTTGCTGCGCCAGCACCTCAGCCAGCCCGCCCGTGCGGGGGAGACACTGCGGAAGCAATTGGCACGTTTGGCAGAGCTGGCCAGCAAGCAGCTAGAACTGGATAAATTGGCGCTCAAGCTAGAGCGAGAAAAGCAGTTCAACCGCAAAGTCGAGCTCAACGCCCACTTGCGACATCTGCGGCAGCAGCTAGACGGGCTGGTAGCGTGAGTTTTACTATATTTTTTATAGCTGCTTAGGCAGTAAATACGCCGGCTAGGTGCCAATTTAGCACCAAAAATCACTTAAATAGCGAAATCATCAAGCCATGGCAGGTACTTTTGCTGATAACTCAATCCCAAGCGCTTTCATCACGGCCAAAGTCGTTTTTAAAGTTGGGTTTCCGTTTTCGCTGAAAGAGCGGTAAAGCTGCTCACGTGAAAGCCCCGTTTGCCCTGCGATTTGCGCCATGCCTTTGGCGCGGGCAACAATGCCTAAGGCTTTGGCAATATATGACGCATCGCCTGTTTCCAGCGCATCCGCCATGAAAAATGCAATTTCCTCATCGTTCACCAAGGCAGCAGCAGGGTCGTAAGTGCTTAGCTTTTTAGTTGAATCACTTATTGTTTTGGTCATATTATTCGCTCCATTCTTTGGCTAATTTTTTAGCTGTTTCAATATCTTGCGGCTGTGTTTTCTTGATACCACCGCATAGCAAAACAACCAATATGTTTCCGCGCATTTGAAAATAAACCCTGAAACCCGCACCATAGTGAATCCGCAGCTCGCTCACACCTTCGCCGACTGGCGCTACATCTCCGGGCAACCCTTCAGCCAAACGCATCACCCGCGTGGCGATGATCGTGCGAACCCGACGATCTTTGAGCTTTGATTCCCACAGTCTAAACGGCTCAGTTTGCTTGATTTCAATCGTCATGGATAAATTGTACTTTATAAACTACAAACACGCCATACAAGCCTGCTACGCTAGTGCCACCCTGCTATCGACTAAGATTCAATGCAAGGTAGTTTTAAATACAAATTACAATTAAATTTACTATTAATTTCATAGCGCCTAAGGCAATAAATACGCCGGCTATAGCCATATTTATGCCTTTTTAGACCTGTTCTAGCTATTTTCACCCCATTTAGCCCTTTTTCGTCCAGTTTCACCATGCAAAAACTAAAACTCCACAGTCCAGACCTCACGCAGGCCAATATTGACAAGCTGGATGCTATTTCGAAGCTATTTCCTCACTGTGTGACCGAGGCGCTGGATGCCCAAGGCGTTCTCAGCAAAAGTGTTGACTTTGACCAGCTGCGCCAAGAGCTGTCCGCAACCCTAGTAGAAGGCCCGCAAGAGCGCTACCAGCTCAATTGGCCAGGCAAACGCGAAGCCCTGCTGACCGCCAACGCCCCCATAGCCAAAACCCTGCGCCCCTGCCGTGATGAAAGCGTTGACTTTGACACCACGCAAAACCTGTTTATCGAAGGCGATAACTTAGATGCGCTCAAGCTGCTACAAGAAACCTACCTGAACAAGGTAAAAATGATTTACATCGATCCGCCGTACAACACGGGGAATGATTTCATTTATGAAGATGATTTTGCGGAAGATTCCGCATCGTATTTTGAGCGTTCAAATCAAAAAGATGAATCAGGAAATCGCTTAGCTGCGAATACAGAGTCGAATGGCCGATTCCATTCTGATTGGCTTTCAATGATCTATACACGCTTAAAACTAGCGCGCAATTTATTGCGAGACGATGGCGTGATCTTTGTCTCAATAGATGACAATGAGCAGGCGAATTTGAAACGGTTGTGTGATGAAGTTTTTGGAGAAGAAAATTTCGTAAGCACAATTGTGTGGGAGAAGCGGTACAGCCCTCAAAACGCTGTTAAATGGTTTTCTGAGTCACATGATTTTGTAATTGTGTTTGCAAAAAACAAGCAAAATTGGTTTCCTAACCTATTAGAGCGATCAGATGAAATGAACGCTCGCTACAAGAATCCTGACAATGACCCTCGCGGAGTATGGAAACCAGCAGATTCAACTGCTCAAGGCGGTCATGGAACAAAAACCCAGTTTTATGAAGTGATTGCCCCGAACGGTAAACGGCATTCGTTGCCCAATGGCCGCTGTTGGTTATACACAGAGTCAGTCCTGAGGACAATGATTGCCGATAACCGAATTTGGTTTGGTGCGGATGGCAATAATGTGCCTGCGATAAAACGGTTTCTTTCGGAAGTCAAGCAAGGAACAGCTTGTCAAACGATTTGGAAATACGCTGATGTCGGGCATAGTCAGGAGGCGAAAAAGGAAGTCAACGATCTATTTCCCGAGCGCACTGTTTTTGACACGCCAAAACCCACTCGCCTGATTAAGCGAATGCTGGAAGTTGCAACAGACAAAAACGACATTGCCTTAGATTTCTTTTCGGGCTCAGCCACAACCGCCCATGCAGTGATGCAACTTAATGCAAGTGATGGTGGCTCTAGGCGTTTCATTTTGGTTCAATTGCCTGAGGCATGTAGCGATGATAGTGAACCGGGCAAAGCGGGTTTCAAAACTATTGCTGAAATCAGCAAAGAGCGCATTCGACGTGCTGGAATAAAGATCAAAACTGATAGCGAGATTACTTCGCCAGACCTCGATATCGGCTTCCGCGTTCTCAAAATCGATAGCTCCAACATGAAAGAGGTGTATTACACCCCTGACGCCGTATCGCAAGACTTGCTGTCCGATCAGGTCAACAACATCCGTGAAGACCGCACATCTGAAGACTTGCTGTTTCAAGTGCTGCTGGACTGGGGGGTGGACTTGGCTTTGCCTATTTCGCAGGAAACGATTGACGGTAAGCCGGTGTTTTTTGTGGATGGCAACGCACTGGCCGCCTGCTTTGAGACGGGTATCAACGAAGACTTTGTGAAGCTGCTGGCCAAGCGTGCGCCGCTGCGGGTGGTGTTCCGCGATGCGGGGTTTGCTAGCGATAGCGTGAAGATCAACGTGGAACAGATTTTCAAGCTGATGTCGCCGGGTACGGAAGTTAAGTGTATTTAAGGAAGGGCAGGCTGTGAGCATAGAACCCCTGAAACCTTTAATGCCCAACAAATTGGGCAGCAGTTTCTACTTATCGTTTCGAGAGATTCAACAGACGCTGTCTGTTGAATCTTTTAAACTACTCTTAAACAGATAAATTAAAACAACATGGTGCAGCTATGCGGTTGACCCCAACACAAATCAACGTCATTCGCGACGGTGCGGATAGGCTTGCGGGGCATGCTGCGCGTGTCTGGCTCTTTGGTTCGCGTGTGCGAGACGATGCGCGGGGTGGCGATGTGGACTTGATGCTGGAGCTTGATGAGGCGGTGGCCGAGCCGGCTCAACTGTCGGCTCGGCTTGCCGCTCTGGTGTCGCGTGCCATGTATGGCCGCAGGGTGGACGTGCTGGTCAAAGCCCCCAATTTATTACTTCTACCGATTCACACCATTGCACTGAATGAAGGCATT
>JAYUCJ010000120.1:0-1461 GCA_043740415.1 Polaromonas sp. | reverse complement strand
GTATCAAAGAGCTGCAAGCGGCCAAGGTAGGCGATACAGTTACTTTGATCAAAGCTGGTTCTGGTGGTGCAGCGTTTACAGCAACCGAGCCGTTGCCAGGTTTTAAAGAAATCCAGCCACAGGTGTTTGCCGGTTTGTACCCAACAGAAGCGAACCAATATGAAGGTTTACGCGACAGCTTGGAGAAACTCAAACTCAACGATGCCTCCTTGCACTATGAACCTGAGGTCAGCCAAGCGCTGGGCTTTGGCTTTCGCTGCGGCTTTTTGGGCCTGCTGCACATGGAAATTGTGCAAGAGCGCTTGGAGCGTGAGTTTGATCAAGATTTGATTACTACAGCGCCTAGCGTTGTTTATGAGGTACTGACGGCCGATGGTGTGCTCACCAAAGTAGAAAACCCAGCCAAAATGCCCGATCAAGGCAAGATGGTGGAAATTCGTGAGCCTATTGTCACCGTGCATTTGTACATGCCGCAAGAATATGTAGGCGCGGTGATGACACTGGCCAATCAAAAGCGTGGCATTCAACTAGATATGACTTACGCAGGCCGTCAAGTCAAGTTGACTTACGAAATTCCGCTGGGTGAAATTGTGCTCGACTTCTTTGACAAGTTGAAGTCGGTTAGCCGTGGTTATGCGTCTATGGATTACGAGTTCAAAGAATTTCGAGTCGCAGATGTTGTGAAAGTCGATATTTTGTTGAATGGCGAAAAGGTTGATGCGTTATCCATCATCGTTCACAGATCACAATCTCAGTATCGCGGGCGCGCTGTCGTTGCTAAAATGCGTGAGATCATTTCGAGGCAACAGTTTGATGTGGCGATTCAAGCTGCTATTGGTGCGAACATCATTGCCCGCGAATCACTCAAAGCCTTGCGTAAAAACGTGATTGCTAAATGTTACGGCGGCGATATTTCGCGGAAAAAGAAATTGTTAGAAAAGCAAAAAGCAGGTAAAAAACGCATGAAGCAAATTGGCTCGGTTGAGGTTCCCCAAGAAGCGTTTTTAGCCATATTACAGGTTCAAGATTAATGCAATTTATTACTTCTCTCATACTCGCGTGCTTTGTCGGCTACGCTGGTAGCTGGTATTTGGGCATGCACGATGGCAACTTTGCCTTGCTGCTGTTCATGGCCGTGGTTGTGACGGGTTGCTACTGGTTGGCTGAACGCTTCTATTTTCTGCCACAGCGTGAAAAAGCTGCGAAAGCTTTAGAAGATGCGTCGACAGCTCGCATGGCTGAGCTCACCAAAATGGGCATCAGCCGTGTAGACGGTGATTTGGCCAATATTCATGTCGCGCAAGAAAAAATCAGGGCGCAACCCTGGTGGTTGGACTGGACTGCGGGTTTGTTCCCCGTTATTTTGGTGGTTTTCCTATTGCGTTCGTTTTTGTTTGAACCTTTCAAAATTCCGTCAGGTTCGATGATTCCGACCTTGATGATTGGTGATTTGATCTTGGT
>JAYUCJ010000119.1:0-1461 GCA_043740415.1 Polaromonas sp. | reverse complement strand
GGTATACGGCATTGGCTGCCGCAGATTTGTTGTTGCGAACCCAACGACCGCAGGAAGCAAAAGCTCTGCTGGCAGGACAACCCAACAGCGATGCCGTGTTGATACGGCGCGCGCAAGCTGCCAAGAAGTTGCAAGACCCGGCTTGGCAGGCCATGGCAAAAGAGGTGCGAGAACGGTTTGCCGCACTTGAGCTGAGGGGGGATAGCCCTGCGACGCATGCCCGTGAACAAGCCTTGGCGTACTTGTGGTTGGAAGCTGACGGACCACGGGCTTTACAAACAGCCAAGCTCAATTTGACGTTGCAAAAAGAACCCTTTGACTGGTGGCTGGCCATGGCCAGCGCCGATCTTGCTGGTCAAAACGCCGAGCTGCAAGACCTGCGTACACTAGTGAAGGCGATAGGACTCAGCGATGCGCGGCTGTCGACTTTTCAAAATAAATGAGTTCTATGAAATTTCATCACAACCATTTTTGGCGAGCACTCGTGTTGGTACTTGGTTTATCCCTGGGTGCGAGCGCTACGGTTTGGGCACATAAAGCCAGCGATGCTTATTTGGAGTTTGTTGACAAAACTGCAGACAAAGTCGCCGACAAAGTAACAGCCGTTAAATTTTCTATCGCCCTGCGGGACCTGGATGCAGCCATAGACACACTCGACACGAACAATGATCGAAGCCTGGTCTGGGGTGAAATTCGCCAAAACCTACCCATCATCCAAACGTGGGTAGCTGACGGTCTGCGTCTCGATTGCAACCGCAAAGTGATGGATTTAACTTGGGCTTTTGATTCCTTGGAAGAGCGACCAGATGGTGTCTATGTTCGCCTGAGTGCGACAATACCTTGCCCAAGCACAGGTGCCATCGGCGTTGACTACCAGTTGATGACAACCGTGGATTCAACACACAGGTTGTTGGTAGGCGGCACACTGCAGGGGCAGGCGCTCGCAACGGTGATATCCCCACAAATCAAACGCAGCATCACTATTCAAGAGGCCGGCAAGGACCGTAGCACGGGTCACACGCAAAGCGGATGGTCAGCATTCGCCCAATTTTTCCCTGTGGGTGTGCACCATATTGCCACCGGGTACGACCATTTGGCCTTTTTGTTGGCTTTGCTGCTGCCCATGGTTTTGCTGCGGCATGGCACAGCCGCCCCGCATCACAGCCCTGCACGCCCCGGCTTCTCTGCTTTATTACGCACGGTGACGGGGTTCACCGTGGGGCATTCGATCACGCTGGTGCTGGCAACTTTTGGCTGGATTGGATCCCCTGGATGGGTTGAACCGGCCATTGCCGTGAGCATAGGCATAGCTGCTTGGCTGAACCTCTATCCCCTGCGCTGGGTGCGTAACGACGCCGTAGCCCTTGGCTTTGGCTTGATTCATGGCCTGGGATTTTCCAGCGCCATACGCGAGGCAAACATCAGCCAGTCCTTGCTACCTTGGGCCTTGGCCGGCTTCAA
>JAYUCJ010000118.1:0-1465 GCA_043740415.1 Polaromonas sp. | reverse complement strand
TGCCCATGGTCATGCCCGCTTTGATGGCGTGGTAGAGAAACACGGTGTGAATCGCCTCGCGCGCGGGGTCATTGCCGCGAAAGCTAAAGCTGACATTTGATACACCGCCAGAAATTTTGGCGTGCGGCAGGTTTTGCTTAATCCAACGCGTGGCTTCAATAAAGTCCACCGCGTAGTTGTTGTGCTCTTCAATGCCGGTGGCGATGGCGAAGATGTTCGGGTCGAAAATGATGTCTTCCGGCGGAAAATCCACCGTATCGACCAGCAGCCGGTAAGCGCGTTCGCAAATCTCGATCTTGCGCTCGTAGGTGTCGGCCTGGCCTTTTTCGTCAAACGCCATCACCACCGCCGCCGCGCCGTAGCGTCGCAGCAACTTGGCCTGGTGCAAAAACTGCGCCTCGCCCTCTTTCATGCTGATGGAGTTGACGATGCCCTTGCCCTGCACGCAGCGCAGCCCGGCCTCGATCACGCTCCATTTGGAGCTGTCGATCATCACCGGCACGCGGGAAATATCGGGTTCGGACGCCATCAGGTTCAAAAACTTCACCATCGCCGCCTGGCTGTCCAGCATGGCTTCATCCATGTTCACGTCGATGATCTGCGCGCCGTTTTCCACCTGCTGGCGTGCCACAGAAAGTGCCTGCTCAAACTCGCCATTCAAAATCATGCGCGCAAAAGCCTTGGAGCCCGTGACGTTGGTACGCTCGCCGACATTGACGAACAGCGTTTTCTGGTCGATGAACACCGGCTCCAGCCCGGACAGGCGCATGGGCTGCACGTCGCTGTGGTCAACAGAAGTGGTTGTATCGATGGAAGTTGTTGTGGAATCTGTCATGGCTCACCTAGCAAAGAATCATTGAAAGCTGGTGAGCGCCGTTGGTTGCCCCGAATGTCGAGGCAGCAACCCAAGCCTGACGCCGCGCAAGACATTCCGTAGTCCATGCTGGCGCTGCAGCGCTCCTTGAGTTGGGCTTATTTTACTGGAAGAATCGTCAATCAAGTGTTTCAAATGCGGAACTCTGTCCTTGCGGTAGCGCGATTTTTTATTTTTACATTTTTAAGGATAACTTTGTTGATAACTTTTTAACAAAACCCTAGTTATCCACAGATTAGTCATTCAACCCAAAGTTATCCAGAATCGCGTGACACCAAAATAGCGCTCTTACCCACACCCGCGCCTGCCAGCTAAGTGCTTGATGTGGTTCAGGTTTAAAGCCTTATCCACATAAACCGGCAACCCTTATCTACTACTACTATCTTTATATAAAGACTTAGAAGAATAAAAGAACAAGAAGTGCGGGCGTGATTTGGGTGATCTGCATGAGGCTTTTTTGGCGTACTTTTCTTACAAAGCTTATTTTTGCTATTATTTTTAGGCTATGTCAACGTTAGTTGTTGAAATCAAATATAGGCATAGAAAACAGCGTTGCTGCATCGGCTAACTCGTTGATTTATATAGAGTCTA
>JAYUCJ010000117.1:0-9760 GCA_043740415.1 Polaromonas sp. | reverse complement strand
AGACTTCGCTGGCGGTCGCGCGGTGCACGTCCACGCCGTCGCCGAAGGCGCGCAGCAGGCCTTCGTCGCCGGAGATGTGGGCCATGATGCGCAGCTCGATTTGCGAGTAGTCGGCGCTGGCGATCAGGTGGCCGGGCGCGGCGACAAAGGCTTCGCGCACGCGCCGTCCCTCGGCGGTTTTGACGGGGATATTTTGCAAATTAGGGTCGTTGCTGCTCAAACGCCCTGTCACCGCCACCGCCTGCGCGTAGTGGGTGTGCACGCGGCCGGTGCGCGGCAAGGCTAGCTGCGCCAGCTTGTCGGTATACGTGCCTTTGAGTTTGGCGATGCCACGGTGCTCCAAAATTTTAGCGGGTAACGGGAAGTCTTCGGCCAGCTTTTCCAGCACTTCTTCGTCGGTGCTGCGTGCGCCAGTCGCGGTTTTTTTGACGACGGGCATACCCAGTTTGTCAAAGAAGATTTCGCCCAGCTGCTTGGGGCTGCTGAGGTTGAAGGGCTGGCCGGCGATGGCGTAGGCCTCGTTCTCCAGTTCAATGATGCGCTGCCCCAGCTCATGGCTTTGGGTGGCCAGCATGGGGCCATCGATCAGCACACCGTTGCGCTCAATGCGGTACAGCGCCTCGCTGCTGGCGATTTCCAGCTCGTAGATGAAACGCAGTTTGGCGTCATGTTCCAGCTGTGGCCACAGCGCTAGGTGCACGTCCAGCGTCTGGTCGGCGTCTTCACACGAATATTCGGCGGCTTTGGCTATATCGACCTGGTCAAAGCAAATCTGGCTCGCACCTTTGCCGCACAAGTCTTCAAAGCTGATGCCGGTGCGCCCCAAATGGCGTTCGGCCAGGCTGGACAAGCCATGCTTTTGGTGCACCTCCAGCACATAGCTTTGCAGCATGGTGTCGTGCGCGTAGCCCTGCACCTCGATGCCGTGGTTGGCAAAGACGTGGCGGTCGTACTTGATGTGCTGGCCGAGTTTTTTATGCGCTGGGTTTTCTAACCAAGGCTTGAGTTTGGCCAGCACCTCGTCACGCGGCAACTGCTGGTCCGCACCGGGGTAGATGTGCGCGACTGGGATGTACGCCGCCTCGCCGGGTGCAACGCTCAGGCTGATGCCGACGATCTCGGCGCGCATCTCGTCCAGCGAGGTAGTTTCGGTGTCCACCGCGACCAGATCAGCCGCCTGCACTTTGGCCAGCCAGGTGTCAAACATCTCCCAGGTCAGCACCGTTTCATACGCCAGCGTGGTGATTTTTGAAGAAGCAGGCAGTTGCTGATCTGACAGCTCTAGGCCAACCGTACTATCAGTATCTGCAGCGGGTTCGTCAAACAAGCCCGGTTCTGAAGCTGAGGCTTTCTTCGCTTTAGGGGCCGCTTTAGCATCATTTTTGGCATCCTCTTCATCCGATTTTGCCTGCAAGATGCGAACCAAGCCTTTAAAGCCAAATTTTGTATAAAAATCCATGATAGCCGACGTAT
Organism: Polaromonas sp.; assembly: GCA_043740415.1. Classification (GTDB taxonomy): domain Bacteria; phylum Pseudomonadota; class Gammaproteobacteria; order Burkholderiales; family Burkholderiaceae_C; genus Aalborgiella. Next base: position 8,287 of record JAYUCJ010000117.1, on the reverse strand, counting down.
CTATTGCCTGATACGCTATGCTATCCATAGCAGGTAAGCCGTCGATATAACTGCTTAAATCACAATCCTTCTTAATCGTCACCAATCGACGCCCTTGCGGCAGCCAATCCACCGCCGCGCGCAGGTTCTCACCAGCCACGCCTTTGATCTCATGCGATTTTTCCATCAAGGCGTCTAGCGAGCCATATTCCATCAACCACTTGGCTGCGGTTTTCGGGCCGACTTTGGTGACGCCGGGCACGTTGTCCACCGTATCGCCGACCAGGGTTTGAAAATCAACCATCAGTTCGGGCGGTACGCCGAATTCTGCCGTCACCCCCGCCACGTCGCGGCGTTTGCCGTTCATGGTGTCGATGATGGTGATGTGCTGGTTGACCAGCTGGCTCAAATCCTTGTCGCCGCTGGAAACGATGACTTCGATGCCCTGCTCGGCCGCCATCACGGCCAGCGTGCCGATCACATCGTCCGCCTCCACCCCCGGCACGACCAGCACCGGCCAGCCCATCAAGCGGCAGACCTCGTGCACCGGCTCGATCTGGCTGCGCAGATCGTCCGGCATGGGGCTGCGGGTGGCTTTGTAGGCAGGGTACCACTCGTCGCGAAAGGTTGGGCCTTTGGCGTCGAACACGCAGACGGCGTAGTCGGCGGGCTGCTCTTTGCGCAGCGCCTGCATCATGTTGACGATGCCGCGGATCGCCCCCGTGGCCGGGCTGGTGGGATCGCCCGCCACGGCACGCAGGTCGGGCATGGCGTGGAAAGCGCGGTACAGGTAGCTGGAGCCGTCTACCAAAAGAAGGGTTTTGTTTGTTTTTTCAGTCATTTATTGTCGGTAAGGTGTCTAAATAGCGCCTAAATCTAGCCTAGATTGTGCATTGCCTACAATCAGGGGGCAAATTGATACGTTTTCAAAACGCTTTCCTATTCATTCTTTCAATATTTACGCGCGTTTTTCATGGCTGTTTACACCGAAATTTCAACCCCCGAAGCAGGCGAATTGCTGCGCCAGCTGGGTCTTGGCCAACTGACGAAGCTGGAAGGCTGCTCGGGCGGTATTGAAAACACCAACTATTTCGCGACTTCCGATGTCAGTGAGTACGTACTCACGGTGTTTGAGCGCCTGAGCTTTGAACAATTGCCGTATTACCTGCATTTGATGAAGCATTTGGCCGCCAAGGGCATTCCTGTGCCCAACCCTGCGCCCGATGCGGTGGGCAATATTTTGCACAGCTTGCACGGCAAACCCGCTTGCGTGGTGAACAAACTGCGCGGAAAGAGCGAGCTCGCACCCACGCCCGCACATTGCGCCCAAGTCGGTGAGATGCTGGCGCGCATGCACTTGGCGGGCAAAGATTACGAACGCATGCAACCCAATCTACGCGGCTTGCCGTGGTGGAACGAGACGGTGCCCGTCGTTTTACCCTTTTTGACCGATGTGCAGCGCGACCTGATCGTCAGCGAGCTGGCGTATCAAAACCACATCGCGGCCAGCTCTGCCTACGCCGCCTTGCCGCGCGGCGCTATCCATGCCGACTTGTTTCGCGACAACGTGATGTTTGAAGACGGCAAGTTGACCGGGTTTTTCGACTTCTATTTTGCCGGCCATGACACGTGGTTGTTTGATTTGGCGGTTTCCCTCAACGACTGGTGCACCATGCATGGAAATAAGGCACTAGCCGGCGTATATATTACCAACAATGCTATTGAATTTATAGCAAGTTATGAGAAAATTCGCCCGTTGACCGCGGCCGAACGCCAGCTGCTGCCCGCCATGCAACGCGCTGCGGCACTGCGCTTTTGGATTTCCCGCTTGTGGGACTTTCACCTGCCGCGCGAAGCCAGCATGCTCAAAGCGCATGACCCGGTGCATTTTGAGCGGGTGCTGCAGCAGCGCGTTTGGCATCCGTACCAGTTGTCCTAAGCCGCATATTTAAACGAACTTTCAACCGCACTTTCAACCGCATCTTTTTGAATTTAAACCACTACCACCCCATGTCCTCGCCTTTAACCACATCGTCTGCCATTTCCCTCAATGTCGTGCCTGCGCGCACCGGCATCGCCTGGGTCAAGCTGGGTATCAAAACGTTTTTCAAACAACCGCTGGCCATGGGCGGCCTGTTTTTCATGTTCATGGCCTTGATCTCGCTGGTGTCGCAGCTGCCTTTTGTGGGCGCAGCGCTGGCTTTGGTGGTGTTGCCCGCAGCGACCATAGGCTTGATGGCCGCCACGCAAGTGGCCAGCGAAGGCAAATTCCCCATGCCTGCGGTGCTGTTTACCGCTTTCAGAGCTGGTACCAAGAAAACGCAGGCTATTTTGATGCTGGGTGCGCTCTACGCCGTCGGTTTTTTGCTGGTGTTGGGTATTTCCGCGCTGTTTGATGGCGGCCAGTTTGCCAATTTTTACCTGGGTGGTGGCGCCATGACGAAAGAAATCATCAGCACCTCTGCGTTTCAAATGGCCACGTGGGCCGCCATGGTGCTGTATTTGCCGTTGTCTTTGATGTTTTGGCATGCGCCGGCTTTGGTGCACTGGCATGATGTATCCCCCATCAAAGCCTTGTTTTTCAGTTTTATCGCCTGCGTAAAAAATTTTGCCGCCATGGTGGTTTATTTCTTCATGTGGCTGGCCGTGTTTAGCTTGGGCGGCCTGGTGCTGACCCTGGTGGCGGTGGCAACCGGCTCGGAATCCGCCGTGTCCTTTGTCATGTTGCCGGCAGCGCTGTTGATGGCAACGATGTTTTTCACCTCGATTTATTTCACGTTTAAAGACAGCTTTATCACGCCTTCAACCACGTTGACGCCTTCATGCCCGTCAACCCCATAGTGCCGCCATGAAGCTGAATCGCCGCAACGCTTTAGCCAAAGGATTAACGCTCATCGCGAGCGGCGCTGGCGTTTTAACGGCTGGCTGCACCATCAGTGCGGACTTTGACCACACCGACAGCGATGCGCCCCGCTACGACGCCGCCTTGAACCGCCCCGCCCGCGTGGCCTGGGTGTTCAGCTCGGGCGGGCCGCGTGGTTTTGTGCATGTTGGCGTGCTCAAAGCGCTGGAGGAGCTGGGGCTCAAACCCGACTTGATTGTTGGCGGCTCGGCAGGCGCCATGGTAGGCGCGCTCTACGCCAGCGGTGTGCGGGCTGCCAAACTAGAAGCCTTGGCTTTAGACCTGGGCTTGCTGGAAGTGGGTCGCTGGGCCATGTTGGGCGAAGGCAAATTTGACGGTGCACCCATTGCGACGCAGGTGACCGAACAAATCATGGCGCAAACAGGCCAGCAGACCATTGAAAAGCTGCCGATTCGCTTTGCCGCAGTTGCCGCTGAAAAATTGTCGCGCAAACCGGTTGTTTTCAACGCGGGCCACGCTGGCTTGGCCGTGCAGGCCAGCAGCGCGATCGAGGGCATGTTCACCCCCGTGCGCATTCGGGGTGTGCAATACATCGATGCAGACCTGGTCATGCCCATGCCGGTGCGCTTGGCGCGATCTATGGGCGCGGTCAAAGTGTTGGCCATCGATGCCTCCGCCCATGAAGACAAAGCCGAAAATATCGTGCCGCGCTACAGAGCGGGCGATCTACGCAAACGTGCGTTGACGCTGCCAGACACCCTAGCCGCAGATGTGAACTTGCAACCTGATTTTGGCTATTACGTCAACACCAGCAAAGAATTCAGGCTACGTTGCATCAACGCTGGCTATGCGCAAACCATGGCAAAGGCGCAGGTTTTGAAGGCGCTGCACGCTTGAATTGGCACTCAAGCAACGCTAAATCGGCGTTAATCCAGCCACTTCAAGAACGATCACAGAAAAATCATCCGTCCCACCTGCTCGACGAGATGCCATGTAAGCTTTTATCAAAGCCTTGCCAGAATTCTCTGTAAATAACTCGGCTATTTTCGTATCACTCAAAACCTCATTCAGCCCGTCACTGCACAGCAACAAGCGCTCACCCTGTTGCAAAGTGTGCGTAACGACATTCACGTGCAGTTCGTCATACGCGGGGTCGGCTATGAATTGGCTGGTGAGCCCTCGGTAGATACTTGCTGCATTTTCTGCCTGCTCAAGCGTGATGTCACCGTCATCTAGCATGTCACTTAGCACGCTGTGATCACGAGTGAGCAGTTTCGCTTGGCAACCATTCGCACGATCATTCAAAATATTTGTTAGCAAATAAGCCCGCGAATCACCGACATTGAAGATGGTGGCGGTATTGCCCACCAGTCTGGCGCCAACCAAGGTCGAGGCCATACCAAAATTCTCAGGCGTGTCGCCTAGTGCGGCAAATTTCTTTTGCAAGTGCTGCAAGAGTTCTGAAATCGACGCGTTCGCTTGCGCCTCATGCGCTAGCATGTGTAGGCGCAAGAGCAATCGAGAACTTGCCATCCGTGGCGCTGCGCTGGAAGACACGCCATCCGCAATAGCAAAATAACGCGGTTCTGACAAATCCAAGCGGCCATATTCTCGTACAGTACCATGCTGAATCAAGCCCGGCAACATAATGGAATCTTCACTACGCGCCTTTGCTATGCCACGTTTACTGAAACAGCGAACAAAAACATGGGGTTGCTCTACTGGTGTTTCATCGCTAGCCCAAATCCAGCCATTGACGCCAGCCCAATAAGGCTCATTTCTCGTGTCATAAGTCTCACCGACAAGCATTTTCCAGCGTCCTGACTGATCTCGGGGCGCAATAATTTCACCCTCCAGCGCCTGAATTAAATTTACCGCGCGGTTGTAGCTAATAAGCAGATGTCTCTGCAGTAAAGAAATAGTTGGATTTTTGGTGTCGAGAATCAACTGCTTTGCAGTGTCATAAAGCGAGTCTAGTTTGGCGGGATGTGGCATTTATTCTCCAATTTCATTTATAAACTGGTTGAATTTTGCCTAGCCATGCGTCAAATAGTGACGCATATCTTTTATCCCACGCCTGCTATTGCCTGCTCCAGCGACAAATGGCATAAAGTCGCATCTGGAAATTTCATACTGCCATCGGGATAAGCGAGAAACGCGATCAAAGCCTTCACTTGTGGCGCAGACTTGTCGAAAACTAAATCGATATAGATGCAATAAGGCACTTGCGCACCTGCATCTGATTCAGGCAAAAAATCATAGCAAAGTCTGTAACCAATACTTTGCGCATCTAACCAAGCTATGCAAGCTTCCCGCCCGGGTAGCATTTGCCAATAGCGAAGCCTTTTGTATTCCAGCTCGGTAATGCTTTCATTGCCCTCGAATGGCAGGCTGAATTTTATACAGAACATCTTGTTGCTTTGTTTGCGCAACGGTGGCGATGCGTTCTATTTGTAAGTAATTATTGCGATGCATATCGTTAATACTGCTTGAATTTGATACGTTGGCAATTTCTTAGCTCAGTTTTCAAGTCGTATATCCAATAGGTATCAGTTCAATATTTGCAGCTACTAATCTAGCTAAAACATCACCAGTCTCGTAATTCCAACCGTCTGGCATCCTTGTTTTGAGCTTGCATACGTGGTCAAGGTGATGCGCCTCTGCAGCTGTAATACGTGCAATACGTAATAGGCGGGTAAGCATTTCAGAAACATCTTTTTCTGTTTTATTGTCCCAGTACATCTTAAAAGCAAGATCTCGCAAAACAACACAAGGCACAAGATGCTCAATATGTCCGCCTCCATTTTTAGATATTCCCATCTCAATATAGATGCGAGGCACTAATGGGTCAAAAAGACGAGAATGCACTCTAGCTTCACGCTTAATGTCATCTAATTGCTCCTCCCAAAAATGCTTCAACACCCAAGCAGCCCTATCAAATGATCGCTGTTTTAACTCTTCGTTTGTAAATGCACTCATAACTTTCTCCGTTCAATCGCCAAACCCAAAATGCCTTTCCGACACCACACACGAATTTTTATTGCGATTCACAACAAAATTGCCAAGCATCTAATCTTGCCTCGCGTTTCATTGGGTAGTTGGGATGCGGCAAAAACTTGATATCAACTCCGGATGCCAACTTGCCTCGAACAGCAATAAATTCAATCTCAGAAGATCCCCTTTTGAAATTAATTGCCTTCTCTTGTAGAGAGTGGACCTGATTTGTGTCAATCAGGTGCTTGCGTAATTTGGCGGATAGGCAAATGATGGACGATGGTGCAAGTATTTCAATTAGCTCTGCAAAAACACCACTGCATCGTCTGATGTCTGTTTCATTTATTTGGTCTTCGGTACTTGATCGAAAAAAACAGTAATTTGATTGACTGGCTTTTGACAAATAGTCTTGACCAAAGTGCTCACGAATAAAAGGATCTATTCGTCTAAGCGACCCCACGTCCGACGTCTCAAAGTTAGTTTTTTCAACATGTGATTGACTTGGGTACTTCTCACCTTGTGCAGCACCCCAGTTAAAACCCAAGATCAATGGAGCCGAACGCTCCATTGATGCGTTTACCAGTGAATAACTCCACTCATGACCTTCTTTTTCACAGAATTTTTTAATGTCTGAAGCTTCGTATATCGGCCCGAGTTTTTCAAGCAGGGCGTTCAATTTTTCTTTCATTTTGATCATTTCCATTTAGCCGCTTTTTGCGACTCACATTTATGAAATCCCCAGGAATTCCCGGAGGATGGCTACTTAATTTTTCTCCTCGATAGGCGTTGGACTTTTTTCGACACAACTCAAAGCATCCCCAAATCCCCGCAACCACCATTCAAGCATAGCCGAATCCACCACAGTCGCCGTAATCTCGTACGCGTCATCCAACTCCACCACCTTCTGATCGGCAGATAAAGGGCATTCCACAATATGCAGCCCAGCTTCTTTATGTATTTGGAAACTCAGCCGTATCTGTGTGCCATCGCCATATCCAAAACGCCCATCGTCATCAAATTGCTTGAGGTTAAAGTCTTTGGGGCGCTCAAAAGTCAGGGTTGAGGCTTTGGCTGAGATGATGCGGTGCAGGGCAAGGCAGCGCTCATTCTCATAACCTTCATAACGGCAAACTAGGTACATGCGTGGCCCTTGTTGCGCCAAGCCCAGCGGCATGACTTTGGAACTGGTCTTTTTGCCGGCGGCGTTTTGGTAATCCACCTCCAGCCACTGGTTGCCGTAGAGCGCGTCGCTGACCTGCTGAAAAACGTCGGCATCCACTTTGGGTGGCAGCAGCGGCTGACTGGTGCTGACGACGCGGACTTTGTCCAGCCATTCGCGTTCGGGTTGATCTGAGTTTTTTGCATCCAGTTGGCCGCGCGCCTGGGTAAAAAAACCGTCCATGGACTTCATCAGTTTTGCGGGCAGCAGGCTGCTCAGTTGTTGCTCGGCCAGGGTGAGCAGCAGGGATTCCTGGGTGCTCAAACCCGGCAGCGACAGGCCTTTGGCGTTTTCTTTCCAACTGTAAAGATAAGGTTTGGTGCTGTCGTCGCGCTCGATGTCGTAGAACTCGGTTAGCGTTTCTAACAAGCGCTGGATGGTTCGCGGCTCTCGCTCAAAGCCGGCATCCCGCAATTGCAGGCGCAATTCGGTTGCGGTGATGGTGCGACCTTTGGGTATGCGTCGTAGCAGTTCGAGCGCGAGTTGAAGCGTTTCCAGTGGATCAGGCCGTTTTGGCATAGCAGTAAGTGGCTTAAAGTTTCAGCTCAGTGCGGCATGCAAACACCTGCCACAGGCGCACCATGGCGTAGGTGTCGAGCTTGCAATAGGCCAGCAGTTGTTGTTCGATCTGGTTTTTACGCTCGGCGTGGGTGTCGGGGTGAATTGCTTCCAGAAAAGCTTCCATGGCCATGCCGCCATCCTGCACGCCGTCGAGGGCGTCGTAGCGCAATTCCGGCACGATGGCGGGCAACACTTTTTTGATACTCCAGCTGCCTTGCTGGCTGGGATGGTAGTAGCGCTCACGCGCGATGGGAAGCAAGTCAACCACGCGGGCGTTGATGGCTAGCAGCGCTGCGCTGAATCGCGGATGCCGGATTGCCAGCTCGCTGATGCGCGCCGTCTCAAACCCGGCGTTGTACACATACACCGGCCCTTGCGCACCGCAGGCGGCAATCAGGGCATGAGCGAATGGCTCGGACGGATCAGCGCCAGAGAGATCTAGAAAGTCCGTGTGATCAAACTGGCCCGACTCAGACAGGGTATGCAGGCTGAACTGGAAAGTGTTTTGCTGATAGGGGCGCGTCCCTTTCCAGATCGGCACGGCAAACTGGATGGTCTCGAAGTCCAGAAAATACGCGGGCAGGCTATGGACTGCCAGGTCTGCGGCGGCACCTGCGGCATCGAAAAACACCGTGTTGGCCAAGGTGTGATTTTTGACCCGCTGCTGCTTG
>JAYUCJ010000116.1:0-3695 GCA_043740415.1 Polaromonas sp. | reverse complement strand
GCCAAAGCCGTCATCGAAGCCTTGCGCGTTACTGGTGTGGACAAGTGCGTACCCGTGATGGCCAGGGAGCGACACGAAGCGATGAAAGACTCATCGATCAAGCTCGCATCAACCGCCATATCTGCGCAATTTTCACGCACAAAAAGCAAAGGAAAGGTGTCTTTGTCTTTCAAACCCAGCAACACAAGTGCGGTAAGTCGCTCAGCATCCACTTGCACTTGGCTGGTATCGCAGCCTTCTTGCTGCAAAGACTCCGTCAAAAATCGACCCATTTGCTCGTTGCCCACACGCGAAATCATGGCGCTTTTCAGCCCCAAACGGGCCACACCGAAAGCCAGGTTTGCAGAGCTGCCGCCCAGGTACATGGACATGCTGCGCGCATCTTCGAGGCGACTGCCAAATTGCTGCGCATACAGATCAACGGCAAGCCTGCCTAAACAAGCAATATCGATACGGCGATCAGTGGGGAAATGAAAAGTTTGTGACATGGCGAGAAATTATACGGAAATATATTTCTCTTTGCAAACTTATTTGGCAAATTTTTTCTATTTTGATGATTCCAAATGTTTGAATCGCTTTAATCACTTGTATCGTTTTTGCACTTCATTTGAAAATCACCGTTTTATGCCCGCTGATCAAGACGCGGTGCTCGCTGTGCCATTTGACAGCGCGCGCCAAGACTTGGCTTTCGGTATCGCGCCCCTGCGCGGTCAGGTCGTCAGCCGTCAAACTGTGGTCAACGCGGGCAACATCTTGCTCAATGATCGGGCCCTCGTCCAAATCCGCCGTCACATAATGGGCGGTCGCACCAATCAATTTAACGCCTCTGTCGTGCGCCTGAAAATACGGTTTTGCACCCTTGAAGCTGGGTAAAAAACTGTGGTGAATGTTGATGGCGAGACCATTCAGGGCTTTGCACATATCGTTTGACAGCACCTGCATGTAGCGCGCAAGAATCACCAACTCTGCGCCTTCAGCTTGAATGATTTCCAGCTGCTTGGCTTCGGCGGCAGCCTTGGTATCCGCCGTCACTTTGATGTGGTGAAACGGCACGTTGTAGTTGGCGGCCAGCTGGTAAAAGTCACGGTGGTTGCTGATGATGGCTTTGATATCTACCGGTAACAAGCCTGATTTCCAGCGAAACAACAAATCATTCAAACAATGGCCTTGCTGGCTCACCATGATGACTGTGGGCATTTTTTTGGCCGCAGGGTGCAAGTTAAAAGTCATTCTCAAACTTCCCGCCAGTTGCGCGATAGCGGGTTCAATATCAGCCTGAATCGCCTCTTGACTCGCAAACTGAACACGCATGAAAAACAAGCCCGTTTGCGCATCGTTGAACTGCGCGGCTTCTTCAATATTCGCGCCGTGCTCAAGCAGCAAACCCGATACCGCGTGAACGATGCCCGGTTTGTCTGGGCATGAGAGCGTGAGGATATAGGTGTTTTTCATGGTTTTATTGTACTTTTAGACCTTTACAATAGAAAAACATTTCTAAAATAAATCAACCATGTCTAAACCAAGTGTAAAAATTTCAGCAGCAACCCCTGTTGAACCACTTATTCGCCGCATTTCTGACGAGTATGAAATACTCAGCAAGCAGCTAAAAATCATCGCGCGCTATATTGAGCAGCATAAAGACCATATTGGCTTGGATGGCATCCAGCACGTCGCAATCCAATGCGGCGTACAGCCCTCTGCAGTGGTGCGGTTTGCCAAGCATTTTGGTTATTCTGGTTATTCTGAAATGCAGGCTATTTTCAGAGAAGGCATTTCACGACAACTGGCACCTAGCCGCACCTACCAATCGCGCATTCGTGACATCATCGCCTCAGACAAAGGTGGCAAAGGCGGATTCAGCAGCTTATCCAGCACAGAGATCGCCAACGAGCTCTTAGCGGGCAGCTTGGCGGGCATGCAAGAGCTGAAAAGCAGCATTGACGCGCCTAGCTTTAAAAAAGCGGTTGATTTGTTGGCCACCAGTGATTGCATTTGGCTAGCCGCATCACGCCGATCATTCCCAGTCGCCGCGTATTTGGACTACGCCTTGCAGCACACCGACAAGCGCATTGGCTTGGTCACAGGCATTGGCGGCATGCAGCAAGGCCAAATGCGCTCAGTCCGCAAAGACGATGTGATGATTGCCATCTCGTTTTCGCCGTATGCTGAAGAAACTGTTTCAGTCGCCAAATTGGCGGTCGAGCGAGGCGCAAAATTGATTGCTATCACAGACAGTCTGATGAGCCCCTTGGCAAAATTGGCGCAAGCGTCGTTGATCGTACAAGACAATTCGACCTTTGGTTTCAGGTCGTTAACCAGCACCATGAGCATGGCGCAAAGCTTGTTTATTGCATTGGCTTACACCTTGGAGCTGCCTTACAAATCGAGTACGAGCGATCAAAAATAACGCGACTTACCTCACAACAAACAAAATTAATTCGATTTTGAAATATAATCGAAAATAATTTCTATATTTGACCTTGCTTTTCATCCCGTTTTAACTACTTTTTGGAATCAACATGACAAATGTCGCTGTTTTCGGCGCTGGCCGCATTGGTCGCATTCACGCATCTAACATCTCTGCACTCCCAGGCGTCAAACTGAAATACGTTTGCGACCCTATGCCTGCAGCGGCGGCAGAAGTCGCTCAGCAATTGGGCGCGGAAGTTTCTAATATTGACGCCGTTTTGGCGGACAAAAGCATTGACGCTGTTGCCATCTGCACACCGACAGACTCCCACAGCGATTTGATCACCCGGGCCGCAGCGGCTGGCAAGCATATTTTTTGCGAAAAACCGGTTGATTTGTCTGTCCCGCGCGCAGAAGCATGCGCCCAAGCCGTGAAAGATGCGAACGTGGCTTGCATGATTGGTTTCCAGCGCCGGTTTGACCCCACTTTCAACGACGCCAGCCGCCGACTGAATGCCGGTGAAATTGGCAACCCTGAAATGATCATCATCACCAGCCGCGACCCAGGCGCGCCACCGGCTGAGTACATCAAAGCCTCTGGCGGCATCTTCCGCGACATGCTGATTCACGATTTTGACGTTTTCCGCTGGATTTTGTGTGCTGACGGCGACGAGGCTGAGTGGTTGAGCGCCACCGGCTCGGTGTTGACCGACCCCGCCATCACCGCCTTGGGCGATGTGGACAGCACCGCTGTGACCATTCGCACCCGCAAAGGCCGTTTGTGCCAAATCAACACCAGCCGCCGCGCCGCCTACGGCTACGACCAGCGCTTTGAAGTGATGGGTTCGACAGGTTTACTGCAATGCGGTAACCACACACCGACTGAAGTGGTGCAGTGGAACGCCAGCGGCATCCACGCGGACAAGCCAGAAGCCTTCTTTTTGCAGCGCTATGCCGCAGCTTACCGCCTAGAAATCGCCCACTTCTTTGAAACTTTGCAATCTGGTGGCGTCTTCAAAACCACGGTTGCTGACGGCGTGGCAGCGCAAAAGCTGGCGGATGCAGCGGCTGCGAGCTGGAAAAGCGGTGAGCCCGTTAAATTTTAAACAATTCGATCAAAAATACGCTCTACAGGGCATAATACAGCCTCTAGCCGGTGTATTTATTGCCTAAGGTGCTATTAAATATAGGCTATGTCAACGTTAGATAGTGGTTCAAAATAGACTCTATATAAATCAACGAGTTAGCCGATGCAGCAACGCTGTTTTCTATGCCTATATTTGATT
>JAYUCJ010000115.1:0-1480 GCA_043740415.1 Polaromonas sp. | reverse complement strand
ACATCCAAATCGAGCACGCCCAAGAACTTGCCATTGCTGCCTGCATTGGTGACCAGCGTTTGGCCACCTGCATTTTTGACCATCGTCGGCACGGGCACACCATCGTGCGTATGGCCACCCAAAATGGCATCAATACCCGTGACGCGGGTGGCCATTTTCAAATCTACATCCATGCCGTTGTGCGACAACACCACCACAGCCTGAGCGCCCTTGGCGCGCGCCTCGTGGACCATCTTTTGCATCTGCTCATCCTGAATGCCAAAAGTCCAGTTGGGCACTTGCCAACTGGGGTTGGCTATTGGCGTATACGGGAAGGCCTGACCGACGATGGCCACCGACACGCCATTCATTTCCTTGATGACATAGGGTTTGAACACCGGATCTTCAAAGTCTTTGGTTTTGACGTTTTGCGCCACAAAATCAATCTTGCCTGCAAAGTCTTTTTCGATGATCTCTTTGACGCGCTCTTCGCCGTAGGTAAATTCCCAATGCGCGGTCATCACGTTCACGCCCAGCAGTTTGCAGGCTTCGACCATGTCTTGCGCGTTTGTCCACAAGCTGGTGGCGCTACCTTGCCAAGTGTCGCCTCCATCAAGCAGCAAGGCACCGGGGCGGCTGGCACGCAACTTCTTGACCAAGGTGGACAGATGGGCAAAACCGCCCACCTTGCCGTACTGCCTGGCACTTTTTTCAAAGTCTACGTAGGTATGCGCATATGCCGATGGACTGGCCGCTTTAAGCGCCGCATATTTGATCAAATGCTCGCCCACCAAATGCGGCACATTGCCACGCATGCCCGCTACGCCCAAGTTCACATTGGGTTCGCGGAAATATACGGGCAACAACTGTGCGTGGCAGTCGGTCATGTGCAGCAAATGCACGTTGCCCGTTTTGGGCACGTTGTAAAGTTCGTCCACCTCTTTAGCGCTGGCCTCGCGCATTAAAGGAAAACCCGCCACAGCAGCAGCAGTCAGGACAGAAGAAAATTCACGGCGGGAGAGATTCATAAGAGGAAGGAGGGCAGTTTCTGGCCGCGAAAGACGCGAAAGTTACAGGAAAGACGCAAAAAGGAAAAAGAGAAAAATGGGGAAAATGGGGAAAATGGAAGTGAAGAAAGTCTTAGATTGAAGGGCTGAATATTTTTGGTTTTCTTTCGCGACTTTCGTGGCCAGAAGTTTTGAATTGGGTTATCGGTTGGAATTACTTATTCACTGGAGACGAAGGATCGAGCAACAACGCCATCACATCCTTAATCTGCGCCGTCGTCAAAATACCCGCATCACCAAAGCGTGGCATGTTGCTGCACAGGTTTACGGAGTGGGTGTTCCAGATGCGGGCCCAGGTGTACTTGACTATGGCTTCGGAGTCTTTGGAGTTAGGATCTTTCACACCGCGCATAACACCGTACTTGTACAGCGAGGGGCCAATATTGCCGTAGCTGATTTCTTGTGGTGCTATTTGGTGGCAGGCATAGCAGTTA
>JAYUCJ010000114.1:0-1480 GCA_043740415.1 Polaromonas sp. | reverse complement strand
CGAACGAATTTTGAGAGCGCTTTTTCAACATCTCGCGCAATTTCCACCGAGGTCTTGCCCTGCACAACCAACTCATCAACCAAGGGCGTTGACAACTTGCCATCGGGCCGCACGGGAACCGACAGCGACAACTCCGGATTTCGCCACACAATAATGTTCAGCGAATCGCCGGGACCCACAATGTAGTTGTACCCTGCAGTTTCCGCAGACGCAGGCGCGGGCGGGTATTTGGCAGACGAAAAACCGGCGCAACCGGACACAAGCACAGCCAGCAATCCCAGCATGGCCGAGCGAAAAATCAAGTCAAAGCGTTTGTGTGCATTTTTCATAGCGTGTCCCATCAACTAACGACCGAGGATCGTTCGAGTCGTTGGGAATATAACGCATTTACCCTGCAATTCATCGTTAAAGTGAGGCTTGGAAGCCCTTTGTGACCAAATTGCCCACGAAGCAGGAAAAAAATCACACAATAGAATCACCGCTTATACCTGATCAGAAGTCTGCGCGAACTCAGTCATTGGCATAGAGCAACGCCACCACCTGCCGCAGCTCTTGTGCCGTTGAAGCTTCGATCCGGCCCAGCCGCCGTGTGAGGCGTGACTTGCTCACGGTGCGAATCTGGTCAACAGCAATTTCGCTGGCCACGCCATCACACTGACACTGCACACGGCTCGCCCAATGGGGGTGCAGTTGGGTGGTCAATGGGCAAACCACAACGGTCTCAAGGTGCCGGTTCATTTCGTCTGGGCTGATCACCACCACAGGCCGGGTTTTGGCGATTTCGCTTCCGCGTGTAGGGTCAAGCTGAGCCCAATACAAACCGTAGCGCAAGATTTTGCCGCTTGACTTCACCTTGCCTTTACCTTGCTTTCACCACTTGACGCCATCTATGCCGTCAGACACAACCCCGTCAAGATCGCTCCAGTCTTCAACGCCCAGCATCTGCTCCCGCGCCATCTCAGAAAACGTTTGCCTGAGCGACGCCTTGCCCGAACCCGCGCCACGAAGCATCAGACCGTCGGGTAATTCTTCCAAAATAATCTGCTCTGACATTCCGTAGCGACGCAGCAACGCCTGTGGCAAACGCACCCCTTGAGAGTTGCCAATGGCAATGAGTTTGAGAGGCCGGACAACTGCAGGGATGGTCATACAATTCGCATGAAAGGTAATTACTGTAACTACATTTTAGCATTTTCTTTGATGCCCTGTTCTCGTGAAATCCCGTGGAGCTGCGGTTTAAAAAGCTTGTTTCGCGGGGCGGTCAAGAATTCAACCACGTGGCGGGCCCCTCTGAAGCACGGGCCTGATGAATTTCAGTAGAAGCCACTGAAGCGGATTTGAGTTTCCAAAGGGCCGCCAGGTGAATTTGAGTTTTTGATGATAAGCATCAAAATGCATGCCCCACGGCGCGGCCTTCAAAGAGCCACGGCCCAACAACAATTTCAAGACAGAAGTGCCCATGACGCCGGCACACAAGTCA
>JAYUCJ010000113.1:0-3711 GCA_043740415.1 Polaromonas sp. | reverse complement strand
GCATAGAAAACAGCGTTGCTGCATCGGCTAACTCGTTGATTTATATAGAGTCTATTTTGAACCACTATCTAACGTTGACATAGCCTTAAATTAATAGCTGTTTAGGCAATAAATACGCCGGCTAGATGCCAATTTGAGGGGTAAAAATTCCATTTTCGCGCACCGCACGGCAAGGGAGCGCTTCATTCGGTGGCGAGGTAAAGGTTAGGACCTGCCAGCCGGATCCTCTGGCGGTAAATCGACTAGATTTCGGATGAGTGCTCACTTTCTGTGCGATGACTTCCCGTACTGGCTCTAGAATACTTCCGAGCAAGCGGGGTGACGTTTGCCAATCATTTTTACCAGTTAAGCCCATGATCAACCTAGACGCTTTGCGCAGAATCGCGACAGCATGAGCGAACTCATCCTGTACCAAACAGAAGACGGCTTGGCTCGTGTGCAGCTCCGCGCTTTGGACGGCAGCGCGTGGCTCACACAGGCCGAGATTGCCGAGCTTTTCAACACCACCAAGCAAAACGTCAGCCTGCATGCAAGCAATGTGCTGAAAGACGGCGAACTCGCTGAAGATTCAGTTGTCAAGGAATCCTTGACAACTGCCGCAGATGGCAAAAGTTATCGTACCAAGTTGTACCGCTTGGAGATGATCCTTGCCGTAGGCTACCGTGTCAAAGGCCCGCGCGGCACCCAGTTCCGCCAATGGGCCACTGCCCACCTGAGCGAATACCTGGTCAAAGGCTTCGTCATGGACGACGAGCGGCTCAAAAACCCCGGTGGTTGGGACCACTTTGATGAGCTTCTGGCTCGCATTCGCGAAATTCGCGCTTCAGAAAAGCGCTTTTACCAAAAAGTGCGCGACCTTTTCGCCCTGAGCAGCGACTACCGCACCGACGACAGCGCCGCCAGCCTGTTCTTTGCCGAAGTGCAAAACAAGCTGCTCTACGCCGTGGCCGAAAAAACTGCCGCAGAAATCGTCGTCGCCCGCGCCAATCCTGAAGAGCCCAATATGGCCCTCATGACCTGGAGCGGCAGCAGAGTGCGCAAACAGGACGTCATTGTTGCCAAAAATTACCTGACTGCCGATGAAGTAGACACGCTGAACCGCTTGGTCGTCATCTTTTTGGAGCAGGCCGAACTGCGCGTGAAAGAGCGCAAAGAGCTCACGCTGGACTACTGGCGGCAGAATGTCGACCGCCTGCTGGCGTTCAACGACCGTCCAGTGCTCGCCCACAACGGCAGCATCAGTGCCGGGCAGATGAAAAGCATCGCCCATGACCGGTTTGACACATTTGACACCCAGCGCCGAAGCGCGGAAGCACTGGCGGCTGATGCCGAGGATTTGAAGTCGCTGGAAGCGGTTGAGAAGCGGGTGAAGCGGGTGAAGCGGAAAGAGGGTGGGGATTGAGGGGCATTCAATTGCAATTCACTATTATTTTCATAGCCGCTTAGGCAATAAATACGCCGGCTAGATGCTAATTTATAGGGTAAAAATCCCCTTGCCACTGCACCGGACGGCGAGGGGGCGCTTCATTCGGTGACGAGGTAAAGGTTGAAACGTTCCAGCTGGATTCTCGGAAGGTAAATCGACTAAATTTCAGATTGGCGATCACTTTTTGTGCGGTGACTCCCCGTACTGGCTCTAGAATGGCTAGCAAAAGGAGGGGCGTGATGCCAGAGCAAGAAGCCAGAGTGAGCATTGACGCGCTGCTACAAGCAACCTTGCAACGCGCCTTCTCTACAAGGGAAACACCATGATTAAATTTGAATTCAACGGCAAGCCATTCAATCCAAAAACTTTTGAAGAGAATTTTTTGCGTGCCGCAATGGAACAGGTTGCAAACGAAATGCACGAACGTGTGAGCGCAATTCGCCACCCGGATACCGGCGAGTTCCCAACGGTGGTGGTGAGTGGAACTTCTCTTGAAGATATGTCGATGCGTATTGAAGGGACGCCTGAATTGCTTCGAATCGTGAACGAAAGGCTGGACGTGACCACGGTGGGTGAACGTGATGACACGATGCCAAGAACAGCGACAACTCCGAAGATATTTCTGAGCTGGGGCTGGGAAGACCGTGCGCTTGCAGAACCAATAGCGCACGCACTCATGAGAAAAGGGGTAGATACATGGTGGTCTGAATGGTGCATCAATGCTGGTGATAGCCTGCGTCAGAAAATCGACGAAGGCCTGAGCGATTGCACCCACTTCATTGTGTTGCTAACGCCACAGTCCATTGGCAAGCCTTGGGTGAATCAAGAAATCGACGCTGGATTCGCTTTGATGTTGGGCAAGAAGAAGGTTAAGTTCATTGGTTTGCGACATGGATTGCGAGTGGACGAACTACCTCCGCTAATGCGAGGCATGTTGTCGCCGGAAGTAAGCGGCCCCGAGCATGACCTGACTCACCTGATCAATGAAATTCATGGCGTTTCCAAGAAGCCGCCACTTGGTCCACCACCGATTGCTGTGCAAGCAGCGCAGCAAAGCTCGACGGGCTATTCAGCAGCGGCAACAGCCGTTCTTAAATTGTTCTCAGACAATGCCAGCGATGCGTTTTACGGTGATCCGAGTTTCACCGAAAGCGAATTGGCAGAAAAGCTCCAACTGGCACCGGATGACGTAACCGATGCTTTGCACGAACTTAGAAATTTTCTGAAAGTGACCTTTGGGCATGTGAGGCCAGAGACTGAGCTGTTCGCATCTTTCGACAAGCACTGGCGTGACTGGAATCCAGAACAAGACGCGATAAAGCTCGCGCTTGATTTGGTTCAGGACACATCTTTTCCGTCGCAGTCCGCTGAGATTGCCATGCGATATGGCTGGCAGCCGCGTC
This sequence comes from Polaromonas sp., assembly GCA_043740415.1. Taxonomy (GTDB): domain Bacteria; phylum Pseudomonadota; class Gammaproteobacteria; order Burkholderiales; family Burkholderiaceae_C; genus Aalborgiella. Next base: position 882 of record JAYUCJ010000113.1, on the reverse strand, counting down.
GCCTTAATCCTGCACTGGCGTACTTGATTAATCGAAAAGTCATCCTGGACAAAAAAACGTTGGGAACAATGCCTTGGCTTATACACTGGGTTCAAAAGACGGACGAGACTCGTCGTTTTACGCATAGTCGGGTCACTTGAGATGATCGCGGCAGACCCCAAGCGCCAACCTGAACTTTTCTCCGCCCTACAGCCCAGCACCGAGGGCATAGTCACCGAATTAAAATCGACGCTCTGTGACTTTTTAGCTATAAATAACATAGCTGTATAGGCTGATAATACGCTGGCTATGGGAGGGTTTAAGGGGGTTAAATCATTGCTTTACCTCGTTGCCACGGTAACGACGTGTGTGATGAGTTTATTTGATGTTCACATTTTATGAACAAACATAAATATTGAACAAATGGACAAGTTCACCCTGTTTGTCTGTGCCGCAACGCAGCCAAAACAGTTGGATCTGAACATGATCGACACGCAGCGCTGACGCATCGTCCTCACCCCCGCCGAATTTCGGCTGGCAGCATGTTTAATTGTTCTCTTTATTGCTACAAGTGAAGCAAAATTGAGAACATGCCATCCATCGCCCACTATCTTCTTGTCCAAACGCGCTCCAGTGTGTTGTGCGCCTTGTTTTTGCATCCGGCTAAATCGCTGCGCGAACTGGCGGGCTTGTTGCGCAAGACGGCGGGCGTGGTTGATGTCCTGTGTGATGCGCTGACGCCATTGGGCGAATGACAAAACTCACTCTGAACTACTGAAACAACCTCCATGAACTCAGCCACCATCGTCCAGAAACTCTGGAACTACTGCAACGTGCTGACCGACGACCGTAGCCAGCCGCAGTAGAAGCTGCGCTGGAGCAATTCCGGTTGATTGCAGGGGA
>JAYUCJ010000112.1:0-3712 GCA_043740415.1 Polaromonas sp. | reverse complement strand
CTCAGTTTGAATGCAAGAGTTAGCTACATTTCACATTAGTTTTTCGTAGCTTTTGACCCTTGTTTTCTGACTGTTTGCTATGTCGTTTTCACGTCATTGGGTTGGAAGGGGTAGTGTAGCCCTGTACCGTACGGACACTGTACGTTCCCCGTACGTTCGGTCTGTTTTCGTACATCTCCCACTTATGCGTAGTCACACATTAGCTTAGCTGTCCGTTTAGGATCACTCCACTACGTGTAGCTCACCTTGTCATCTCACTCTTGCACATGCACTCATGTTCTCTTTCTGCCTGTAATACATATAAACTACCGTTTCTAGCATTTCAGTTTCTTCTCCCGTTCGTCGCTCCCACCTCCGCCCGTGCTTAGGCCATAATATCGATATTCGGTTATTGCACAAAATTTTCCAATTCTTCAACAATGTCTGCAGCATTAAGGATCACCAACAAAAGGAAGACTGCGAGGGTTTCGACCTTGGCTGAGTCAGCACCAAGGGATTTGGGCACCTCTTCTCCAAAGAGCGTTGCCAAAAAGACCAGGACGCGCCTCCGTTCACCAGCTTTGGAGGATTCGCCATCAGGACCCATCACTTCGTCTTCGTTCTCATCATCCACGACGCCAGCGACCAACCAAGATCCTGTTTTGCGTTTGGATCCGACGTTAGCTGCCGTGGATGGAACTGTGGAGCCATCAGAGTCGCCACCTGCGATTCCTGTCATGCATGCAAATGTTTTGCCTGCCATTTCTGCTTTAGCTACCATCCCAGTAGCTAGTAACACTCTTTTGGTTGCGCCTGTTTTAAATAACAATCCGTTAGCCATTACTCCCTCTCATGGTCGTTTCTTACTGCCAACTGAGAAGATCGAAAGATTGAGTAAAAGGCCAACGAGGGCTCAAGTCGTTCAGATAACGACCAACCTGATGCGTGACGGCTGCCCGTATCTGCCGATTGACGTCGTTCTCTCAGAGAATTATCTGTCTTTCGAATCGTTGTTGATGCGACAGTACGTCACAAATCCATTTCAAATGGAAGAGTGTGCACAATGGAGATTTTGGGATCGGACAAGGTTCTGCAAAGAACTTCTGTCTGCTGTCCCAGATATCTCCGTTGTTCGACCTGAATCTGCCACAAATTTTGTGGAGCTAATTGCACAGGTGGTTCTCCGATTTGATTTATCGGATCCATCGGTGGAAGAAGCGGTTGATCAGCAGCTTCAAGCTATTGTTCACAGATTCCCAGACGCTACTCCTGAGCAGCATCTGAGGGCCGTCAAGATTCTCATCTCGCGACTGCCGGAACTGCCAATTAATTGGCGCATCATTTTGTCTCGGTTGATAAATGGTGTGGAAGTCAACCTTACCTCGGTTAATGGCTTCCGGTTCACTTGGTTAACCCAGTTAGCCAAGGCGCGCAGCGTGAAAGAGCATGCTGAGGAGTTCGGGTTCTATGTTGGTTACACCGACAATACCCGACTTCTCGTCGACAAGCCAATTAAGAAGAAGGTTTCGGTCGATGAAAAGACTACCTCTTCGACTAAATCAGTCGCCGGCTTGCTGTGCTCAGGGTGTGGTCATGCACACCACTTGGTGGCAACGTGCCGTTTCAAATCGACCGAGTTTTTCAACTCGTACCCTTATGCATACAAGGGGTCGAAAGCGCATCAGCAGCTTCTAGCGAAACACCCTGACGCTTCAGCCATCCCTTTCACCGAGTTGTCGAAGGGTGAATCCAACCCGACCTCGTCGGGGTCCGCTTCTTCGAAGTACGGACCGAAATCATCAGGTCAGTCAGTGACTATATTCGACACACTCAGTACGATCTGCAACGATAATTCAGACAAAAATTTTATTGACGTTTCTGTGTCTGCCACATTGCAGGCAAGCACCAGAAGAAGAAATAACGTCAAGGCTTTGCTGGATACGGGCTCCCTAGCGGGAGATTTCGTGGCTTTTCGGACTCTTCAGGCCCTAAATTTGGACCCCTATATTTTGACCGATAGATCAAAATTAGTTTGTAGCGGATTAGATAATTCATGTTACGACGTGTCTAGCTATATCGCACTGCAAGTATCTTACTTCTCTGAAAATTTAAATAATTATGCTTCGATCGAACTCAAAGCGACAATTTTAAATTCTTCGCCTATTGACCTGGTCATTGGTCGTGATTCGATTCGAAAGTATAATCTCTTTTCGGAGATTCCCAGCCAACTGGCTGCTTGGCCGACGATGTCAAAGGTGACATCGAGACCAGTTCCCGCTTGTTGCAAAGCCACAGGGTCGTCTTGTGGCTGTCAGCCAAAGAGAAGGTCGCTCCTCCTCGATGGATCCCCAAAGGGTCGGTTTTCCTCCCAGAAGGCTGACTTGGCAGTCTCCCAAACACGAGGTATCCTTGGTGCTCTTGTCGACAACTCTGAGAACATCCTCAGAAGAGCGGCTGCCGACGTCGACGAAATCGACGAAGCGTCGTCAGACACATTCCTTCCATGGTCACCTCGATTTTTCGACTCTGACCCACTCGCCAAGATACATGTCTTTGGAGACGAGTTTCAGCGAAAACAAATTCTCGACTTATGCGAGGAGTTTCGCGACATATTCAGCAATGAATTGGATGAGACACCAGCACGTGTCCCTCCCTTCGACTTAAAAGTTGATGATACGAAGTGGAAAGTTCGGGCTAACCGGGCTCCGCCCCGACCCCAGACTACGGCCAACCAAACCGATATGGTGAATCAAATTAAAACCTTGCTTGAACAAGGTATAATCGAAAAATCACAATCGGCACATTACAGTCAGATCCTTATGGTTCCGAAACCAGACGGGTCTCGACGAATGTGCGTCGATTTCCGTAATCTGAACGAATGTACAGAGGATGCATCCTTTCCGATACCACACCCGAAACATATGTTTTGTCGGATTGGAGCGCGGAAACCAAGATATTTTGGTACGATGGATTTCACCCAAGGGTACCATCAAACCCCGTTGTCAGCTGCAACGAGGGTATATACATCCTTTATTATGTTCAGTGGAGTGTATCAGTTCACTCGCTTACCGTTCGGCTTGAAGAGAGCCCCCTCATATTTTCAGGAAGTTATGGCAACGATCGTGTTGACCGGCTTGATATACCTGATATGTGAGATGTATATTGATGACTGCATTGTCTATGGCGCGGATATGATTGAGTTCGTAGACCGACTCCGCCAGATTTTCATGCGCTTCAGGAAACACCACTTATTCCTGAAAGCGTCAAAGTGTCATTTCGGTTACACCGAAATTGAATATGTGGGTAAGGTGATTTCTGAAAACGGACTTAAGATGTCTCAGGAAAAGATACGTTCCGTATTAGATTTCCCTGTCCCCTCAGTTTCTAAACAGCTTAAAAGCTTCTTAGGATTGACAAATTATTTTCGAGATTTCGTTAGAAATCATTCGGCTATAGTTAAGCCGCTTAATTCGATGCTAAGCAACTACTCTAAAACAAAAAAAGTTGAGTGGACTAAGGAAACTTTAGAAGCTTTTGAATCGATTAAGTCTGAAGTAGCTAAATGCACTACTATGCACTTCATAAATGATACCGATCCTATTTGTTTGCATACTGATGCATCAGATTACGGTATTGGGGGGTATCTTTTCCAAGTAGTTGATGGAAAAGAGCATCCGATTGCGTTTGTTAGCAAATCTTTGTCACTATCACAAATTCGATGGGCAGTGATACA
>JAYUCJ010000111.1:0-28312 GCA_043740415.1 Polaromonas sp. | reverse complement strand
TTCGTGTATCGGTATGGATGCGATGCACGACAGCCTCTCGGTTGCCAAACAATTTACTCTCAGGCAGCCAAGCATACAGTTGTCCTAATTGCATCATGCAACCACCCTCTCAATCCCCGCCATGGCCTGCACGGCTTGCTCTTTGTCGGAAAAATAAGTTTTCACACCCATCTCATCTTGGTAATTTTCATGTCCCTTACCGGCGATCAAAATCACATCTTCGCGCTGTGCGCTTTTTATGGTTCGTTCTATGGCAATTGCACGATTCGCCTCGATCAGGACATCTTGTTTCGATTTAAAACCTGCCAAGATCTGATCCAGAATCGTTTGGATTTTTTCATTTCTAGAATTATCAGCAGTCACGACCACGGCATCCGCCAATTCTTCTGCAACGGCCGCCATCAAAGGCCGTTTCGTTGCATCGCGATTTCCTCCACAGCCAAAAACGCAGATTAACCTACCCGCCCGACTATCAGCAACGGGACGCAATGCAGTGAGTGCTTGTTTCAAAGCATCAGGGGTGTGCGCATAATCCACAATCACCAATGGTTGCCCCTCAAACGTGAGCGCATCCATCCTTCCAGGTACCGCTGTTAAATGCTTACAAGCTTCTACACAAATTTGCAAATCAATACCACTTGCTCGCATTGCCGCAATAACACCCAGCAAATTTGAAACATTGTATTTGCCTACAAATTTAGTTTCAATAAAGTAATTTTTATTATCTTCAACAATACTAAATTGCAAACCCTGTTTACTGTAATTTATATCGAATGCTTGAATGCGTGCTGAATGGTCAATCGCAACCGTCCAAATATCTAACCTCTTATGATCAAGTGAACTTGCTAATTCTTGTCCTTTAATATCATCAATATTAATAACAGCTGATTTTAAAGTTTCCCATTCAAATAACTTTAATTTAGCATTCCAATAAGATTCCATGCTGCCATGATAATCAAGATGATCTTGCGTGAAATTTGTGAATATAGCCACTTTAATATCGACACCATCAAGCCGATGCTCCTCTATACCAATGGAGGATGCCTCAATAGCACAGAATTTAAAACCGCGATCAACATATTCACGAAACTTTTTATGAAGAAGAATGGGGGCAGGCGTCGTTAATCCCGTCGATTCAACCGCGTTTGGCACGCCTACACCCAAGGTGCCCACCATAAAACATGTTGTAGCTGCATTAGGCCTCATGGCAGCCACGGCTTGCAAAGCTTGAGACAGCCACCAAGCACTTGTGGTTTTGCCATTTGTACCTGTTATCGCAATGACATTCAGGTCACTAGCCGGCATATTATATGCCTGATCCGCTATTAAACCTATAGCATTTTTCAAACCCAAATAACTGGCAACTTTATCTTTTACCTCAACATTCCCAAAGTCGCATTCTGCTAATCCAGACTTCTCCACCAAGCAGACACTGGCACCTTGTTGCAGCGCCGTATTGACAAACTGACGCCCATCAACAGCAGCTCCCGGCCAAGCAATAAATCCGTCGCCAGCATGAATTTGCCGGCTATCCGTGTGCAACTCGCCAGTCACATTGGTTTTTAGCCAATTTGCTGCATCTGTTGGATTATTGAATTGAATCATTGGAATGATTCCTCAGCCGTTGTGTATACTATTTGCGGTTTGACATTCATATCAGGCTGAACGCCCAATATTCGTAAAGTTTGTTGCACTGTCTCACTGAATACTGGTGCCGCCACATCCCCACCAAAGTATTTACCATTTTTTGGCTCCTCAATCATCACTGCAACCACGATGCGTGGGTTTTCTATGGGCGCCAAACCTACAAAAAAACCTCTGTATTTTTTGCTAGCATATCCCTTGCCTTCTTGAATATGTGCCGTCCCTGTTTTACCACCGACTGAATATCCAATAGTTTGCGCTTTAGGAGCAGTACCACCAGAACTGGTTACCATATTCAACATGTGGCGAACCGCAATGGCATTACTAGGCTTAAATACAGGAACACCTGCTACACGCTCGCTTGATTTGATTAATGTCAACGGTATTATCTCGCCGTCTCGCGCAAACACACTGTAAGCGTGTGCCAGCTGAAACAAGCTACACGACAGACCGTAGCCATAACTTATGGTGGCTTGCTCAATAGGTCGCCAGCTTTTGTAAGAGCGTAACTTACCACCAACAACACCGGGAAACGTTAGTTGTGGTTTTTGGCCAAAACCAACTTGATCAAACATCGTCCACATCTCTTTGGGTTGCGTTTGCATCGCGAGCTTCACAATACCCACATTGCTTGATTTTTGAATCACTTGATTCACCGTTAATGCACCCTGGGGATGTGCGTCAGAAATCGTTGCGCCACCAACGGTCATGCGACCTGGTGCGGTTTGAATAATAGTCTCCGGTTTGACGAAACCACGCTCTAAAGCCAAGGCGGCGATGAACGGTTTCATAGTAGAACCAGGCTCAAACGTGTCTGACAGCGCTCTGTTTCTCAACTGCGCACCATTCATACCCTCTTTTTTGCTGGCATTGTTTCCCACTGGGTAGTTCGCAAGAGCCAAGACCTCCCCGGTAACCACATCTATCACCACAGCACTACCAGAGGTGGCTTTATGCTCCACCACTGCATCGCGCAGTTTTTGGAAGGCAAAAAACTGAATTCTGCTGTCAATGCTGAGCTGCTGGTCTTTGCCTGCTGTCGGTGGTCGCTGCTCACCGATGTTTTCTACAACTTGACCCAACCTATTTTTAATGACCTTGCGTGAGCCTGTTTGACCCGCCAACTCATGGTTAAAGGCCAACTCTACGCCACCCAAGCCTTTGCCATCCACATTGGCATAACCCATGATAGAGGCTGCAGAATCGCCCTCCGGATACCTACGCTTGTATTCATTGCGCAAATAAACGCCTTTGATACCCAAGGACTCAATCGTTTTAGCGTTTGCCTCATCAACCTGCCGCTTCAACCAAACAAAACTCTTGTCTTCGTTGTTCAGTTTTTGCGACAGCTCATTTTTGGGAATATCCAACAGTTTGGCAAGTTTGGTTAATTTCGCGTCATCAATTTCCACATCTTCAGGAATCGCCCATACGCTGGGTGACAGCACGCTGGAGGCCAGAATCAAACCATTTCTGTCTAAAATTTTTCCGCGATTGGCAGGTAAATCTAAGGTGCGCACAAAACGCACTTCGCCCTGCCGTTTGAAGAAATTATTGTTGATAACTTGAATGTATGCGGCACGACCAATCAAGCCAGTGAACCCAATTGCGATCATGGCAACAATAAATTTACTGCGCCAAACGGGCGTTTTGCTCGTCAATAACGGGCTTGAGGCGTAGTTGATACTGCGGCTCATTTGACGGCACCCGGTAAATCTTTGGGTACACCTATATCGCTGGTGTATTGCGTCACCGCTGGCGTTGCTGAGCGCATATGCAGTTGTTCTTTGGCAAGCTTTTCGATGATCAAAGGCGTGGCTTGCGCGCGGCTTTCTACTTGCAGTGATGCATGTTCAAGCTCAAGCTTGCGTACTTGCACGGTAGCCTTTTCAATAGCTACAAACAACTGCCTTGATTCATATTGAATTTTGACGATATACAACATCGTTGCCAATACGGCTCCGAAAAGCATGAAATTCATGCGTGTCATGCCGCCAACCTTTCGGCAATGCGCATGACCGCGCTGCGTGAACGCACATTGGCACTCACTTCCGAGGCACTGGCTTTTACACGGCCCAATGCTTTTAGTTTCATCGCTTTGTTAGAAGCAATCGGCACACGTCGGTCAAACTCCTCTTTGGAATGTTTCGCAATGAATTGCTTCACAATGCGATCTTCCAAAGAGTGAAAGCTGATCACCACCAAGCGTCCGCCTGGCTTTAGCACATCCAAACTCGCTTCTAGCGCTTGCTGCAACTCTTCAAGCTCGGCATTGATGAAAATCCGAAAAGCCTGAAATGTGCGCGTTGCTGGGTTCTGGCCCTGCTCGCGAGTTTTGACCGTGTCAGCCACGAGGCGGGCCAATTGTGCGGTGGTTGAAATGGGGTGCCCTTCTTCCCTGCGAGCAACAATCGCTTTTGCAATAGAGCCAGCAAACCGTTCTTCACCGTAGTCACGTATCACCTCCGTTATTTGACTTACATCCGCCGTAATAAGCCACTGCGCCACCGTTTGGCCGCGTGTGGTGTCCATGCGCATATCAAGCGGCGCATCAAACCGAAAACTAAAACCACGCTCAGGTGTGTCGATTTGAGGCGAGCTGACACCCAAATCCATCAACAAGCCAGCCGCACTTTGATGAGGCAGGTCACCCACGTATTTGAAGCCCTCATGACGAATCGACAAACGCGCATCGTCTATCGCTTCTGCCACTGCAATAGCGGCAGGGTCTTTGTCAAAAATCACCAAGCGACCGTTTGGATTCAATTTCGACAAGATGAGCTTGGAATGCCCCCCACGCCCGAAAGTGGCATCTATATAAGTGGCACCCGCGTCAGTGATCAAGGCATCTACAGCCTCATCCAACAGAACGGTGGTATGTTGCAAGGACGGTGTGGTCATTGCGCTTAAATAATAATACCGTTAAGTTCAGCAGGCGGTACTTCTCGCATGCTTTTCTTGGTGCGCGCATCGTAAGCTTCGTAGGCAACCTTGTCCCACAACTCAAAATAGGACCCCATGCCGCGCAAAGTTGTTTCTTTGTTGATGCCGACGGCTTCACGCAATTCTGGAGAAATCAAAATGCGTCCCGTACCATCCAGCTCCACACTCATCGCGTTACTCAAATACAAACGCTTGAGCGGCATGGAAGACATGGGCAAGGCCGTAATTTTGGCGCTAAATGCCTCCCAAGCCGGCCGAGGGAAGACCATCAAGCAACCTTCGTAATGCTGGGTGATTGTGACTTGGCCTTCGCAGCTCGACATCAGCGCTTCATGGTGGCGTGTTGGCACTGAAAGCCGACCTTTCGCATCCAAATTCAATGAAGAAGCGCCAAAAAACACGATACGTAGTCCTAAAAGAATAATTCAACAGAATAATTACAATTTAGTGCACTTTTACCCACTAATTTGCACTTATTTCAACTATATCAGGTAATTATTCTTTGACAACGTATTTTAACTGCTAATATTTCAATTAAATCATAGACTTAGAGCATTTTTTTGAAAGTTACAATAAAAAATCTATACAAAATAACAACTTACAGCAATCACTGAAAGTGGTGCTTTATCATGCAATAAGAATGTAAAAGTTGTAGCGTAAAAGAGTTGTCGAAAAACAAACAGCAGTGTTGCAACGTTGATCACAACAAACACGCCTAAAGTGGCGGGAAGTAACCGCTTATGGATGACCGCATCAATGCGGTTTTTGAGAATTTTCTTTGCGGCTGAAGTCTAAACGCTCCGTCTTCCACCATTGCATAGACATTTGCGCTTCGATTTCGTCGATTTTCTTGATGGTGGATGATTTTTCGCTCAAATCCGTCAACATACTGGTATGAAAAAACCTTTGTTTCGGCCTATTTTCATCAACCGTTTCGTTCCGACGTAGCGCGCGTAATTTATCGAACTCACGCTTGCGTAGGGTCCAAGTTCGCTTGGCCTCACCCCGTAAATGGCCAAGTGTGCGCAAAGGCGCTTTGTTTTTACTTGATGACGCCGCATCATCATTGCTCTTCCAAGAAGCAAGAAATGATGAAGCTGCAAATTTGGCGTCAGACAAAAAACTCATCGCTAAAGACTTGTAAGCGGTGTTTTTAGCATAGTCGGCAAACAATCTTTAATCACCAAACATTTTTTGCTTCAGCTCACGGCGTTGCTGCGCTTCTAACGACAGGGTAGCGGTTGGGCGCGCAAGCAAGCGGCCAACACCAATGGCTTCACCAGTCTCATCGCAATAGCCATAGTCGCCTGCATCAATACGGACGATCGATTGCTCGATCTTTTTCAAGAGCTTGCGCTCCCGGTCACGCGTACGCAACTCTAGGGCGTGCTCTTCTTCAATCGTAGCGCGGTCTGTCGGGTCAGGCACCACGGCAGACTCGTCACGCAAGTGCTCTGTCGTTGCGCCTGCGCTTTCCAAAATACCTTTTTTAAGTTCTATCAACTTCAAGCGGAAATACATCATTTGCTTGATGTTCATGTACTCAGATTCCGGCATCGCTAAGAGTTCTTCGTCAGACATTTCCTCAGCCGTTTTGTTTTTCCAATTGTTCGCTAATTTAGGATTGTGCTTGGGTGCGCTTTGCGGTGGAATGATGAAAGCTTGCGCATGCACGGCAGGACCGTAGCTTGATTTTGCCGCGGTTGACGCGGTCGCTTGCGCCATCGACGGCACAGTTAACGAGGCCAATCGCGAGGTTCTGGCCTTTGACAATACCGGCGCTGCTGGTGTGGTTTCAATTGTTGTTGGTTTTGTTGCTAACTTGGATTCTGTGGGTGCTGTTTTCGACGCGATGACCATGGGTTGTTTTAACTTTAACTCTGCTTTTGTGGATTTAGGTTCAGCTTTTGCAATTTTCACCGCTTTGGCTGGTTTTTCTGTTTTAGCAGACTTGATCGGCTTATCTATTTTTTTAGCTGGCACTGCAACCGCCTTCACTACTTTCGCCGCTTGTGCCGCTTTTGCTTTAACAGCAGGTTTAGCGGCAGGTTTCGCAACCGCTTTGAGCACAGCTTTCGCTACAGGTTTTGCCGGCGTTTTCTTTACAGGCATGGCTGACTTCGTAGGGGGCTTTGCAGTAACTTTTTTGACTGCTTTCGCAGGTGCTTTGACAATTTTTTTAGCAACTGGCTTAACCGCAACCTTAGCGGCGGCTTTGACAGGCTTAACTGGTGCTTTTTTAGCAACTTTTTTTACGACGGTTTTCATGCATTTCTACCCAGCTTTGCTGGCTTTCCAGTCTAAATTCCAAACAATAAAACAAACTACCAAAATTCAATTGGCGCGCGATTGTAGCCGCTAACTCAGCTATTTAGACCAAGCACTGCTCCATACCCTGCAAAAATATATCTTTTGGCAAATTGATGCCAATAAACACCATTTTGCTGTTCCTTTTCTCACCTTTCGCCCAAACGGGACCCAAATCACTGCCCATCAGCTGGTGCACGCCTTGGAAAATGACTTTACGCTCAGTGCCCTTCATATTCAACACACCTTTATAGCGTAGCATGCGCGGGCCGTAAATATTGACAATCGCGCCCAAGAAATCCTCAAGTTTTGCTGCGTCAAAATATTTGTCGGATTTAAAAACAAAGCTTTTCACATCGTCGTCATGCACATGGTGTTTGTGCGAGTTGTTGGCACCTAAAAAAGGCCCCAGATTTTCTGGATCAACCGCGTTGTCATCCTTTAAAAATTCTGGGTCAATGTCTAATTTGGCATTGAGGTTGAAACCGCGCAGATCAAACACATCCGCAATCGCCACCTCGCCGAAATGCACGGTTTTTTGTGGGGCGCGCGGGTTCATGTGTTTGATGCGGTGCATCAGCGTTTCCAACTCGACTTTGGAGACCAAATCAGACTTGCTGATGAAGATTTGATCTGCAAAACCAATTTGTCGGCGCGCTTCCAAGCGCTCGGTCAGCTGCGTTTGGGCATGTTTAGCATCTACCAAAGTCAAAATGCTGTCCAGCAAATACTGTTCGGCGATCTCCTCGTCCATAAAAAACGTCTGCGCCACCGGGCCAGGGTCGGCCAAGCCCGTGGTTTCGATCACCACGCGGTCAAAGGTGATTTCGCCTTTGCGCTTTCTCTCTGCCAAATCTTGCAAAGTCACGCGTAAATCGTCACGAATCGTGCAGCAAACGCAGCCATTGCTCATTTGGATGATGTTTTCTGTGGTGTCCGTCACCAAAATATCGCTGTCGATGTTTTCTTCGCCGAATTCATTTTCGATGACAGCGATTTTTTGACCGTGTGCCTCGGTCAAAATGCGTTTCAGCAGCGTGGTTTTGCCAGAGCCTAAAAAGCCGGTCAATATGGTTACGGGGATGAGACTCATGGGAATTGCCTAAAAAGAAGTTGAAATTGAAAAATAATGTGTGAATATATACAGTAATTCGCCTAATTATATGGTTATGAAAGGTCAAAATTCAAGCCAAGTTCATGGCGATTTATCTGTTTTAACTTGCACTTTCGTCTTTACTTTCGCTCTCGGATGCGCTGCATCATAAGCTTTTGCGAGGTGTTGAAAATCCAAACGCGTGTAAACCTGCGTCGTTGCGATTTGGCTGTGCCCCAAAAGCTCTTGCACCGCCCGCAAATCGCCACTGGACTGCAGCACATGGCTGGCAAACGAATGGCGCAGCATGTGCGGATGCACGGGTACCGCCAAACCGGCTTGCAAACTGCGGCGTTTTAAGCGCTGCCAGATGGATGCTGCAGTTAACCTTGTACCGTTTCGCCCTAAAAACAAAGCATTCATGCTATCGCTTTTTACTACATTATTTATAGCTGCTGAGGCAGATAATACGCCGACTCTGGCTGAATACCATGTTTGTAAGGCATGAATTGCTTGTTTTCCGACAGGCACAGCGCGTCTTTTGCCGCCTTTACCCAGCACCTGCACCTCAGCCGCCTGCAAATCCACCCAGCCGCGCGACGTGGCTGTCGCCACAGCATCCAAACCCACCAACTCTGCGACGCGCAAACCGCTGCCGTAAAGCAGTTCCACCATCGCCGCATCACGCGCTTCAAGCCATGGGTCTTGCGCTTCGTTTTGGTAGCTGGCGAGTTGCACCGAGTCATCCACACTCAGCGCTTTGGGCAAGGGTTTGGCCGCTTTGGGGGCTTTGACGTCTTGCACGGGGTTGCTGGCAATCAGCCCTTCGCGCCCCAGCCAGACGTAAAAGCCGCGCCAACCCGACAAAATCAGCGCAATGCCGCGCCCGCTGCGACCGCCCGAGTGCATCTGCGCCACCCAGCGGCGAATGTGACTGGTTTGCACCTTGAGCAGTTCGACCGAGACTGATTTTGCGTAGTCCGCCAGCTTGATCAAATCCAGCGCATACAGCGTCACCGTCCGTGCTGCCAGCCGCCGCTCGACGCGGACGTGCTCTAAATACCGAGCAACCAGCGGATCGGTTTCAGCCCCCATGTCAGGCTGAACCGTAGGCTGAATCTTAGGCAGGGCGTCCATCTTTCATTCTTGACAAGGCCGCACTGGCCACTTCACCAATGCGTTCTAAAAAGTCCGTCCCCATGCCGCTATTGAAGCGTTGTCCGTCGGGTGACGCCAACACCAGCAAACCCAAAGCCGTGGCTGAATCAGCGGCTTTCAAAGGAATCAACGCCAAAGACACCGCTTGCTCAGGGTTGTCTAGCCAGTTTGCAGCTTCAAATTTGGCGTTCAAACCCACAAATGGCAAGGTCAGCGACGAGGCAAACGCTTGTGCGTTCTCGCTCGCGCCAGTGGCAAAGGCTTCAGCAGCGTATTGCTCATCGACAGCCCATACCTTGATAGCCACTTGCGGCACGGCGAACTCTTCTTTGACGTTGTACGCAATCAGCTCAGGTAACTCTTTGGCATCGGTTGCCAAGAGCAATTTACGCGTCCAACGCTGCAATTTGTCAGCCGTTTGCGTGTTTTCATTGCCGTAGCGAATCATGTCCATCAAGCCGCGCTCAAGCACCTTGATTTTTTCGCGCAACATTTCGGCTTGACGCTCTTGCAGACTGATGGCACGTTTGCCGTGGCCGCTGTTGAGTTGAACGGATGAGAGCAGCTCAGCATGGCGCTCAAAAAAATCTGGCGTGTTGACCAAGAAATCAGCAATGTCTTGCTCAGTTATCGGGTTCAATTGAGAGGGTAAATTTGAATTTGACATTTTTTCTATATTTATCAATGACTTAACTTAATTTTTCAAAAACATTAAGCAGGAATGTCGATTTCCGACTCAAAAACTTTGGTCGCTGGCCCCGTCATCATCACCGATGCATCGCCACCCGCCCAGTCAATCGTCAACGGCCCACCGTGTGTTTCAACTTTCACACGGCTTTCCAACAAGCCCAGTTGAATACCCGCCGCCACCGCAGCACAAGCCCCTGTGCCGCACGCTAGCGTCTCTCCCGCGCCACGCTCATAGACCCGCAGGCGCACTTGGGAGCGGTTCACAATCTGCATAAAGCCAGCATTCACGCCACGCGCAAAACGCGCGTGTTTGGACACCAGCGGGCCGATGTGTGCCACATCAAACGCTTCCACATCGTCAACAATATGCACGGCGTGCGGATTGCCCATAGATACGATGGCGATATTTACTATATTTTTAATAGCAGTGTAGGCATTATTTACGCCGGCTAGAGGCATATTTGAGGTATTTTTTGAGGTATTTTCACCTAAATCGAGTGAAAACACCTGCGCCAACCCCTTTTGCTGCATTGCCAGCCCCGCAGGTTCAAACGGCAAGCTGCTGGCTTCAAACTGCGGCGCCCCCATATTGACGGTGACTTGCCCATCCGGTGTGGCACGCAGCTCCAGCACCCGGTTCATGGTTTGCACCTTGATGACGTCTTTGGTCGTCAAACCTTGGTCGCGTACAAAACGCACAAAACAGCGCGCCCCGTTGCCGCAATGCTCAACTTCCGAGCCATCGTTGTTGTGAATCGCATACGAAAAATCAATGTCTTTTGAGTCCGCAGGCGCAGCGCGAACCGACAAAATCTGGTCCGCCCCCACCCCAAAGTGCCGATTGGCCAAAAACCGGTACTGCGCCACACTCAAGTTCAGTAAGCCGCGCGTCTCGTCCAGCACGACAAAGTCGTTGCCTGCGCCTTGCATTTTGGTGAATTTGATTTTCATGGCGTCATTATCACAATAATCACAACAATCGCTTCAAATAATACCCCGTAAAACTAGCCTCGTTCGCCGCTATATCCTCCGGCGTGCCCATACCAACCACTTGCCCGCCGCCTGCGCCGCCCTCCGGCCCCATGTCGATCAGCCAGTCGGCCGTTTTGATGACGTCCAGATTGTGCTCAATCACCACAATGGTGTTACCGGCGTCGCGCAGCTGGTGCAGCACCTTGAGCAACAGGTCAATGTCGGCAAAATGCAGGCCGGTGGTTGGCTCGTCCAGGATGTACAGCGTGCGTCCGGTGTCGCGTTTGCTCAGCTCCAGCGCCAGTTTGACGCGCTGCGCCTCGCCGCCAGAGAGCGTGGTGGCGGATTGACCGAGTTTGATGTACGACAAGCCCACGTCCAGCAGCGTTTGCAGTTTGCGGGCGATGGTGGGCACGGTTTTGAAGAACTCAAACGCGGCTTCCACCGTCAGCTCCAGAATCTGCGCGATGTTTTTGCCTTTGAACATCACCTCCAGCGTTTCGCGGTTGTAACGCATGCCCACGCAGACATCGCACGGTACGTAGACATCGGGCAAAAAGTGCATTTCCACCTTTTTAACGCCATCACCCTGACAGGCTTCACAGCGGCCACCGGCGACGTTGAAGCTGAAACGGCCTGCGCCGTAACCGCGCTCTTTTGCCAAGTTCATCTCCGCCATCAGCTCTCGAATCGGCGTGAACATGCCGGTGTAGGTGGCGGGGTTGCTGCGCGGCGTGCGGCCAATGGGGGACTGGTCGACGTTGATGACCTTGTCGAAATGCTCGATGCCCTGGATTTCTTCGTGCGCCGCCGGCTCTTCATGGGCGCGGTACAACTGGCGCGCCACGGCGGTGTAGAGCGTGTCGTTGACCAAGGTGGACTTACCCGAACCGGAGACGCCCGTCACGCAGGTCAACAAACCCACCGGAAACGCCACGCTGACACCCTTCAGATTATTTCCCGTGGCGTTGATGACCCGCAGCGCCTGCAAATCACCCTGCGTCGCCAAATGCGCTTCGTGGCGCACCGCCCAAGCCAAGGCGGCTTTACTTGGCGCTTTTGAGAGCGTTTTTGCGGGTTTCTTGAGCGCTGCAACCGTTTGCGCCTTCACCGTGGGCAACCACGGCGTGCGTTTGGTGGGCACTTCAATTTTCAAAGCGCCCGACAAGTACTTGCCAGTCAACGACGCAGCGTTGTTTTTCACATCGTCAAACGTGCCCTGCGCAATCACCCGCCCGCCATGTATACCCGCACCCAAACCCATGTCGATGACGTGGTCGGCAGCATGCATCATGTCTTCGTCATGTTCGACGACGAGAACGCTGTTGCCAATGTCGCGCAGGTGTTTCAAGGTGCTGATGAGCCTGTCGTTGTCCCGCTGGTGCAGGCCAATACTCGGCTCGTCCAGCACGTACATCACCCCCGTCAGACCCGAACCGATTTGCGACGCCAGGCGGATGCGCTGCGATTCGCCACCGCTCAGCGTTTCGGCGCTGCGGTCCAGACTGAGGTAGTTCAGTCCCACATCGTTCAAAAACTTGAGCCGTAAACCAATCTCCCGCACAACCTTGGCGGCGATTTCTCCCTTGGAGCCATGCATCTGCAAGTTGTTGAAGTAGGCAAAGCTCTCGCGCAGGGTCCAATGGCTGATCTCGAAAATTGATTTTTTATCCGTTCGGGAATCTCCCCCACCCGTTCGGGCTGAGCCTGTCGAAGCCGCCCCTTCGACAAGCTCAGGGCGAACGGAATCACTAACCAGATAAACATTTCGCGCCTCGATCCGCAGCCGCGAGCCGCCACACGCTGTACAGGGCTGCGAGCCCCGGTAGCGCGACAACTCCTCACGCACCGTGGCCGATTCCGTCTCGCGGTAGCGCCGCTGCATGTTAGGGATGATGCCTTCAAACGGGTGCTTTTTCGTCAGCTTTTTGCCCTCAAAAGAACCCGAATCCATCACGTAGCTGAACTTGATTTCTTCCTCGCCCGAGCCATGCAGTACCGCGTTTTGCACGCTCTCAGGCAGATTCTCAAACGGTTGTTCGATATCAAATTTATAGTGCTTAGCCAAACTTTCCAGCAGCGCAAAGTAGTAGCCATTGCGCCTGTCCCAGCTTTTGATCGCGCCGCTAGCGAGGCTCAAACTTGGAAACGCCACCACCCGCGCCGGGTCGAAAAACTCCATATGCCCCAAACCGTCGCAGGTCTGGCAAGCGCCCACTGGGGAGTTGAACGAAAACAGGCGCGGCTCCAGCTCGCTGATGGAGTAGCTGCAGACGGGGCAGGAGAACTTGGCGTTGAACAGGTGCTCTTTAAAGATGGGAGCATCGCCAGCAGTTGCCGGTGCTGAGGAATCCATCTCTTGCGCAATGGCGCGGCCATCGGCCAATTTGAGCGCGGCTTCAAAACTCTCCGCCAGGCGCTGTTTGACGTTATCAAAATCCGTTCGGGCTGAGCTTGTCGAAGCCTCCCCTTCGACAGGCTCAGGGCGAACGGGGAGATGACGAATCTTCAAGCGGTCAATCACCACGTCGATGTCGTGTTTTTCGGTCTTTTTGAGCTTGGGCAAGTTGTCAAACTCATAAGCCTGCCCATCGACCCGAAAGCGCACATAGCCCTGTGCCTGCATCGCGGCAAATACGTCCAGAAACTCGCCCTTTTTCTCGCGCGCCAGCGGGGCGAGGATCATCAGTTTGGTATCCACCGGCAGCGCCAGCACGGCATCGACCATCTGGCTCACGGTTTGCGATTGCAGCGCCAGATTGTGGTCTGGGCAATACGGCGTCCCCGCACGGGCGAACAGCAGCCGCAGGTAGTCGTGGATTTCTGTCACCGTGCCCACGGTGGAACGCGGGTTGTGGCTGGTGGCTTTTTGCTCGATGGAGATGGCCGGGCTGAGGCCCTCGATCACATCCACATCCGGCTTGTCCATCAGCTGCAAAAACTGCCGCGCGTAGGTCGACAAGCTCTCCACATAGCGGCGCTGCCCCTCGGCGTACAAGGTGTCAAACGCCAAACTCGACTTGCCAGAACCACTTAAACCGGTGATGACGACCAGTTGATTCCGTGGAATATCAATGTCGATATTCTTCAAATTATGGGTTCGCGCGCCTCGAATGCTTATTTTTTGAGCAGCCAAAGCCTGCGCCAAGTAGCGGCCATTGGCGTCATTGGCAGCTTTTTCTTTCTCAAAAGCAGCTTCAAAACTGGCTATGGAGGCGGCAACGGCGGAGGAATCGGTAGGTGAATTCACAAAAAATCGCTGACCCAATTGACTTAGGAGCGTTAAAAAGACAACCTTATATGATAAGGCCATAGGGCGATTTGTGCTGTGCCACTCGCCAGTCAAGTCAATGTTATCCAGTCACACTTTCATCAATCAAAAATTGTTTTTTATGCTAACTATTGTTAAAATATTAGCATATTTGCTATAATTCAGACATGCAATACACCATAGAGTTTTTCAGCCAGTCTGTAGAGGATGGTATTTTGGACTTGCCAGAAACTTTGCTTGCACGCTTTTTTAACTTGGCTGACAGAATGACAACAAGTGGCGCGAATTTGGGCGAGCCGCACACCAAAGCCATGGGTGATGGCTTGTTTGAGCTACGACTCAAAGGGGCTGAGGGAATTGCCCGCGTGTTTTATTGCACGTTGATAGGTAAGCGTATTGTGATGCTGCACAGTTTTGTTAAAAAAACCGACAAAACGCCAGCTAAAGAATTGACTATGGCGCACAAGCGCATGAAGGAGTGTAAAGATGAGAACTTATGAAGAAATGAAAGCGATTGCGCTGTCTAACCCCGTTGTTCGCGCTGAGTTTGACCGCATAGAACGCGAAGAGATGCCCATGCTGGATGCTATTTTGAAAGCGCGCAAAGAGGCTAAATTGACACAAGAGCAAGTGGCCAAGCGCATGGGCGTGAGCACGCCTGTGGTGTCGCGGCTTGAGAGCGCGTTGATATCAGGCAAACACTCCCCCTCAATCGCCACACTTAAGCGGTATGCCGAGGCTATGGGTAAGCGGCTGGATATTCGCTTTGCCTGATCTGACAAAACACCCATTTGCCTCAATATTTACCATATTTTTTATAGCACCTTAGGCAACAAATACGCCGGCTATAGCCAAATTTCACTGTATTTTCGGCATATTTCACCCACCCACAAAAAAGAGCGCCGTAGCGCTCTTTTTACTAATGGATTGGGGATTAATTTACCAATGTCGTCAAAACACCATGCTCATGAGCAAGATGAATTGGACGACTGACGCAACATATTTGAAATAATTTCATCTCTGTTTTTAGATACACCAGCACCAGAAGATGAGTAATAACCATCACTGTCAACGCTTAAAAAGCCTAAGAAAAACCCGTTGTTGCATAAGACATCCCAGCGTTTTAAATAACTATTGTAATTAGTCAAACTAACTGCTTGCGCTGGAAGTGCGATCATAAACACACTAAAAACCAATCCTAATACTGACAATCGTTTCATATCTACTTCTCCTAATTAATTGAAAAAATACGGATTTGTTTTTATATGTGAAGCAAACTCCGTAGATGCAAATATATCATATTGACATCCTTGCGGAATGTCTGCAAAACCTAAGCCGCCTAGTGGAAACCCTGATCCAAACAACCTCCGTGAAGTATTGGCTTTTCAGATTCGTAGCCGTCGAGTTATTAAGGGTTGGTCGCAGGAGCGGCTGGCATTTGAGTCGGAATTAGATAGAACATACGTATCAGCAGTAGAAAGATGCGCTTGGAACGTCTCGTTATCTAACATTGAAAAATTAGCAACCGCGTTAGATGCACAAGCATTCGAATTACTTATGGTGCCTATCAAAATCTTAAAATCGGCAAATTAATCAAATTTTTACTATATTTTTAATGGCACCTTAAGCAATAAAAACGGCGGCTAGAGGCATAAAATACTCATCTAAGACGTCATTCCCGCGTAGGCGGAGACCCACAGGGGCGCGGCGATGGATTCCCGCCTTCGCGGGAATGACGGTCTTTTTGGTACGCGGGCTGTTTAAAACTCGGCTCTAGCCATCGTGGATAATGTCCACCTACAACGCACTCGTCTTTACACAACTATTTGGAGCACTACATCATGGCGTCAGTCAACAAGGTTATTTTGGTCGGAAACTGTGGGCGCGACCCTGAAATTCGTTATTTGCCGTCTGGCCAAGCTGTGGCAAACATCAGTATTGCGACAACCAGCCGCCGTAAGGACAAGACTTCGGGCGAAAACATCGAAACGACTGAATGGCACCGCGTTACATTTTTTGATAAATTGGCCGAAATCGTTGGCGAGTACGTCAAAAAAGGCGCTCCTTTGTATGTGGAAGGTCGTTTGAAATACGGCAAATTCACCAACAAAGACGGTCATGAGCAAAATACATGCGACATTGTGGCCACTGAAATGCAGCTACTAGGCAGCCGTCAAGGCGCGGGCGCACCCAGCGGGGACGAAGGCGGTGGCTCTTCCGGCTCAAACTACAACGCCCGCCCTGCCAGCGCACCACGCGCGCCGTCAGCACCTGCGCAACGCCCAGCTGCCGCAAAACCTGCCGCTAGCGGTTTTGACGATATGGACGACGATATTCCGTTTTAAATTCGTATCGGAGAATCAAATCCCCCTCGATCCCCCTTTTTCAAAGTGAGAGGCCCATGCGGGGATCTTGTCGTCAATACCGCCTTAAAATCGCTGAATGCTTTCTTTAAAACTCGAATTGCTCGCAGCTTTGGCTGCCGAGCTGGACAATTTACTTCCCGGCGCTGCTGCCAAAGCCGCTTTTGAATCACCCAAAGTCGCCTCCCACGGCGACTTTGCTTCGACGGCGGCCATGCAATTAGCCAAACCGTTGGGGAAAAACCCACGCCAAGTGGCGGAAACACTGCGTGACGCGGTACAAAAAACAGAACCATTTGCGCGCTGGGTTGAATCTATCGACATCGCCGGCCCCGGTTTTTTGAACATCCGCCTCAAACCCGAAGCCAAACAACAGGTCATCCGCGAAGTGTTGGCGGGAGCCACCCACTTTGGCGACCAGCCAAGTTTGGGCAAAAAGATGATGGTGGAATTTGTCTCGGCCAACCCTACCGGCCCTTTGCACGTCGGCCATGGCCGGCAAGCGGCGCTGGGGGATACGATCTGCAATTTGTACCAAACCCAGGGCTGGGATGTCTACCGCGAGTTTTATTACAACGACGCAGGGGTGCAGATCGGCACGTTGACCAACAGCACCCAGCTACGCGGCAAAGGTTTCAAACCGGGTGATGCCGAGTGGCCAGAATCGTCATATGCCGGCGATTATATTGCTGATATAGCTATTGATTTCATAGCAAAAAAAACAGTTTCTGCTGATGACCGTAGCACCACGGCATCGGGTGATTTGGACGATTTGGTGTCGATTCGCGACTTTGCAGTCGCCTACTTGCGCCGCGAGCAAGATTTGGACTTGCAGGCGTTTTCGGTCAAATTTGACAACTATTACCTTGAGTCAAGCTTGTACTCCGATGGTTTGGTCGATAAAGCGGTGCAGATGCTGCAAACCGCTGGTAAAACCTATGAGCTGGACGGCGCGCTGTGGCTAAAATCGACCGATTACGGCGATGACAAAGACCGTGTGATGCGGAAATCTGTACCCGCAGATGCGCCAGACCAAACGCCACAGTACACCTACTTCGTCCCCGACGTGGCCTACCACATCACCAAATGGCAGCGCGGCTTTACAAAGGCAGTGAATATTCAAGGCACCGACCACCACGGCACCATCGCCCGCGTGCGCGCTGGTTTGCAAGCCGCGAATGTGGGTATTCCGCAAGGCTACCCCGACTACGTGCTGCACACCATGGTGCGGGTGATGCGCGGGGGTGAAGAAGTCAAAATCTCCAAGCGCGCCGGCTCCTACGTGACGCTGCGCGACTTGATCGAGTGGACCAGCAAAGACGCCGTGCGCTTCTTCCTGCTCAGCCGCAAGCCGGATACCGAATACGTGTTTGATGTGGACCTGGCCTTGGCCAAAAACAACGACAACCCGGTGTACTACGTGCAATATGCCCATGCGCGGATTTGCTCGGTGTTGAGCACGTGGGCAGCTTCAGGCGGCGACGTTGCAACTCTCAAAACAGCAGATTTAAGCCCCTTAACCAGCCCGCAAGCCTTGGCTTTGATGCTGCAATTGGCTAAATACCCAGAAATGCTGACCAGTGCTGCGCTAGATTTTGCCCCGCATGACGTGACTTTTTACCTGCGCGATTTAGCATCTTGTTACCACAGCTACTACGACGCCGAGCGCATTTTGGTGGATGATGTGCAGGTGAAAACCGCACGTTTGGCCTTGGTAGCTGCAACGGCGCAGGTGATTCGCAACGGCTTGGCCGTGCTGGGCGTTAGCGCGCCTGAGAAAATGTAATCCTCTACACTTGGTTTGAATTCAACTGCAATTTTTATGATGACAACAATGAACAAACAACGCGGCGGCACGGTCTTGGGTTTGATGATGGGCGTGGTGCTGGGTTTGGCTGCCGCCCTAGCTGTGGCGGTGTTTGTCACCAAAACGCCTTCGCCGTTTAACAACAAGATGCAAAACCACAGTGCGGAAGCGGATGCTACCGAGTCGAAAAAGAACAAAGACTGGGACCCCAATGCGGCATTGTCTGGCAAAAACCCTGCCAAACCGACACCGCCTGCACTACCCGCAACGGTTACTGGAGCAGCTGAATCTCCGGCGGCGTCGCCCGCACCCGCAGGCAAACCTTCTGCCAACGCAAAGGCTGCCGCCAATGCTGCGCCTGCCATGCCAGCTGAAAAGCCGACCAAGCCCACGACAGGTGCGACGGCCTCTTCTGCGCCGCCAGTCGTCGCCGGCTCTTTGAGCCCCTCAATCGCAGCGCCAAAAACCGCACCCAAACCTGGCAGCTCTGACCCGATCAGCGACTTGATGAAGTCAAAAGCAGAGCCTAAATCGACCAATTCAGCAGCCGAACCGTTTATGTATTTCGTGCAAGCCGGCGCATTTAGAACGCATGAGGACGCAGAAGCACAGCGGGCACGCTTGTCGCTGCAAGGCATTGATGCCAAAGTGACCGAGCGCGAGCAAGCTGGCCGCACGGTTTACCGTGTGCGCAGCGGCCCATTCAACAAAGAAGAAGATGCCGACCGCGTCAAAGACAAGCTGAGCGCCACGGGCGTGGATGCCGCTTTGGTGCGGGTGCAGCGGTAATTTCGCTGAATTTCTGAACTATGTGTCGTCCTTCCAGTCACATCTGGCGTTATATTGCTGTCATCTCGAATTTAGGAGTCTTTTAATGCATCGTCGTCAATTTACCCAAGTAGCCCTTGCCGCAGCAGCTGTATCGTCGTTGTCAGCAGTTGCCTTGCTGTCCAACACAACCGCCCAAGCGCAAGCCGCCAAGCCGCAAGCGGGTGTGGATTATTTGGTGCTGGATAAAACATTGCCGACCGAAGCCGCTGCCGGCAAAGTCGAAGTGATTGAGTTTTTTGGCTACTGGTGCCCACATTGCAATGCCTTTGAGCCTGAGCTGGAAGCTTGGCTGAAGAAATTACCAGCCAACATCAGCTTCAAACGCGTGCCTGTCGCCTTCCAAGAAGCCGCTGTGCCCTTACAAAAGCTGTATTACACGCTGGAAGCCATGGGTAAAGTCAACGAGATGCAACGCCAGGTTTTTACGGCCATTCATGCGGACAAACAAAACCTCAACACGCAAGATGGCATCGTCGCTTGGGCCGTGAAACAAGGCTTTGATGAGAAGAAGTTTGTGGAAACCTTCAACTCCTTCGCTGTCAACACCAAAGTGTCGCGCGCCAAGCAGTTGAGCAACGATTACAAAATTCAAGGCGTGCCGTCTTTGGGCGTTGCCGGCAAGTTTTACACAGAAGCCGGCTTGGCCAAAGGCATGACGCGGGCTTTGCAAGTCGTTGAATTTTTGGCAAACGAAGCCAAAGCCAAATAAACTGAGTTTAAAAGCTCAAAGTAAAGTCCAGATTAAAGGCCCACAGCTTCTGCTTGTGGGCTTTTTTGTGGGCGGGTTGTTGCTACAATTGAATGCAACAAGCGTACCAAGCAAGATTCGTACCCCACCTTGCCAAAAGCTTCAAAAAAAACATCCCCCTAACCGATTGTTATACCGATTGCTTTTTATGACCTCTTTTTCTAAAAAAATGATCTCCGTCGCAGCATGTGCGTTGCTTTGCTTGTCAGTGTCGACGGTTTGGGCAGAAAAAGCAGACCGTGACAAGCCGCTCAATGCGAATGCCGATGCGCTGAAATATGACGATTTGAAGCAAACCAGCGTGTTTACAGGCAATGTCATCATCACCAAAGGCAGCATCATCATGCGCGGTGGGCGGGTCGATGTTCGCCAAGATCCGCAGGGCTTTCAGTTCGCCACCATTGCGTCTAACGACAATGCACAAGCCTATTTCAAGCAAAAACGTGAAAATGGCGTGGATGAATGGATTGAAGGCGTGGCCGATACGATTGAGTACGACGGCAAAGCCGACACGGTTAGGTTTGTCAAAAAAGCCAATTTGAAGCGCTTGCGTGGTGCGACCACCAACGACGAAATCGTTGGCGGTTTGGTGGTTTATGACAACACGACCGATGTTTACACGGTTGACGGCGGTGCAGGTCAAGGTGGCAGCGGTGGCCGTGTTAGCGCTGTTTTGAGCCCTAAATCGACGACAACGCCAGCGCCGGCTGTGCCTCAAGGCACATTGCGCCAAAGCACCACTTTGAATCCAAATACACCTGCAAACACAGCGCCTAGCAGCGTCGAGAAAAAGTAATGCCGAATGCCTCCGAGTTGGAATCCAAAGCCAACCCTTTGCTGATGGCGCGTGTTGTGTCGCCGGAAGGTTTGTTGAGCGTCGAGGGTTTGCAAAAATCCTACGGCAGCCGAAAAGTCGTCAAAGACGTGTCACTTTGGGTCAGAAAAGGCGAAGTGGTCGGACTCTTAGGCCCCAACGGCGCAGGCAAAACCACCTCGTTTTACATGATTGTCGGCTTGGTGCACACCGATGCCGGCAAGATATCGATTGATGGCCACTCCGTCACACACTTGCCCATTCACCGCCGTTCACGCTTGGGTTTGAGCTATTTGCCGCAAGAAACCTCGATTTTTCGCAAATTGAATGTGGAAGAAAACGTGCGCGCGGTGCTGGAACTGCAAAAGTACCAAGAAGGTGACAGCAAAGGCAAACCCCTCAGCTCGGCCGATATTGAAGAGCGCTTGACTTCACTGTTGAAAGAGCTGCATGTTGACCATTTGCGCCACTCGACGGCGCTGTCGCTCTCAGGTGGCGAGCGCCGCCGTGTTGAAATCGCCCGTGCTTTGGCGACACAGCCGCGCTTTATTTTGTTGGACGAGCCGTTTGCCGGTATCGACCCGATTGCGGTGATTGAGATCCAAAAGATCATCAACTTCTTGAAATCACGCGGCATTGGCGTGCTCATCACCGACCACAATGTGCGTGAAACCTTGGGCATTTGCGACCACGCCTACATCATCAGCGACGGCCAAGTGCTGGCTGAAGGTACGCCAGCCGACATCATTGCCAACGCCGAAGTCAGACGCGTGTACCTTGGCGAAAACTTTTCGATGTGATCCAAGGGTTATGTGAAACAAGGGCTTTCTTTACGTACTTCGCAGCATTTGTCGCTGACGCCGCAGCTGCAGCAATCGATTCGGCTCTTGCAACTCTCGACCCTAGAGCTCAGCCAAGAAGTTGAACAAGCCCTCGATGAGAATCCGTTTTTAGAACGCGAGACCGATGAAGCCGTGCGCGAAGAATTTGGTTTGTTGCAAAGTGATGCACCATTTGAAAGCACTGAAAATGCTATTTATTCAATAGCAACTCAGGCAACAAATACGCCGGCTAATACCGATATTACACATGAAATTTCAGTCAATTCAAATACAGACGATATTGCAGAGTCGATAACCTCGCCCAGTGATTGGGACGGCGATGGCAGCGTCGATATCTCGCCGGATGACAGCGAATGGGGTGGCGATGCAACGGCTTCAACGTCGCAAAACAGCTCGCAAAACAATTCCGAATCCACGCTAGACGCCACCGAGTTAGCACGCCAACAAGAGTCGTTGACCATGCATTTGCACCGCCAAGCTTTGGCGCTGCGACTCAGTGAACTGGACAGCGCCGCGCTGCGCTATTTGATTGAATCGCTGAACGACGACGGCTATTTAGAAGACAGCTTGCCGCAATTGGCACAAAGTTTGGGCGACCCCAGTGAAATTGAACAGCAAGACGAGCTGGTACACCGCTTCACCATGGCTCTGCATTTGCTGCAAAACTTGGAACCTACCGGCGTGGGCGCACGTGATTTGAATGAATGCTTGAGTTTGCAAGTCAAAGCCAAGCTGAATGATTTGAACCTTGAATCAGATCAAGCAACACCCGCAAAGCAAACTTGCCAAACCGCGCTCAGTATTTTGAAGCAACCGATTGATTTGCTGGCCAGACGCGATCTTAAAAAACTCGTGCAACTCTGCCGTGAATCTGAGAGCAACATCAAAGACGCCATCGCGCTGATTGCACACTTAGAACCCAAACCCGGCCGCATTTTTGCCGATGTGCAGCGCAACATCATCGTGCCAGATGTGTTCGTCGTCGTCCTTGGCCGCAGCAAACCAGGCGCAGAGCCGCAGTTTCGGGCGCAGCTCAACAGCGACATCATGCCCAAACTGCGGGTGCATGACATTTACGCCAATGCCTTGAAGAATTTCAAAGGTGAAGGCGTTTCGGGCGCGATGGCGCTGCAGCAACGCTTGCAAGAAGCGCGCTGGTTCATCAAAAGCATCCAGCAGCGGTTTGACACGATTTTGCGCGTCAGCAACGCCATCATCGAGCGGCAAAAGGGCTTTTTGATCCACGGCGAGCTGGCGATGCGCCCGCTGGTTCTGCGCGACATTGCGGATGAACTGGGTCTGCACGAATCCACCATCAGCCGCGTCACCACCGCCAAATACATGAGCACGCCGTTTGGCACCTACGAGTTGAAGTATTTTTTCGGCTCAGGCCTGAGCACCGAAGGCGGCAGCAACGCGTCCAGCACAGCGGTGCGGGCACTGATCAAGCAGTTTGTCGCTGCTGAAAACCCGAAAAAACCGCTCAGCGACAACAAAATCGCCGCCATGCTGAAAGAACAAGGCATAGACTGCGCGCGCCGCACCGTGGCCAAATACCGTGATGCTTTGAAAATTGCGCCAACCAATCTGCGAAAATTGCTCTAAGCAGCTTTGCAATAATCAAAAAATACCGTTCGGACTGAGCTTGTCGAAGTCTTCAAAACCCTTCGACAAGCTCAGGGCGAACGGACTCATGGAAAATCACTGATCAATGAACCAACTTCAACTTTTCCTCCCCTGCGCCGCCGGCGTAGAAGAATTTTTAGCCCAAGAAGTCCATGAAATCACCGGCCTGCAGGGTGAGGACCTGCGCGTGATGCGCGGCGGCGTGAATCTGCGCTCCTCCTGGCGCGACGCCATGCGCCTGAACCTTTACAGCCGTCTGTGCCAGCGCGTGCTGGTGCAGCTGCATCTGGGTGAATACCGCAACGAGCAAGACCTTTACGAAGCCGCCAGCAACGTGGCTTGGGAGATCTGGTTCACGCCCAAAGAAAGCTTCAAAATCGAGATCACCGCCCAGCACAGCCCGCTGCAATCGCTCAATTTTGCAGCGCTCAAAATCAAAGATGCGATAGCCGACCGCTTCCGCTTCAAAACCGGTATCCGCCCCGATGTCAACACACAATGGCCTGATGCCCGCATTTACGCCCATTTAACGACAGATACCGTCACCATCTACATCGACACCTCGGGCGAGCCCCTCTTCAAACGCGGCTGGCGACAAGACACGGGTGAAGCGCCATTGAAGGAAACTTTGGCCGCTGCCATGATTGCTGCCAGCGGTTGGGCGGAGACGATTTATGAAGAAACTGTGGAATCTGGAGGAGCCGAACCCAGTTTCGCCCCGTTTTACGACCCCTGCTGCGGCAGCGGCACCATCGCCATTGAAGCGGCGCAAATCGCCTGCAACATCGCCCCCGGCTCGACCCGCCGCTTTGGCTTTGAGAAGCTGTTGCCCTACCAACCCCACGTTTGGGACGCTATTAAAAATGAAGCAGCTCAGGCCGTATTAACGCCGGAAGAGCGCACAAATATCCAAATTTTCGGCAGCGATGTTTCCTTCCGTATGGTCGACTTTGCGACCCGCAACGCCGAACGTGCAGGCGTCGCCGACGTGGTGCAGTTCCGTGGCGGTGACGCGCTGCAACGGATGCAGCCCTGTGAAAACGAGAAGAAAAACGGCATCATGATCGTCAATCCGCCGTATGGCGACCGCATCGGCATCAGCGGCGTGGCCTGTCAAAACGCCAGACGCAGTGGTGGACGGGAGAATGCCGCACAAAATTCACAGCAAAACCCACGCCAAAATTCACATCAAAACGCCAACTACAACCCCGATGCGGGTGATTTTGAGCAAGATGACCAAGCTGGGCAGGACAATCAACCCCGCTTCGGTCAACGCGAAACAGCCCAAACCGAAAATGGCGACGAATTTTTCCCGCAACTCGCCACGCACTGGAAGAAAAACTACGCCGGCTGGACCGCCTTCGTGCTGACGCCCGACATGAAGCTCCCCACCAAAATGCGCCTCAAAGAATCCCGCCGCGTCCCCATGTGGAACGGCCCGATCGAGTGCCGATTGTTCAGATTCGACATGGTGGCAGGCTCGGCCCGTGTGAAAAAAGATGCTTAAGTGTTGATCCTCGACACCAACATCATCTTGGATTTGTTCGTCTTCAACGACCCAGACCTAGCATCCCTCAAACCCGCCCTGCTCGCTGGTTTGGAGAGCAAACAGCTCAACTGGATCGCCACGCAAGACATGCGGATCGAGCTGGCACGCGTGCTCACCTACCCCAAAATCACGCCCCGCATGGCTTTTTACCAAGTTACTACGGCAGATGTGCTGCATAAGTTCGACCAGCTAGCCACCCTGGTAGAGCCAGCCCCCAAAGCACAGTGGGCCTGCAAAGACCCCGATGACCAGCAGTTTATCGACCTGGCCGTGCAGCATCAAGCGACACTGCTGAGCAAGGATCAGGCCGTGCTGTGCATGGCGAAGCGGTTGTTGACGGCGGGTGCTGTGGTGAAAAAAGCGACGAATTTTACCCCTCAAATTGGCACTTAGCCGGCGTATTTACTGCCTTAACAACTATGAAATAAATAGCAATATTGGCGAATTTTAGATTTTAAATATTCTCTGGCTTCACCACCACTTGGCTGAACATGCTCTCCAGCAGCTTCACCGCTTCCCCAATCACATTAGATTCCTGCTCGTAGCTCATACCCTGCCCTTCGCTGCTTTTGGCGGCTAGGACGTGGCGTTTCACCATTTGATCAATCATCGTTTGGTCAATCGCCATGCCGTGCGAGTTTTTTGCGGCTAGTTCTTTGGTGAATTCCAAAAGGCAAATCATGGCGATGCTGAGCGTGGCGGCTTCTTCGGAATGCAGCACGGTGGTGATGTGTTGGTGCTCGGGCGTTGTCATTTTTTAAAGGTCAGCTTGAAAAAGGATTGATGATTTTGACCCCAAAACGCTCAAAGTCGTTGACGTTCCGCGTCACCACTGTCAATTCGTTGACGATGGCCGTGGCTGCAATCATGGCATCCTCGGTCACGGTGTCTGACTGTTTATGCATCAGCTTAGCCCACAGCCTGAATATCTCTGATGTCATAGGCAACACGTTGTAGGTATCAGCCACATTATCTGACCATCTTTCAAGGGCTGCGGCTTTATCGGCGTTTTGCACTCTTGTTCGTTCAATACCTCTTTGAATCTCACCAAAAGTCACAGCGCTAATATGTAAATCGGCATCATTTGCAGCGTCAATCCATGCCACGACTGCACCGTGCGGACGTGGTTTGCGAAATTCGGAGACCACATTCGTATCAAGCAAATACATGATTTAGAAATCAATCACAGGGCGATGCTTTGTCTTTCCACGCTCGGGCAAGTCAAAATCTGCTCTATCCACATCGCTCAACAGCAGCTCTTTGAGCGTAGGTTTGGCAGCGCTGCTCATGCGCTTCCACTGCGCCATAGGCACCAAAATAGCCGTTTCCGCACCACGCCGTGTGACAATTTGCGGCCCATTGGCGACGCAAGCGTCTAAAAACTCACTGAAACGCGCTTTCGCGTCTTGTACGGGCCATGTATGCATGGGAAGCCTCGCTTTCTGATTGGCTTTATTTTATGACTAGTTAGCTGACTAGTCAATAGAATTAAACTTGTAGCAAAAAGCTATCCGCACTGACTTTGTGCCAGTAGTTTTTATAGACCTTATGGTCGTCACCAATGTTCTCATCCAAGAGTGACCCGGCTTTGACGCGCGGCACGACGTTGGCCAGTAGGCGGACTTCGCCTTCGCTGACGCGTTGAGAGATGTGGAAAGCTGTGATGTCTTGCGGGTGCTGCAGGCCTGCGGCTTGGACCATTTCTTTCAGCGCTTCCAGGGTTTTTTCGTGGTACTGGTAAACGCGCTCGGCCTTGTCTGGCACGACCAAGGCTTGCTGGCGGTGGGCGTCTTGCGTGGTGACGCCTGTGGGGCAGTTGCCGGTGTGGCAGGTTTGCGCTTGGATACAGCCAAGCGAGAACATAAAACCCCGCGCTGAGTTGCACCAATCGGCTCCCAGCGCCATCATACGGCTGATATCGAAGGCGCTGACGACTTTGCCAGCACAGCCAATTTTTATTTTATCGCGTAAGTTAACGCCTTTTAACGTGTTATGTACCAACAAGAGGCCTTCTTGCAGCGGGCTGCCGACGTGGTCGGTGAATTCCAACGGCGCAGCGCCAGTGCCGCCCTCAGCCCCATCCACCACAATAAAGTCGGGCGTGATGCCGGTTTTTTGCATGGCTTTGACGATGGCAAACCACTCCCAAGCGTGGCCGATGCAGAGTTTGAAGCCGGTAGGCTTGCCGCCCGACAAGTGGCGCAACTTGGCGATGAACTGCAGCATCTCGACTGGCGTGCTAAACGCGCTATGGCTGGCGGGGGAGTTGCAATCGACACCCACGGGCACGCCACGTGCGTTGGCGATTTCAATTGTCACTTTGATACCCGGCAGCACGCCACCATGACCGGGTTTCGCGCCTTGGCTAAGTTTGAGCTCAATCATTTTGACCTGCGGCAAGGTGGCGTTTTCAGCAAATTTAGCCTCGTGGAACGTGCCGTCTTCATTGCGGCAGCCAAAGTAGCCGGAGCCGACTTCCCAGATCAAGTCGCCACCATGCACGCGGTGGTGCTCTGAAATCGAGCCTTCGCCCGTGTCGTGCGCAAAATTGCCGCGCTTAGCACCCGAGTTGAGCGCCAAAATCGCATTGGCACTCAACGCCCCAAAACTCATGGCTGAAATGTTGAAAATGCTGGCGTTGTAGGGTTGGGTGCAACCAGACGACGCATCGCCAATGGTGATTCGGAAATCGTGCGACGCTAGCGTTGTGGGCGCAATCGAGTGGTTGATCCACTCGTAGCCTATGGCTTTGACGTCCAGCTGGGTGCCAAACGGGCGTTTGTCCGACTCGCCCTTGGCGCGCTGGTAAACCAAAGAGCGCTGCGAGCGAGAAAATGGTGTGGCCTCAGCGTCGCTTTCAACAAAATACTGGCGCATTTCAGGGCGAATGTATTCAAACAGATAGCGGAAATGGCCAATCACGGGGTAATTGCGCAAAATCGAGCGCTTGGTTTGCTTCATGTCGTAAAAACCCAGCACGCTCAAGCCCGTGAACAACGCCAACAGCAGCCAGCCGACGCCGAAACCGACGATGGTAAACACGCACAGCAGCGCAAAAAAGATGCACAGTACAAACGTGGTGTAGCGAACCGGGTAGTCGGCATTGAGCCGCTTGAGTTGTGTCAACATGTGCATTTTGAGGGGGTCACTTCAGAGATTTTTAAGAGATTTCAGCTTAGCGCGAGATAATAGCAGTATATTTTTAAATTCATTGCCCATTACAACCATGCCAAACAGCAGCAACACCCCTTCCGACGACGGCGCTACTACCGCGCTGACTCCCGACGATTTCGACACGCTTGACGACATTTTGGACGAGCTGCGCACCCGCAACTCCGAGACGCCGCAGTGGGAATTCTGCGAAGGCTTCATGGCCGCGCTGATTTGTGGCCGCCGCATCGTCACACCCGATGAATACCTGCCCGTGCTGTTGGACACCGGTGAAGACGGCGAAGGCAAGTTTGCCGACGACGCGCAGTTCGAGCTGTTTTTCAAACTCTGGAGCCGCCGCTGGAAAGAAATCACCGCAGCGCTGGATGCCGATGTAGAAAGCCTGGAAGACGACCGTGCCTTTTACCCGCAGGTGATGGACGTGCGCGGCGTGATGGCCAGCCTCAGCCCCGAGGAGCGCGCCACCGCCATGCGCGACAACCC
>JAYUCJ010000110.1:0-9901 GCA_043740415.1 Polaromonas sp. | reverse complement strand
GCCGTTGGTGGCGGTGTGATACTGATGAAATCAGCGCCTTCAACGACGGTCGCACCTAAGGTGCGAAGCTCGTTCGCCATTGCCACAATGCGGTCGGTTTCTTTGACGCGCCAGCTGGCAATGTTGCGCAGCGTGGTTGTACCCTCGGCGTACAGCGCCATCACCGCCAAGGTCATAGCCGCATCAGGGATGTGGTTGCAGTCCAAATCGACCGCTTTCAAAGGCCACGCGCCACGTCTAATTTCTAGGTGGTTGGGGCCGCTTGTAACAATAGCGCCCATGGCCTGTGCCGCTTCTACAAAGCGGATATCGCCCTGAATCGAGTCTGCTCCAACGCCCTCAATGCGAATACTTGTTTGGATGCCGTTCAAAACGTCATTTTCAGTGTTATTTATGATATTAGCCGGCGTATTTATTGCCCCGAGTGCTATAAAATAACTAGCAGACGAGGCGTCTGCCTCGACGTGGATACTGCCCGGAGATTGGTAGCGACTCCCCGCCGGAAGGGTGAATTTTTGCCAACAGTCACGCTGCACCTTGATGCCGAAGCGAGCGAGTAAATTCAGGGTGATGTCGATATACGGTTTTGAGATCAGTTCGCCTTGCACTTCGATCACGATATCTTGTGTCGCCACCAATGGCAAAGCGAGCAGCAGCGCGGTTAAAAACTGGCTTGAAACGTCGCCGCGAACTTTGATGGGTTCGTTTAATGCGAATGATTCAGCTGCCCTAATGCGTAGCGGCGGGTAGCCATCTTGCCCCAAATAATCGATTTGGCAGCCCAATTGACGCAAGCCGTCAACCAAATCACCAATCGGACGCTCGTGCATGCGGGGCACGCCGCTGAGCTCGAATTCGGTAGAGCCACGGGCTAAAAGCGCTAAGGCCGCCGTCAAGGGGCGCATCGCCGTGCCGGCATTGCCCATGTACAGCTTGGCACTTGCTAAGCTTGTCGATTGGCCCAAACCCGTTATTTCAACGGTGGAGCCCACGCTAGCGCCGTTTTTGACAATGTGGCATCCCAGTTGCGACAAAGCCGTCAGCATGACTTGTGTATCATCTGAATCCAACAAGTCATGCACCATGGTGGTGCCTTGGCTCAGTGCGGCAAGTAACAGAACGCGGTTTGAGATGCTTTTAGAGCCAGGTAAAACAACCGTGCCGCTGGCGTGGCTGAGTGGGGGGATATCTAAAAAGTGGGTGCTATACATGCTGATGGGTTGAAATGACCGATGGTGGGTCAGCTAAATAAGCTTGAGTAGTTATTTAGAGTTTTGGGTTAAACGCCATTGGACGCGCCGTTTGCTAGCGGAGGCGATGGCTGCTTCGAGCTTAACGCTGTCACTGGCGAGTAAGCTGGTTTCAAAACCTTGCAAAGTTTGCTTGAAAGTGTCGATTTGAGCGAGCAGTTGCGTGCGGTTGGCCAAGAAAATATCGTGCCACATTTCTGGGTCACTCGCTGCGATACGGGTGAAATCACGAAAACCTGAGCCAGCCAGCGACAAGAAATCGTCCGCGTTTTTTTGTGCGCCAATGCTGTTCATCATGGCAAAAGCAAGCAGGTGCGGCAGATGACTAACGGCGGCAAAAGCGGCATCGTGCGCCTCTGGCGACATGCTTTGCACGTTACACCCCAAAGCAGTCCAAACCGTTTGCGCACGGCTCAGTTGCGCGGTCAAAGTGCGACCAATGGGTGTGAAAATGACTTGGCGTCCGTTGTATAAATTGACATCCGCATTTTCGACGCCTGAAACTTCTTTGCCCGCAATCGGGTGCGCCGGAACAAAACTGCCGACCAGCGAGCCTAAGACACGCTGGGCCGACTCCACCACATCTGTCTTGGTGGAGCCCACATCCATGATCAACATGTCGGGGGTGATCAGGTGTTTGATGGCTTTGAAGGTTCCCTCAATGGCGGCTACCGGCACGGCAATGAGCACAATCTCAGAGCCAGAAACAGCTTGCAGCGCTGAGGCTGCTTCCACATCAATCACGCCAAGCTGCAGCGCTTTGGCAGTCGTACTGGGCGATTTGCTGTAACCCACGATGCGTTTGACCAAGCCTGCGCGCTTCATCGCCAAAGCAAACGAGCTGCCCATCAAACCGCAGCCAATGATGCCGAGTTGCTCGAATTGCGGTTTTTTTGCTTTGCTGAACAGTGCCACGGTATTGCTTTATTTTTGGTTAATCACTGACTGCGTAGCTGCCTAGCAGTTTGTAAAAAGCGCAAGAGTTTTGCAGCTCTTTCAAAGCACTGGCCACATGCGGCTGCGACGGATGACCCGCCAAATCGATGTAGAAAAAGTATTCCCATTGGCCTGAGCGGGCAGGGCGCGATTCAAATCGCGTCATCGACACGCCATGGTTTTTCAAGGGAATCAGCAAATCGTGCACGGCGCCTGGCTTGTTGGGGACGGACACGATCAAACTCACGCAATCTTTACCCGAAGCTTGCGGCATAGGCAGCGTTTGCGGCAGGCAAACCACCGCAAAGCGGGTACGGTTAAACGCGTCGTCTTGAATTGCGTGTGCTGCCACATGCAAACCAAATTCTGCACCAGCCCGCTCGCTGGCAATGCCTGCCCACGTAGGGTTGGTCGCAGCCAAGCGTGCGCCTTCAGCGTTACTGGAAACGGCGCGACGCTCTGCATTCGGCAAATGCTTGGTCAACCAGCCTTGGCACTGTGCCAAAGCTTGCGGATGCGCCAGAACGACTTCAACGTTATCCAATGAATTGGATAAGCGCAGCAAATGGTGGCGTACCAAAAAGCTGGCTTCACCAATGATGTGCAGCGGTGAGTTGAGGAACAAATCTAGCGTGCGGGTGACGACGCCTTCGGTGTTGTTTTCTACCGGTACAACGCCAAAATCTGCGCTGCCCGCAGTGGTGGCGTGAAACACCTCGTCAAAACTACCGCAAGGGATGTGTTCAATACTGGTGCCAAAAAACTGCAATGCCGCCATTTCGCTGAACGTGCCAGCGGGACCCAAATAGGCGACGCGTTGTGGCGCTTCCAAAGACCTGCAAGCCGACATGACTTCACGCCAAATATGCGCCACACTGGCGTTTTTCAGTGGGCCAATATTTGCTGTCTGCAAACCGCTGATGACCTGTGCCTCACGCTCAGGACGGTAAACAGGCGAGCCATCAATCTTCTTGATTTCACCCACTTCACCCGCATAGCCGGCGCGACGGTTGAGTAGCGCCAACAGCTCTTTGTCGGTCGCATCAATCAAATCACGCAGTTCTAACAGGGTTTTACTCATTGAATCAGTATGTATTGATTTTTTAGTGTTAAAGATGGCTCTAGTCGGCGTATTTACTGCCTAGAGTGCTATTAAATATATAGTAATTTTAAGTCTCTGAAGTATCGGGCGTATCTGGAGAGTCAGGAGCATCTGTTGAATCATCCACAGCATTATCCGCAGCTACATCAGCACCATCTTCGGATGACTCTGTTTGATTCGCATCGTTTTCCACAATACGCTGCAAACCGCTGAGTTGCGAGCCTTCGTCCAAGCCAATCAAGGTCACGCCTTGCGTCGCCCGTCCCATTTCGCGGATTTCACTGACGCGGGTGCGCACCAGCACACCTTTGTCGGTGATCAGCATGATTTCGTCGTCGGTATGCACCAACGTAGCCGCAACCACTTTGCCATTGCGCTCGGATTGTTGGATGGCGATCATGCCTTTGGTGCCGCGTCCGTGGCGGGTGTATTCGGTGATGCTGGTGCGTTTGCCATAGCCGTTTTGGGTGGCGGTCAGCACGCTTTGCTGCTCGTCTTCGGCGACCAGCATGGCGATCACGCTTTGGCCGTCTTCCAGGTTCATACCGCGCACGCCGCGTGCATTGCGACCCATGGGACGCACATCGTTTTCGTCAAAACGCACGGCTTTGCCGCCGTCGCTGAACAGCATCACGTCGTGTGCGCCATCGGTTAGCGCAGCGCCGATCAAATAATCGTTGTCATCCAATCCCACGGCGATGATGCCGCCTTTGCGTGGGTTGTTGAACTCGTCCAGAGATGTTTTCTTGACCGTGCCCATGCTGGTCGCCATGAAGACGTACTGATCAGCTGGGAAGCGGGTTTTTTCACCCGTCAGCGGTAACACCACAGTGATTTTTTCGCCGTCTTGCAGTGGGAACATGTTGACAATCGGGCGACCTCGCGAGCCGCGCGAGCCTGCCGGCACTTCCCACACTTTGAGCCAGTACAGGCGGCCACGGTTGGAGAAGCACAAAATGTAGTCGTGCGTGTTGGCGACGAAAAGTTGGTCCACCCAATCGTCTTCTTTGGTCGCCGTGGCCTGTTTGCCGCGACCGCCGCGTTTTTGGGCACGGTATTCAGACAAGGGCTGGCTTTTGATGTAACCGCTGTGGCTCATGGTCACCACCATGTCGGTCGGGGTGATCAAGTCTTCAGTGCTCAAGTCAAACGAGCTGTGTTCCACCAAGCTGCGGCGCACGCCTAGCTTGCTTTGACCAAATTCAAGTTTGATAGCCGTCAATTCTTCGCTGATGATGGTCGACACACGGCCAGGGGTTGCCAAAATGTGCAGCAAGTCATCAATTTCAGCCATGACTTCTTTGTATTCGGCAACGATTTTGTCTTGCTCTAGTCCAGTCAAACGCTGCAGACGCATTTGCAAAATCTCTTGCGCTTGGACTTCTGAGAGTTTGTACAAACCGCCGGTTTCCAAGCCAAATTCACGTTCTAAGCCGTCAGGGCGGTAGTCGTCAGCGTTGATGATGCCGCCATCCGCACGGGTGCGGGT
The DNA here is from genome assembly GCA_043740415.1 of Polaromonas sp. Taxonomy (GTDB): domain Bacteria; phylum Pseudomonadota; class Gammaproteobacteria; order Burkholderiales; family Burkholderiaceae_C; genus Aalborgiella. The sequence continues at coordinate 5,124 of JAYUCJ010000110.1, read as the reverse complement.
GAGCATTTCGCGCACCAACGAGCTGTCCCATGATCGCTCCATGAGCGCTGCTTTCGCCACTGGCGGCGTTGGTGCGTTGCGAATCAAGGCGATGAATTCGTCGATATTTGCCAATGCTACGGCCAAGCCTTCCAACACATGACCACGTTCACGGGCTTTGCGCAGGGTGAAAACAGTGCGGCGTGTGACCACTTCACGGCGGTGGTCCAAGAAGACTTCTAACAAGTCTTTCAAGTTACATAATTTTGGCTGCCCGTTAACCAAAGCCACCATGTTGATACCAAAAGTGTCTTGCAGCTGGGTTTGCTTGTACAGATTGTTGAGCACCACCTCAGGCACTTCGCCGCGTTTCAGCTCAATCACCAAGCGCATGCCGGACTTGTCGGACTCGTCTTGAATGTGCGAAATGCCTTCAATCTTCTTCTCGTGCACCAGTTCGGCCATGCGCTCTTGCAGGGTCTTTTTGTTGACCTGGTAGGGCAGTTCGTCGACGATGATGGACTGTCGCTGGCCTTTGTCGATGTCTTCAAAATGGCATTTGGCGCGCATCACCACGCGTCCACGACCGGTTCGGTAACCGTCTTTCACGCCATTGATGCCGTAAATAATACCGGCGGTCGGGAAGTCCGGCGCGGGGATGATCTCCATCAGCTCGTCGATGCTGGCTTGCGGGTTGGCAAGCAAATGCAAACAAGCGTCAATCACTTCGTTCAAGTTGTGCGGTGGAATGTTGGTCGCCATACCCACGGCAATACCGGATGAGCCATTGACCAGCAAGTTCGGGAAGCGCGCTGGCATGACCAGCGGCTCAGACTCGCTGCCATCATAGTTGGGGCCGAAGTCAACGGTTTCTTTGTCCAAATCCGCCAACAGTTCATGCGCGATTTTCGCCATACGGATCTCTGTGTAACGCATCGCAGCGGCGTTGTCACCGTCCACCGAGCCGAAGTTACCCTGACCGTCCACCAGCATGTGGCGCATCGAGAAATCTTGCGCCATGCGAACAATGGTGTCGTACACCGCGCTGTCACCATGCGGGTGATATTTACCGATCACGTCACCCACGATACGGGCTGACTTTTTGTACGGCTTGTTGTAGTCGTTGCTCAATTCGTGCATGGCGTACAACACGCGGCGATGCACGGGCTTCAAGCCATCACGCGCATCGGGCAGGGCACGACCCACAATCACGCTCATCGCGTAATCTAAGTAGCTGCGACGCATTTCCTCTTCAAGGCTGATGGGCAAGGTTTCTTTGGCGAACTGAGTCATGAACGTTTTGTAGCGTGTAGCCTAAAAGGAATACTTGAAGGAATGGTAATGGTTATCAGTAGCGAGAATCGCGCTTGATTAACCTTTGATTTTAAGCTGGCTTGGGTGTTGCGTGCGAGCAACGGATAACTATTTTTAATCTGTTCGGGAACTTTTAGTTCAATTTGTGTCAGTTACACCTTTGCGACTGTGGCACAATAACCTTCAGCGGATTGTGTGATGGTACACAACACGTACAAATTCCGCAGCCTAGCTGCAGCTTACTTTCTTAGGACTCAAAATGATTAAATTAAACAAAGTCGCAATGCTTATTGCAACAGTCGCTATTGCTGGTTCAGCTTTTGCTAACGGTTCAACAACCAACAGCGACAACTGGCGCAGTGGCCAAGGAAATATGCAGTGGAAGATTGGCAACGCTTCAGCATTGTGCTGGCGTACGGCTAACTGGACACCGGCTACTGCCGCTCCAGGCTGTGATGGCGCTATTGCTGTAGTAGCAGCTGCACCAGCACCAGCACCAGCTCCAGTCGTTGCTGCTCCGGCGCCAGCGCCTGCTCCGGCTCCAGCACCAGTAGTTGTGGCTCCAGCGCCTGCGCCAGTTGTAGTTGCACCAGCACCTGCACCTGCACCTGCACCTAAACGCAAAGTTAAACAAGACCGTAATTAATTCGAATTTCAATTCTGCCTCTGCTCGTAACATTAATTTTTAAGGATGACAAAAATGATGAAATTAAACAAAATCGCCATGATGATTGCAACAATAGCAATCGCAGGCTCAGCTTTTGCTAACGGTTCAACGACCAATAGCGACAACTGGCGCAGTGGTCAAGGAAATATGCAGTGGAAAATCGGCAACGCGTCCGCTTTGTGCTGGCGCACGGCTAACTGGACACCAGCGACTGCTGCTCCAGGCTGCGATGGCGCTATTGCTCCAGTTGCAGCTGCTCCTGCACCAGTTGCTGCAGTTGCACCTGTAATAGTTGCACCTGCACCAGCACCAGCCGCAGCTGCACCTGCACCTGCTCCTGCACCAGCTGCAGGCGCTGCTGCAACCAAAGTAACTTACGCTGCTGATGCTTTCTTTGCTGCTAATTCAGCTGTGCTCAAAGCTGCTGGCAAAGCTAAATTGGATGACTTGGTAAGTAAAGTTCAGGGCATCAACTTGGAAGTTATCGTTGCTGTGGGTCACACTGACTCTAAAGGTACCGACGCTTCTAACCAGAAGTTGTCAGTTCGCCGCGCTGAAGCTGTGAAAGCATACTTGGTGTCTAAAGGCATTGAGAAAAACCGCGTTTACACAGAAGGCAAAGGCTCTAAGCAGCCAGTTGCTGACAACAAAACAGCCGAAGGCCGTGCTAAAAACAACCGTGTTGAAATCGAAGTGGTTGGTACTCAGAAGAAATAATCAAACAGTGACAGTTAGTCATCTTTAAGGTGGCTAATTGATTGTCAGATTTAAAAAGCCCCTGAGGTCAAACTCTGGGGCTTTTTTCATACAATAAACCCATGCAAACCCTGAAATCTAGCAATGTTGACCCTGCCGAGTTGGCTAAATTTTCTGATTTAGCGCACCATTGGTGGGACAAAACGAGTGAATTCGCACCGTTGCACGCTATAAATCCACTGCGCTTAGACTGGATCAACAGTTATGCCACTTTAAACGGCAAGCGTGTGCTGGACGTTGGCTGTGGGGGCGGTATTTTGGCTGATTCAATGGCGCGTAAAGGCGCAAATGTCATGGGCATCGACTTGGCCACCAAATCCCTCAAAGTTGCCCAGTTGCATGCGCTAGAGGCGCAAACGCCAAATATTATTTACCGCGAGATCAGCGCCGAAGACTTGGCGCTAGAGCAACCCGCGAGCTTCGATATTGTCACCTGCATGGAAATGCTGGAGCATGTGCCCGATCCGCAATCCATCGTTGAAGCCTGCGCAACTTTGGTTAAGCCGGGTGGTTGGGTGTTTTTCTCAACCTTAAACCGCAATGCACGTGCCTTCTTACACGCCATTGTGGGTGCTGAATACGTTTTAGGTATGTTGCCGCACGGCACACATGAGTATGCCAAGTTCATCACTCCCAGCGAATTGGCCACATTTGGCCGAAAGGTGGCGCTGGAAATTCAAGCAACGCGTGGTTTAGTGCACAATCCGATCACCAAACGCTACAAATTAAGTGACGACACACGCGTCAATTACATGCTAGCCACACAAAAAAGTGAATAATTAATCACTTTAATGTTGTTAATCGTGGCAGTAAGGATTTAGACTACTTGATAATGTATAAGTAATATCGTGCAAGTCTTAAATTATCCTAAAACAATACAGCATTTCATCAACGAACTTAATGACGTGACATCACAACGTATCATCAGAGCTGTTTTGTTTGACTTGGATGGCACACTCATTGACAGTGCGCCAGATTTAGCCGCCGCTGCCGACAAAATGCGTCTTGACAGAGGCTTGCCATCTTTGGCTTACGAAAAATACAGACCTTTGGCCGGCGCGGGTGCGCGTGGCATGTTGGGTGTTGCGTTTGACATGACGCCTGAGCACCACAACTTTGTGGCATGGCGTGAAGAGTTTTTTTACAACTATGAAATGTGCCTCACCCAGCGCACCAGGGCGTTTGTCGGCGTTGAGGAGTTGTTGGCAACATTGTCAATGCGCGGCCTCGCTTGGGGCATCGTGACCAACAAGTCGATGCGGTTTACAGACGCATTGGTGCGACAAATGCCTGTATTGCGTAGCGCTGCCGTCGTCATCAGCGGCGACACTACAGCGCACGCTAAACCGCACCCAGAGCCGATGTTTGAAGCCGCTCGACGTTTAAAAACACCGCCGCAATACTGCGTTTACGTGGGTGATGACAAACGCGACATTGAAGCAGGCCAAGCGGCTGGCATGCCCTGTTTAGCCGCTACCTGGGGTTATATGGGCAGCCATGATGTGAATTCTTGGAATGCCGATGCCTCTTTGAAAGAGCCAGATTGCGTGCTTGATTGGTTAGATGGGCATCTGTAAAAGTTCTTTTTTTGCTATTATTTTAATAGCTGTTCAGGCAATAAATTCACCGGCTCAGGCCTGTTTTGATGATGAATATCTAGCGGCTATCGAACAATCTGCACCGACAAGCTTGCTCTATGTGTGGTCGCCGCGCATGGTGCTGTCTGCCACGCAGGCGCATTTGGCAGCAGATGCTGCAAAAGCCGAAGGTTTGGCTTTTGTTCCTTTGGTAGATGGTCGAATTCCGGTGGCAGAGTGGCAATCAGCCCTGCGCACTTTGGACGCCGCGCAACCCTTGGATGCCGTCGCCTTGGCTGCCACGCAGGTGCTTTGTTCGGGGAAATTGCTTGAAAAAGACGCTTACGCACACTTCCCGACGGCATTTGTTGCTAAAAGTGGGGAAATGCATCCGAATCGCCTCATTGGTGCGATGCCTGTTCAGTTTTGGCGGCAGGGGATTCGAGATCGTTTGAAGGGCCAAAAAATGACTCAAGCGATGAATGTAGTTACAGATCATGTGACAACTGTCGTTGCTGCAGATGTGGCGGTTGCCGCTGTTGAGAGTCAAGCAGATCAGCAATGCATCCCGCAAAACCAATTTATCGCTTTAGACCCTGCCTTGGCCGGTTTGAACGACGAGAACCAAGTCGCTTTAGGTGCTTACGAGCGCGTCAGCCCTGATGGGCGCTACGTGCTGCGCTCGTATTCGGGTAAAAAATTGTCAGCTGTGAGCTTGGTTGAGCTGCCAGGCCCGCCGGGGTTGAACTCCGTGAAAGGGCAGGTCAGTCGCCAAAGAATTCTCTCCACGCCGTTTTCAAACGAGGCTTTCCCCGTACAGGGAAGCTGGCG
>JAYUCJ010000109.1:0-1493 GCA_043740415.1 Polaromonas sp. | reverse complement strand
AGCCGCAAGACCGATGAGGTTAGCCGCATCAGGGAGGTTCTGGGTTCGCGCTGCATCGGTGTATTCGATGAGTGCATTGAACACGTGCCACGTGAATCTGTGCTGGAACTGGCCACGCATGTCCGCAAACTAAATCCAGATCTGATTGTGACGCTTGGGGGCGGCACGCCGATGGATACCGTGAAGGTCATGTTGGTCATTCTGGCCGAGGGGGTCACTGATATTTCCGGGTTTGACGCTCTGCGAATCCGTGTCAATGATGAGGGAGTCAAGCATGTTCCCGTGATCAAAGACCCGCCATTGCGGCAAATCATCATCCCGACCACGTTGTCAGGTGCCGAGTTTTCAAATATTGGGGGGTGTACGGACCGTGTTCGTCAAGTCAAAGATTTATACACGGGACGCTACATCGGCGCGCAGGTGGTGATTCTTGACGCTGCCGTGACGGCCCATACAGCGCATGACCTTTGGGTTTCCACGGGCATCCGTGCCATTGACCATGCTGTCGAGACGGTATGTTCACGCGGCCCCCAGCCATTTACCGATGCAACTTGCCTGCAGGGTCTGAAAATGCTTTCGGCCTCGTTAAAGATCAACCACAGCACACCGATGGACCTGAACGCACGACTGGAAAGTCAACTGGGTGTGTGGTTGGCTTCCACCGGATTGGGTCGTGTTGAATGGGGTGCCAGCCACGGCATTGGTCATCAACTCGGTGCGGTGGCCAATGTGCCGCATGGCCATTGCTCTTGCGTGATGTTGCCCAGTGTATTGGCCTGGAACTTCAATGTGAATTTTGAACGGCAAAGAATGGTGGCAAACGCCATGGGGCGCGACGATGGTGATGCCGCCAAGGCGGTTTCTGAACTCGTTGCCGCACTGCATCAGCCTGGCCGGCTCAGGGATGTGGGCGTTGACAGAGCCCAATTTTCTGCCATTGCCAAAGGTGCGATGCAGAACATGATGGTTCGCAGCAACCCCAGGCCGATCAAGTCCGAATCCGATGTTTGCGAAATATTGGAAATTGCCTGGTAAATCAAATCCAGCAGTTTGAATTCGCAGGCGCCGCACCTTCGACCACTTATATTTTTCTCATTTTTCTTGCTCATGGGAAAAAATAGAATCCCAGCCGCAACTCCCCCGCGTCACAGTCAAAAATGATGATGCCATCGTAATAGCGGGGGCCTGCCGTTCTTGCCTTCGGGGTAGCACGGCGCGATGCGGGTCACCAGGCCGTCCCAGAGCACGACTTGGTCCACCTGCGCCAGAAACCCGCCTTTGCGGGTCGAAAATGTTCTATTGACAGAACAATAGAACCACCAGTAGGATGCGGGCGTGACGCAATCCATGCCCATGACCAAGTACCATCAGATTTACCTGGTGCTGCGCGAGCAGTTGCTTGAGGGCAAGTTCGCACAAGGCCTGCCGGGGGAACTGGCACTGATGCAGCAGTTTGGCGTGGCGCGGGTCACCGTGCGCCGCGCGCTTGAACA
>JAYUCJ010000108.1:0-3760 GCA_043740415.1 Polaromonas sp. | reverse complement strand
CACAGGTTTGCTGGTGGACTTCACGGATGTGGATGGCTCTAAAGCCAACTACAACCCGAAAGAGCCGGTATCAGCGTTTTACCCGCTGGGGAAGAACTGAGCACTGCGTCTTTGCGACATAAACCATGAACCAACCCGTCTTTCCACCCGTTCTGATAGGTAAGAGTGATCTCACGCCGTGTGAACTGACGGCAAAGCAGACCAGCTGGGGCAGTAAGCTCAAGAGTCTCTTCAAACAAGCCATCACCTATACGGTGCTGGCCAGCTTGCAGCTGGGCACGCTGGTTCAGACCAAAGAGGCGTATGCGCAGTATGTCCAGTACGGTGGGCCGCCAAATACGGGCTATGTTGCCCCGACCTCTGGAGCACAGAGCGGCTACACCAACGACGGCACCCTCTTCATGGGTGGTCAACGCATAGGCAACCCGCACCAAATCCTGCATGACGCGCAAATACCCGCGTTCATGACGATTACGGGGTTTAGAGCGACTTACAGCAATGTCAACGACCCACTCGCTCCGAATTACGGCCAAGGCACTTTGGCGCAGATGGAAGCGCAAGCCAGTACGGGCAGTGATGCCAGTGTTTTGTTTAACCGCGTTTATCTCACCCCAAACAATCCTTACCCAGTTGTACCCGCTGGCACACACAACAATTACCAAACCTACCAAAACGCCCTGACTGCCGCGCAAGCAGCCAATTACCTGCTGACTAACGCAGATGACGGTAAGACGTATGCCTTTAAGACATTAACAGCATCTAGCCGCCAAGCGGCTGATCTGTTGATACGAGAGCTGCCTAATACCAGTCAGTTCAAGAGTTATGCCGATCCTAATGGTGGCGCGGTACTCATGCGGGTGAGCCAGAATGGTGATGCTGTCGCACTGAGCGAGTATTTAAAGACTGTCAAACCGTATGACTACAGTTGGCAACCCAACTTTGGAACGACCTTTGGACAAAATGGCGGTCAAAACCCCAACAACGGCGCATTCAGCGGCTGGGCGAACTCCAACAACTTTGCACCTGACTATTCAGAAGGCGGCGCACCCGCCCAAAGCTTCCAAGCCTTTATTAAGCAATTACAAGACGATGCTGTCGCTAACGACAAAAAGGTACGCTCTCAGACCAGTGCCAATAGCTTAGATTTAAGTGGTGTTAACCCGAACAGCTTGTTTGGTGAGGGTTACAACCTCTTCTCGTACGGCAGCAACAGCAACCCGAATCGGGATTTGGAGAATGATTTCCTACGCCGACTGCAAAGTGGGCAGTTGACGGCGGGAAGTGCGGATTATCTCGAAGCAAGCAGAATTGCGCAAGAGCGGTACAGAATTGCGTATGCCACCCGCTTAGAGACAGGCAAGCCGTTGCAATACAGCGTGGCTGATGCGCAGCGTAAGGCGAACGAACTCAAGCTCGATGCCATTAACCCGAATGAGTTGTTTGGGCAAGGGTTTGACTTATTCAAGTACAACAGCGCCCTCAGAGCCAATGGCGAGGCTGAGAATGCTTTGCTGGCAAGGCTGCAAAGCGGCGAACTCACACCTGGCAGTGCTGATTATTTGCAGGCGACCCAGATTGCGCAAGAAAGACTGCGGGTTGCTTACAGTCAAAGTTTAGTACCGCCTGAGCCGAAGAAGGTCTCGAAGTGGAAATTGATTGTAGGGGCAGTAGTTGGGGCGGTGTTGACGTTTGTGACAGCGGGGGCACTCGCGCCACTGGTTGCCAGTGCATTGACGGCAGTTGCAGGCACGGTTGTGGCCGCAACAAGCATGGTGGTTACTTCAATCGCAGGGGTTATAGCGGGTGCAGTCGGTGCAGTCGCCAGTACCACTATTACCACGGGCAGCCTCAGTGAAGGACTCAAAGCAGGAGGAAAGGCGCTGGTCAGTGGCAGTGTCAAAGCTATTGTGGCGGGTGCGATAGGTTTCGGGTTTGCGACCGCAGGGCTTATGGGGGCGACGGATACCCTAGCAGGGACGGTGAGTAACATTGCAGTCAATACCTTAAGTGGAGCAGTATCTAGCACCATTTTGGGTGGGGGGAGCTTTGCGGATAACCTCAAAACTTCAGCGATTAGCAGTGTGGTTGATGCTGTGGGTAAGAGTGCAGCCAATGCGATTGGTGATGCGTTCCCGAACAGCGGGGGTACAAATGTTGCTAACTACGCAGCACATGCGGTTTTAGGTTGCGCAACAGCAGCAGCAAAGGGCGGAGATTGTGCATCAGGGGCAATTGGTGCAGCAGCGGGAGAGGCGGCAGCAGCTACGGGGTTCGTCAACTGGGCAGCCGCAGGCATGGGGCAAACCTTGACGGATAACGGGACGGTGTTTTTTAGTGGTTTGATTGGCGGTACTGTTGCAGCGGCTGTGGGTTCAGGTGACAAGGTTGAGTCCAACTTCGCAACGGGCACGGCTACCGCTACCAATGCGGTTACGAATAATTATTTGAATCACAACCAGATAAAAGAGAAAGAAGCACGTCTTGCAAGCGTCAAAGATGAAGCAGATAAGCAGGCAATCCGAGATGAGTATGAGCAACTGGATATCAATCAGCGCGATAACGCGGCAGCTTGTCTTTTGCGGGGTAAGTGCGAGAGTGTTTTTGATAAAGAAAATCTAAAAGCAACATTAAATGAGTTGGTTGCCTCTTGCGTAGCACCGCGTATTTGTTCTGCAGATCAGCGAAACGGCATTAACGAGCTACAAGAAATATATCTGACGCGCCAAGCGATTAAGCCAGACACGACGATTGAAGAGATTGCGTTGATGTTTGGCAAAGTACCCAAGGCGTTGCTTTCTACTGCGGAGTCCGTATGGGGGCTTGCTAATGCTGCAAGAGCCGAGACAGCAATTGAAATGAATGTCTTACGGACGGCAACAAAAGCAAAAGGCGATTATGGATTAGGAGAGGTGACGGCTTCGCAGGCCGAACGAATAGGACGCGCTTGGGTGGGCGACGGTGCAAAACTAGCTAGTGATGGCAAAACAATGGTAAGTGCCGATGGGTTGAGGCAGTATCGCCCCGCAACTCTAAAAGACTCACCATATGCGACTACTGGTATTCAAGCAAATTTACAGTCTAGAAATGTCGCCAGTGGTGGGTGGCAGTCAAACGGACACATAAATATATTAAAGTAATCCAATGTTAGCCAAATTAAAACAGCTTCATTCGCCAGACATAAACTTTGAGAATTATTGGCCAGAAGACGAGAGTAATTTCGGCTTTTTATTAGAATTGTCAATTGGTTCTAGTGATAGCGATGGAGCAGATATTTTTCAGCTTATGGTCTGCACGCCAGAGTGGTTTACATCTGAATATAAGGATCAATCAGCCGTCTGGGGATATTCATTCTTATTTGTGTTTAAGTATGATTTCCCAACCATTAAGGCATTCATTACAAAGCATATTGAGAAAATATATGGAAATGATTGGCCTAGCATGGCTGTGAAAATCGATCGATACGCGATGTGGGAATTTCAAGACTACCAACCCTACGCAAAAATAAGCATGTTACCTCCCCTTTAAAATACCTCATATGAAATCTTCAATCAAATTTACTTTAGTCACCCTATCATTGTCTATCATGCCAGCCTTCGCCGCCCCACCCACAGCAGCCAGCATCGAAGCCATCCTCTCCACCAACGGCTCTCAGCAATCCCTAGAATCCACATTGGCAGGTGTAGAAGGCCGCATGCGCCAAGAAATCAACCGCCAGTTATTCACCCACAACGGTGGCCCAATTACGCCAGCTCAGAAATTG
>JAYUCJ010000107.1:0-1506 GCA_043740415.1 Polaromonas sp. | reverse complement strand
CAGTAAAAGCCATTAACGCGGCGCGCATGGCCATGATGAGCGAAACGAGCCATATTGTGTCGCTAGACGCTGTAATAGAAACCATGCGCCAAACAGGCTTGGATATGCAAAGCAAATACAAAGAAACCGCGCTGGGCGGCCTTGCCATTAACGTGGTAGCTTGCTAGATATATGTTGCTTGTTAAATAGTTGTCGCCAGTTAAACGGTAGCTTGTTGATTATTTAGAGGAAAACATGCAATACCCGCATATTTTTACGCCAATCACACTCGGCAAACTGCTGTTACCTAATCGCATTTACAGCACCGCCCATGCTGAGGTGTACGCAGATGCTGGCGGCATGCCGGGCGAGCGTTATATTAAATATTACGAAGAAAAAGCCAAAGGCGGCTTAGGGATGGCGATTTGCGGTGGTTCCAGCCCTGTTTCGCTTGATGTGCCACAAGGCGCGTGGAAACCCGTCAACCTCACTACCGATTTAGTCATCGAGCCGCTCGCCAAGCTTGCCGAGGCAATGCACAAGCATGGCAGCAAAATTATGATTCAAGCTACGCATATGGGTAGGCGTTCGGCATTTGCAGGCGACCCTTGGCCACATTTGGTGTCCCCCAGTGGCATACGTGAGCCAGTGCATCGCGGCAATGCCAAAACCATTGAGATTGAAGAAATCACGCGCATTATTAGCGACTTTGCCAAAGCAGCCAAACGTGTGCAAGCAGCTGGGCTTGATGGCATTGAAATCTCTGCTGCACACCAGCATTTAATCGACCAGTTTTGGAGTCCACGTACCAATCATCGCACGGACGAATACGGTGGCAGTTTAAGCAATAGAATGCGGTTTGGATTGCAAGTGCTGCAGGCGGTACGTGATGCTGTCGGCGCAGATTTTTGCGTGGGTTTGCGTATGTGCGCAGACGAGTTTCATGATGACGGGCTGGACCACCCAACCCTCCAAGAAATTGCGGCGAATTATTCACAAACAGGCTTAATCGATTTTATCAGCGTGATTGGTTCCGGTGCTGATACGCATAACAAAGTCACCAACTGCATGCCGTCTATGGCCTTGCCGCCAGAACCTTTTGTACATTTAGCGGCTGGCATTAAATCGGTTTCCAGTGTACCTATTTTGCACGCGCAAGGCATTCGCGACATCACACAAGCTGAGCGCATTTTGGCCAACGGCTTAGTTGATATGGTGGGCATGACCCGCGCCCACATTGCCGATCCGCATATCATCATGAAAATTCGCGATGGGCGTGAAGACCAAATTCGGCAATGTGTGGGGGCTAATTACTGCATCGATCGCCAATATTTGGGCCAAGATGTGCTATGCGTGCAAAACGCAGCAACTTCGCGCGAAGCGACCATGCCGCATAAAATAAGCAAAAGTAAAGGCGTAAAACGCAAAGTCGTTGTGGTGGGCGCAGGGCCTGCAGGGCTAGAGGCTGCGCGCGTGGCCGCAGAGCGTGGCCATGACGTGATTTTGTTTGAGAAGAACTCAACCGTT
>JAYUCJ010000105.1:0-10021 GCA_043740415.1 Polaromonas sp. | reverse complement strand
TTTGTCCAGCTTGATATAGAGCTTGACGGCTCGAATTCGATCTTCGTATGTATACATGAACTACCTCCAAGTAGTCCAAGTTATTGTCCGCACCTCCAAGGGGTCAATTTTGGGTGAGATTCAACAGGTCTGTCTACCGTTGGTAACGTGGACGGTGAGCGAATCATGGTTTGGAGCGGCGTAGCTGCTTCATCGTTTTTGCCAGTAGAAAAAAAGTGAAGGTCATTACTTTGTTAGTTCGTTTCTTTGTTTCTTTCTTCATTACTTTCTTACTTTCGTTTTCTGCGTTCGCGCAAAAGTCATCAAAACCTGCCAGCTTCAATTTTTCAAGTATCAATGTGGCTCAGGTTGTTCAACTCATCTATGGCGAAGTGTTGGCAACCCCCTACGTCATAGACCCTGATGTTTTGAGTGATGCTCGGTCAGTGTCGTTTCGATACTCATCCGAGAAGGGCGATATTCGCGCATTCCTCAAAACTTTTCTTGATTCATTAGGCTTCACTGTTGAACCACGTAACGGTATCGACTTCATCGCAAAACGCAAAGCTGAGGAAATCAAAGAAGCTGATACGGAAGCATTTGTGTACTTACCAAAATTCCGTGACGTTCATTACATTTCCCGTCTCTTGTCACCACTGTTCAAAGGTAGCTTCTCCGTTAATCGGTCGATAGCAGCTCCGCAAGGTGCTAAAAGCGATAAGCCAGTGCCAGAGGGTTCGGCGGCTTCCATGGTTGACCAAACAGCCGATGCGTTGGTTTTTTCGGGTTCTGACAAAGAGATTCAAAAGCTCAAAAAACTACTGCCGCAAGTTGATCTAGCCATTGGTGAAGTCGTCGTGCGCGGTGTGGTCTATGAGGTCAACACCACGGATAAAGACGGCTCAGCGTTTGGCGTGTTGGCTTCGCTGTTCGGCGGTCAACTTACGTACGGCCTAGGCGCTGCAAACCCTATTGGTAACTTCCTGCGTTACAAAAACCTGTCTTTTGATTTCATAGCGTCATCACTTAGCCAGGACAACCGATTCAAGGTGATTTCAACGCCTTCCTTGCGTGTTCGCTCTGGCGGTAATGGCACGTTCTCAGTCGGTCAGGATGTGCCCGTCTTAGGCTCTGTGAGCTATCCCAGCAACGGCCAAGCTGTACAAAGCGTTGAATACCGCTCTAGTGGCGTGATATTCAATGTTCAACCAACCGTACGCGAAGGTGTGATTGATTTGGGTATCGATCAGCAGCTTTCAAACTTCATCACCACGACAACTGGCGTTAACAACTCGCCCACATTAACCAAACGTGCCCTTAAAACGATGGTAGGCGTGCAGGACGGTGAGGTGATTGTTTTGGGTGGTCTGACTGAGACAAAAGAAAGCGGCAGCCGTGATGGCTTGTCATTCATCCCTAAGTTCTTTCACACGACGAGTAAAGAAAACAGTCGTTCAGAGATTTTGTTAGTGCTGCAAGTTCAGCGAATTTGAAAGGTTGATATGGACACAGACATTTTTGACTCTTTGCCTGAAGATCATTTTGGTGTTTTTATAGAAAACGAAAAGGACGTGCGAAAGTTGCTTTGGATATTAAATGCAATTGGTGAAAAAAAACTTCGTAAATCATCCTCAACGTACAAGAAAAAATATCCCGATTCGGATGTTTTCATTTCGACAGTTTTGCGCTGGCATAAATTGAAAGTTCCGTTCAAAGTTTATTCGCCAGTAGTTGTGCCAATTTACGCTGTATACGTGCTCATGCTGGAAGATCATTCAACTTTAAAGATCGGCTTTACAGGTCGTTGGCCGCTGCGTTCATACGATTTTTTGAAGACTGCAGATTACAGAAAATTTATTCCTATAGATAAAGTGCGAGATTTTTTTGATACAAGTAAGAGTTTTTCGATAAATTTTGAATCGGCGCGTATCGCTAGAGATTTTGAAGCTGCTGCTAAACTCAAGTTTGCAGCGTTTCGAGTTCCATCTCCTCGTGATCGAGGTTTGATATCGTATGGGTGCGCAGGGCATACAGAGTGGTTCGACGCGTCAGTTTACGAAGAGTTGAGTGACTACTTGTGCGGTCTTCAGATGAGCGGTTCTAGTATTACTGTGACCAATTCTCAAAAACTGGAATCTGCACTGCTTCATGAGCTTTCATTGCTCGAAAATACTGATTTGCAAGCGCACTAGAAATCCATCAAATACATTTATATTTACGCATGACTGATTCAATTACTCCTCTAGAACGCGCTAAGCGCCAAGAAGCTATGACGTTTGCAATTTTTAGTTTACGCATGTCGGATCAAATTATGCCGCGTGAAGCTGTAGAGATCATGCAAAATTATGTTGATGGAAAAATTACTGCTGAAGAAGAAAAAGCCCAGATCATGGCTTTGCTAAATTTGTCCTTCTAATTTCGCGCCCGCGAAATTTGGCTCGTGTTCCTAAATCGTTTAACTTACAAGCGAAGGTTAAAAAATGGAAATATTCACTGAACGTCGGATTTATATGATTGTTTCATTCTTGTTTATATTGGGTTTTCTTTGGTGGATAAACTCTCTCCCAGATAAACCTAAAAATGATAATGCCGAACTAGACGCATTGGCTGGCGAAGCCAAGATAGCTATTAAAAAATTTAACACTGCTGTGAATGATGCTGCAAGCTTGATTGAAGCAAGTAACCAACGCATAGTTGTCACGAGTCGAGGCAGCAACGCCAAAAAATTGAATCGAACGCGGCTGCAATCAACGCCATTACGCAACGGTATTCGTGCCTTGAAAACCAAAATCTAACGCGCATCCGTCAGCTACCAGAGCCCATGAAGCGTTAAACAGTCTGGGAGACTGTTTATGAGGTCGGTAGCGTAAAGAAATTCGGCATAAGCCGAGTTTTAGCGTATCCCGTCCGAAAGCATGGGCGAACCACAATCCAACAGGTAAAAAATGCCTTTTTTCTTGTTTTGTGATAATCTACGCCTATGAATGCAGTTTTAGACCCTTTAGTTTCTGAATTTTCTACTGAGGAAGATGCGGTCAGCTATGACCGTTGGTTTCGCGCAAAAGTTGAACAATCAATCGTAGAAGCAAACAATCCAGCTACACCACGCTACACCACAGACGAAGTGATGCGTCGCATGGACAAAATTATTAAAGCTGCCGAAGCCAAACATGCTGCCTATCGTTTGGCTTAATAGCGCCCTCGAAGACCTCAGCCGAATCACTGAGTACATTGCAGACAAAAATTATAGAGCAGCCTATAAGCTCAATGAGAGATTGCGCGATGATGCTGATTTGCTTGGTCAACACCACATTCAATATCGAGTTGGTAAAGTAGCAGGTACACATGAGTTCGTCAGTCATCCAAACTACGTCATTGTTTACCGACGCACCTTAATCGCGATTGAAATTCTTAACGTGGTTCATTCAAGACAACAATATCCGAGATAGTGTCAACTAATCGTCAACGCTATAGCTGGACAATGCGGATATAAAGCGGCTCTAAATGCCGTAACTCATTGATTTGATGGGTAATGCGGGCATATAGCAGGTGTAATGAACGGATTGAAAATCCGCGTGTCACTGGTTCGATTCCAGTCCAGCCACCAAAATAAGAAGAAAAAGAAAAACCCCGCAAGCTGCAAAGTTTGCGGGGTTTTTTCATGCTAAATCACTACCGGCTTAATCTTGAACAACTTAGCGTTCTTGGTTAAAACCACATCAAGTGTTGCTATGCTTTTGCATTTGGCTGCTACAGCGCAGGCAAGGTGCAAAGCA
Source organism: Polaromonas sp. (assembly GCA_043740415.1). GTDB lineage: Bacteria > Pseudomonadota > Gammaproteobacteria > Burkholderiales > Burkholderiaceae_C > Aalborgiella. Next base: position 6,266 of record JAYUCJ010000105.1, on the reverse strand, counting down.
TCGCCAGCACGCAGTCCGGATGCGGTATTCATGGTCATCATGGCGGCTTTGTGGAAGGTGGTGGCTTCTACGGGTAATAACTGCAAATCATTGGCGCACATACGCTCAAACATTGTCCACGCAGTGTGTGCCTGATCAGCGGTTAATTGCCCCGTGCGCTGTTTTAAACCCATCGCGCTCGCAAACTCGGTCACACACCAAGCGGCAGACACTAATTCTTGTGTACATTCTGTGTACCACTGCAACACATCTGCTGTTTTTCCCTCTTGGGTACACATGGCAACCAACACGCTGGTATCAACATAAACCATCAATAGCGTGCCTCGCTGCGCAGTTGCTCCATCACAGATGTACCCATAGGCAGCGATTTGTTGTCACGCGCCAGCTCTAGCGCAAACGATTTGCGACTCCAGTTGGCAGCGCGCAGATTGAGCGCGCCATCAGCCCCAAGGTGTGCTTGCAGTTGGTCACCTTCTTTAACGCCAATTTGACGCACATAGTCTGCAGGTATGCGTACTGCAAGGCTGTTTCCCCACTTGGCAATTTGTAGATTCATCATGTTAGGTATTGATATACGTTTGTGTATATACATTGTAGTTCCTTATCGTACTACGCGCAACTTGCTAAGCTGGCTAACGCTGCGGCGGGGCGATAAGACTAAGATGATGATGACTTGCAACACAGCGATTTAGGTGCTGAAATCGGCGATCAATCAGTCGTCGCTCTATTTTGAATGGCAACCGCGACAATCAAGGCCTGCCAAGCCGAGGCGCTTTCCAAAAGATTAGGTTTGTAGTCCGCCGTTATCCTTTAATATTGACGGGTAATTCACAGCACGCGATCAGAATGACTTTATGGCTTTAAAACTCAATAGAATCATTAACGCAACGTTTGTTTTGTTGATCGTTTCCATGATCAATCCCAGTTTTGCACAAACCAATAGTCAGCAACCAATTAAACGCTGGGTGATTGGTGCGGGAGTGAATTTACGTGAGCAAGCAAATTTAACTGCGCCCGTGTTAGCCCGCATGGCATTGAATACACCTGTCAATTTAATTACCACAATCCCAAACAGCAAGTATTGTGAGGTTGAGTTGGTGGTCAGCGGACAAGTAGCGCAGCGCGGATTTACAGCGTGCGAATTTTTGGGCACAAGTGTCGTAAAGCCACGCGAAATTGCTAATGCCTACTTGGCTGATGGCAAAACACCAAATCCAAACTACAACCCAGAGCGCGCATTTTGGTTGAAGCCTAGCTATGAGGCACTGGCAGAATATGGACGGTATTTAGAAAATAAACGGAATTCACCTAAAGATGAAGCTGAGGGAGCTTTCTTATCTGAGAGGCCGAAAATCCCCGAGTTTGAGAGAATGAAAGAGCATTTAGCAAAAGGGGTACTGGTGGATGCTCCCGCACCTTATTGGCGCTGGGACGATTTAAAAGTATTGGCTCGTCGTGCTGACGCAGTGACTCGATTAGAGAAAATGACTGATTCGCGTCTCATTTTTTACTATCTAAAAGCATCTTTGATTAATGCCATTGAGTTACCAGTAATCACAAACTCCTATTTTCAAAATCAAAATGAGATAGCTGCGCCAACTACGCACGTTGAAGCTAAAGAAGTAGCCGCAAGATTTCAAATTATTCAGACTATTCAAACCAGAAATTACGACACATTAAAAAAAGATGAGCAAAGTGGATTTGTAGGGATATGGGGCATAAAAGAAGTAACGCGATCTTTAACACAACCCATCATTAAAAACACCCTTTCAAAGTCTGGAAATGATATTCAATCTGAACCCACATATCTTCGACAATCTCTCCGCGAGTATGGTGACACTGATGGCGTTATGTGTGAGGGCTACAAAGGCGATGGATTCGATTTTGGTGATGCAGATCCGAAAATTTCGATCAATTATGCTAAAAATGGCGGGCACCCTGAGTACGCGCAGCCTAAAAAGGCGGGTAATAAACTCATGTACTTTTTCACAAAAACGCCGTTGCCTCAGCGGACTGTATCGGTAAGCGTAGTAAAGCAAAAGCTAAATCGCGCGAAGACTGGTTTTGTAGCAGCTACAGAATTTCATTTTGACATCAACTCTGATGGCATCCCCGACATCATCGTTTGGGAGGGGGCAGGAATTGGGCCTGGTCATTTAGATGGGCCAACCAAGACTGATGATGCTTGGTATCGAATATTCTTCGTCAATATCGCGGGGCATTGGCATCTATTTGGCACAGATAGTTTTAGCTATGGATGCGGTTGCTAAAACCCAACTACTAAAAGAAAAACCCCGCAAACTGCAAAGTTTGCGGGGTTTTTAGTTTGTTTGCACTTCGACTAGCTCAGTGCGAACGGCTTGGGTTTACATGCCCATGCCACCCATACCGCCCATGCCACCCATATCGCCACCACCCATGCCGCCGGCTGTGTCGTCTTTCGGCGCTTCAGCGATCATGCACTCGGTGGTCAACATCAAAGAAGCCACAGACGCTGCGTTTTGCAATGCCGTACGTGTCACTTTGGTTGGGTCCAAAATACCCATGTCGATCATGTCGCCGTAGGTGCCATTGGCAGCGTTGTAGCCGTAGTTACCTGTGCCAGCCAACACCGCCGCCACCACCACAGACGCTTCTTCGCCTGCGTTGTAGACGATTTCGCGCAATGGGGCTTCGATAGCGCGCAAGATCAGCTTGATACCGGCTTCCTGGTCTGGGTTGTCGCCTTTGATGGTGCCAGCAGCTTGCTTGGCGCGTAACAAGGCGACGCCGCCGCCAGCCACGATGCCTTCTTCCACCGCAGCGCGGGTGGCGTGTAGGGCATCTTCAACGCGGGCTTTTTTCTCTTTCATTTCGACTTCGGTGGCTGCGCCAACCTTGATCACGGCCACGCCGCCGGCGAGTTTTGCAACGCGCTCTTGGAGTTTTTCGCGGTCGTAGTCAGACGTCGCTTCTTCGATCTGCACGCGCACTTGTTTCACGCGGGCTTGGATGTCGTCCGCAGCGCCAGCGCCGTCGATGATGATGGTGTTTTCTTTGCCCACTTCAACGCGCTTGGCGGTGCCGAGGTCAGCCAAAGTCACTTTTTCCAGTGACAGGCCGATTTCTTCCGCAATCACCTTGCCGCCGGTCAAAATAGCGATGTCTTCCAACATGGCTTTACGACGGTCACCAAAGCCAGGGGCTTTCACGGCGACGACTTTGAGAATGCCGCGCAAGGTGTTCACCACCAACGTTGCCAAGGCTTCGCCATCGACATCTTCTGCAATGATCAAGAGTGGTCGGCCAGCTTTGGCGACTTGTTCCAAGGTTGGGAGCAGGTCACGGATGTTGCTGATTTTCTTGTCATACAACAACACAAACGGGTTGTCCAACAAAGCGGCTTGCTTTTCTGGGTTGTTGATGAAGTAGGGTGACAGGTAGCCACGGTCAAACTGCATGCCTTCAACGACGTCGAGTTCGCTGTCCAGTGATTTGCCGTCTTCCACGGTGATCACGCCTTCTTTGCCCACTTTGTCCATCGCATCGGCGATGATTTTGCCGATGGTTTCGTCAGAATTGGCAGAGATGGAACCGACTTGGGCGATTTCTTTCGATGTTGTGGTCGCTTTGGACGCTTTTTTCAGCTCAGCCACCAAAGCCGTCACGGCCTTGTCGATACCGCGCTTCAAATCCATCGGGTTCATGCCCGCTGCGACATACTTCATGCCTTCGCGGACGATGGCTTGTGCCAAAACTGTCGCGGTGGTGGTACCGTCGCCAGCGATGTCAGACGTCTTGGAAGCGACTTCCTTGACCATCTGCGCCCCCATGTTTTGCAGCTTGTCTTTGAGTTCGATTTCTTTGGCGACGGACACACCGTCTTTGGTCACGGTAGGCGCGCCGAATGAACGCTCCAACACCACGTTACGGCCCTTAGGGCCCAAAGTTACTTTAACGGCGTTGGCCAGGATGTTCACACCCTCAACCATGCGTGCGCGGGCTTCGCCGCCAAAAATTACGTCTTTTGCTGCCATGATAGGCTCCTAAAATATGTTAATTGGGTAAAAATACACTAAAAACTAGCGCTAGCCGGCGTATTTATTGCCTGAGTAGCTATTAATTTTGTAGTGAAATTGGATTTGAATTACTTCTCGACTTATTTTTCGACTACGGCAAAAAGGTCTTCTTCTTTCATGACCAGCAACTCGTCGCCGTCAACTTTGACCGTTTGGCCGCTGTATTTGCCGAACAACACGCGGTCGCCGACTTTCACGCCCATGGCGACCACTTCGCCTTTGTCGTTCTTCTTGCCAGGACCGACAGCCAGGATTTCGCCTTGGTCTGGTTTTTCAGCAGCGCTGTCAGGAATGACGATGCCAGACGCTGTTTTTGTCTCGTTTTCAACGCGTTTAACAATCACGCGATCATGCAATGGACGAAGTTTCATTATGTTTCCTTATATAAAACAATGGGTTAGAGAAATAAAACCACGCTGTCACTGCAAAACAGAGACAACGCAAGTTATTACCAGGCATTTGAGTGGGCTTGTTAGCACTCGATGTCCATGAGTGCTAATGATAAGGGTTTTTAGCGCATTTTCAAGCACCGCAGCTGTAAATACAGGGTTTGCCCTAGATTAACGCGGTCGATTCTCAGCTTACTATGAACGAAATTCGTTTAACTCTGAACTCTTGAATGAGCTAACTATTTGATTCAATTGAAAAATTCAAGCTTTTGAGAAATTCGGCAGAATTCAGAATTCACTTTTTGTGAAAATTAACAAGTTTTGTTGATGTCCAGATGACACTGATTCTTGTAACAATTCAGGGTTGAATGAAAGACTTGGACATGAATCTGCCCAACAGCCAGATGTAAAAACTTACAACATGGATATCGCTTCATAATACCGCAAGTCATCAATGTTGGTGCGCATGGTGATGAGCTGGAGAAATCATTCCACGGAGAATTTTGGAGGCCACATGCCGCGTTGCAGTTGGTGCCGCAAAATTTTATTTCGATTCAAGACTGGAGTTCGTAGTGAAATCAATAAATCGCTATCTCATATCTATCGTATTCGTTTTAATTAGTCCAGCCGTGATTGCCGAATGGACCAAGGTTGCTGCCGGAAATATCTTGGAGCCAGATCAATACATTGAAACGAATTCAGTAAAGCAGACAGGGCCAATGGCAATATACCGCCAAGTTAATGTCTTAAGCCAAGGCCCTGCATTACTTGCCGAAGACCTTGCATCCAAGCGTTCAATATACGAATACGACTGTATGAACAAAAAGTTTCGTGTTTTGCAATCTATTGGCTTTCGTAAGGCGTGGGCCACTGGCGATCAAGTCGTGTTGCAGTCAACCTCCCAAAACTTGAAAGAATGGCACGACTTGCCACCACACGCGCTCGGTCAAGTCACATTCGACATTCTTTGCCCAGGCGGCAAAGTTGACTGAGCCTCAAAATCATTCCGGCTGATGTCAGAATGATTTTTTAAAAATAGCTTACTCTTTGGGTTTCAGGGACAAGATTAATTCAGCCATGGTTGTGGCATCTGCTTCTGATACCTGGGCTTGTGGTGGCATGACATCCTCCCCCCAAACGCCAGCGCCACCATTTTTGATTTTGGTGGCAAGCGTTGCAATTACTGACTTGTCGCGAGCGTACTTACTGGCGACCTCAATGAAGTTGGGGCCGTATTTTCGCTTATCAATCTGGTGGCATGCCAAGCAATTGTTGGCTAGCATCAGTTGTTTCAATTGCTCGTTTTCTGCTTGAGCTTGCTTGGACACGCACAGCATACTTGCAAACAGCAACAGGCCAATGACGAGATGAGAAACAGGTGTTGGAGAGGTAAAACGAAAAATGTGCATTTTAAAAACTCAATCAGTAGCATCAACGATTTTCAGAAAAAATTAACTCGCCCAAATGATCCATCAGAAAAAAGGCGCGCTGCACGAAAGCAGCGCGCTTTAGAACTTTACAACATTGCGATCACTCGGCGGGAGTCACGCGGTAAATATTGCCGCTCGCTTCGTCGCCCACATAAAGCGCGCCATCTGGGCCAAGCGAAAGGTGACGGAAACGACCCGCAAATGTGGGCCATTGCAATTCTTCACGCTTCGCAGACAAACCATCCTTGGGAATGTCAAGAATGTCGATACGGTTGCCTGTAGCCGTGCCGTGGATACCAATGCCGGCATAACCAACAGCCAGTCGACCTTCCCATTCTTTCCACTGTTTGCCTTCCAACCAAACGCTGCCGCACATGCCTTGTGACAGA
>JAYUCJ010000104.1:0-1518 GCA_043740415.1 Polaromonas sp. | reverse complement strand
GACGAACTTGCGCCACACCACCCGCATTGACGCCATTGCCGCAGCACTTCATGCCATGGGTCGGCAACTTGAAATTAGTGTGGTGTGAGTTTGCCTGGCTTGAAGGGCAGAGGTGGTTTTTATTCCTGTGATTGATGACGAGGCAAGACAATCGCTGCGCTACTTGTTGCGAAATTTATAGCAATTGGAGTATGCATTCATTGGCCTCCAAGGTATAGATATCTTTCAAAAATATTCAAATGCATGATTGAAAGACTTGACCCTGATGTCTATAAGCCCGCCACCAGCAATTCGCAGCGAGCAGCGCGGGCGCTTTTATGTTGCCGACGGGATCACATCATCCCCAGTTGACTTTCACGTCAGGCAAAGCTTCAGCCGCTTGGCTTCTTTTCACGCTTCTTGCGCACCCGGATTCGTTCTGTGGCGCAAATTTACTTTGCCACTTTTCCTTACTGCAAACCGTAGAGCTTCACTGCGCTTAACCCCTTCGGAGTCAAAAACGGCTGCACTTGTTTCCACGGAATTGTCACGGGGTCTTCACAAGCTTGAATCACATGTGGAAACTCTGGTTCAAACACCATACCCACAGTGCTTGGATAGGTACGAAAGGACTCTCCAGTGACAACAGAGTCCACACAATCCTTGTCCGCTTCGTGCGGTCTCTCTTTCTTATAGCTTGCAACGATAAAATTTTTGAGGCGACCAGGAAGGGTCCATGCCCTCAACTTTGCTGCTTCCGCATCTTTTGCGACCCGTTTCACCCAACTGTCAAAATTCACCGCTCGATCCGCTGCGATATCCCAACCGATATACCGTACCGTACCGCCGTTCGGATGTGCTCCGCCACAGTAATTGGAATATGTCTCATGTAACGTCAGCAAACGCGCGTTCCAAAAGACCGGTGCAATAGCCGTGTAGAAGTCCACATCTGTAACCTTCAGATCGGGCCGTTGCTGAAACCCATTTAGGCATTGATAGAACTCGGAAACCCCATCGCTTTCCCAAGTCCGCAACATTTTATGAAGGGCGGGATTGCGTGTCCTGTCGGGGAGCTCAAAGCTCGTAATCCGCCCTTGAAGCAGATTTACGGCTTTGTACGGGTACGTTGCGTCCGTGCCTTTGAACGAAGTGGCTGAATCTTGTAGGATTCGTCCCTGCGCAGCGTTGGCGAGGCGGGCTGCATCGAACACTTTCGCAACGGCATCGCATTTGTATCGCCGTTTGCCATCCTGTGTATCAATTTCGGAGGGCATTTTCTTCCGCAATTGCAACCGGATCGGAGCACGGCGCTGACCGTCGTTGCTTGTCCATTCGCCGACAAGCGTCTGCGCGTTCGGTGTCGATGTGGAAAATTTCCAACGGGCAGCAACCTCGGCGCCAGCATATTCTCCCCATTCGGTCCCAAGGCGGCGATCAATTTCAGAAATGGCAATACCCACCAAATGTTTGTGATAGTAGTAACCGCTACCGCAAAGCGATGGGGCGTGTTGCGGCGCGAGCAGCACAGAGACTTCTTGG
>JAYUCJ010000103.1:0-3814 GCA_043740415.1 Polaromonas sp. | reverse complement strand
AGTGTTTGCAGCATTGATTTTGACGTCTTGGCGTACGCGCTTACGGCCAGAGGCTAGACGGGGGTTTTTCTTTTTTGGTTTGGCTGATGCCATGATTTAGATCCTTAAATGTATGTGGATGATGTCAGCTAAGTCTATGATTCTAGCATTTTTTGAATAATCGCTCGTTATCAATACACATATCAATACACATCAAGACTTTTCTAGCAACTCATCCCCTGCAATCGGCGGCACTTTCCGTACTTTTCGCAGCACCGTTTCGGCTTTTTCGCGGCTGCTGAGTGCTGCGCGTTCCTGAAAGAATGCTTCGGTTTTGAAGGCGGATACTTTCTCTGCCACCGCCATAACGATGAATTGGTTAAGCGACGCATCATCATTCGCGGCTAATTGCTTGGCGTATTGGTGCAAAGAGTCGGGTAAGCGTAGTGCAACTTGGCTCATAGTGTGGCCTCCACAAGGTTTAAAAACTGACCTGGCGAGGTCAGGGCTAATCCAAAACGACTGGCTGCAGGCGTAAAGTCTCGCACATTCATGGTCACCAAGTGGTGGGCTAAGCCATTCACCGCAGCCTCTAAAACCATTTCATCCTGCGGGTCGCGCAATTGCGGTCGCCACAAGTAGTGCGAGGTCACAGGTTACCACCGCGATTTGTCCTCCACTAAAGAGTATGGATCGACTGAATTGTCAACCAGATAAGTTCGAAAACTTGAAATGGAACGCTCCAGCAAACTTTGAAACATGCCTACAGGATAGACCAGATACCACTTTGTATCACCGATGTACCCGTGATAATACGGTTCACCATTGTCAGCGAACACCTCCATCCCGTTGCCGGGTTGGTTTGACTCGTGCACTAGGCTATTTCGATAGCGGTAGAGGAGCGAAAGGTGTTGATTTTCATAGAGCGCTTCTTCTTCTTCTTTTTCAGTCGTCACGTGGCTTAACAATTCGGAGACCGACTCGTCCATGCTTGAAACATAAACAGTTCCGCCATCTTCCGTGGAGAATTCGGCCAGTTTGGCACTTACATGTCGATGAAGTGGGCGATCAGCAAGTTTCATATCCTCCAATTGTTCCTTCAGAAACGGCAGACTGACGTACTCACAGACATTCCATGAAGCGTGCTCTTTAATGAATCTAGTGAAACGCTCGCGATTACGCCGGGCAAGTTGCGGGTAAGCGTTCCGATGAAAGCGCAAGCCAGCGAGGGTATCTAGCGCCGTTAGATAGAGAACCTTTCTGTAACCAAATTCGCTTCCTATCCCTGTATTTTCCGGCAAGGGCGCAAGCGTCACTCGCCCAATTGCAAGAACTTGGTCTTCAATATACGAACAGAATTCTTCGATGCTTTCAGATGTAGTCATAGGTGTATGCACGATTGCGAAAGCGCTTCTAGCGTTTGCGTTCAGCGGCGGGTGGCTGCTGAAAGGAGTAGTTAGATATCATGCCTCACGTGCCACTTTCATCTAATCAGAGTGTCTGAGTATTAGCAGCCCCTCGAATGAAACGTGGAAGCCCGCGCCCTTTAGAGGAACGGCCATCTCGGCATCACTTTTGCCACTAGCGTTTGCAATACCTACACTCGCGAAGTAGCAAGTAGCCTTGAGCTTATCGGCATGTGCGATGCACTGAAAGGCAATCTGATCATTCTCAATTTGTCCTTTGGACGGGTAACAAGCAGTTCGGACGACGATGAACTCCAATTGCCCATTCTTCTTTGCTACTACTTGAGGATTCACGCCAATGTCGGTGTTTACCGACACGATCTCGTGTCCCCCTTTCGTTAGGTAGTTGAAGACCACCTCAATGCCGAAGTCGTGAATCTCCGAGGCCGTCATTAGTTCACTTGCCATTGCCTTCTCCTGTGATCCCTAACGTAGAGCTAACCGGGGGCGATAAGGGCGCCGTCCAGCGGCCGAAGGAAGCGAGGTTGGGTGTCATGTTAGTCATCACGGAGCACGTCATTCGATAGTTCATCAATGATTAGCTCTCCCCGCGCTGTTTTGTTCATTTCGTAAATCTGCATCGCTGATGGAACGCCATCCATGCGAAGCGCGGTGAGGTAGTCAGTATATGCAAGCGGATGTTGAGGAGATTTACCGCCCAAGCTGATGAGAGGGGTCTCGGGCTCAATCTTCTGAATAAACGTTATGGCTGCTTCTTTTGTTGGAAAGTCTTCAACGCGGAAGGGAGGAAAGCCGTCAACGTTGCGGCGAGTAGTGACAGCCCAAACTGGTTGCTTGTTTTTTTGTGCAAACTGCAAGTCCAAAATGAATAGACGATCATCCTTGTATAGCTGCCCCTGCCAAAGATTCATGATGTGGTCTCCATATCTGCATAATGCGTATTCGGAAAATGAGAATTCTATTCTAGCTGAATATTCATACAGTCAATTTAAATAGTAAATTGACTTATAGTCCGTATATTTTGCTATTTTTATAATAGCATCTTAGGCAATAAATACGCCGGCTAGAGGCATATTTAAGGGATAAAATGGCATAAATTACCGCTAAATCCACCAAAACAAGCCAAATCAAGCTTTTAACGACTTCCGTAGCATTGAATTAAGTCGCTAAACTCAAACCCCATGTCCCTGCTCAAATCCGCTTCCGTCATCTCCCTGCTCACTTTGGTATCGCGCATCACCGGCATGGTGCGGGATCAGTTGATGGCGGGGATGTTTGGGGCTTCGGCTATGACGGATGCGTTTAATGTGGCGTTTCGGCTGCCGAATATGTTCAGGCGGCTGTTTGCGGAAGGGGCGTTCAGCCAGGCGTTTGTGCCGGTTTTGGGGGCGAGCAAGGTCAAAAACGGGGACGAGGCGACCAAGGTGTTGGTGGACCGTGTGGCTACTGTGCTGTTTTGGATGTTGGTGCTCACTTGCGTGATTGGCGTTGCCGCTGCGCCTGCGCTGGTGTGGGTGATGGCCAGCGGGCTGCAGCAAAACCAGCAGGGGTTTGACGCGGCGGTGGTCATGGCGCGCTGGATGTTTCCTTACATCGGGTTCATGTCGCTGGTGGCGCTGGGCGCGGGGGTGCTGAACACGTACAGACGCTTCGCGGTGCCTGCGGTGACGCCGGTTTTGTTGAATATGGCGATGATTTTGGCGGCTTGGCTGGGCGCGCCGTGGTTCAAAAGCATGGGGATTCAGCCGATTTATGCGATGGCGATGGGTGTCATCGGCGGTGGCGTGCTGCAGCTTAGTGTGCAAATGTGGGCGCTGCACAAGATTGGGTTTTTGCCCAAAATTCGTGCCAATTGGGCAGATTTCAAAGCAGCTTGGGCGGATGCTGGCGTCAAAAACGTGGCTAAATTGATGCTGCCAGCGCTGTTGGGCGTGGGTGTGGCGCATATTTCAGCGATCATCAACCTGCAAATCGCCTCGCATTTGACGCCCGGCAGCGTCAGCTGGATGGGCTACGCCGAGCGGCTGATGGAATTTCCCACCGCCATGCTGGGCGTCGCGCTGGGTGTGGTGCTGACGCCGCGCTTGGTGGCGGCCAAGGCCCGCGGCGATGACGCCACCTATTCCGCCATGATCGACTGGGGGCTGCGGCTGGTGATCTTGCTGGCCGTGCCGTGCACCGTGGCGCTGCTGCTGTTTGCCAAGCCGCTGGTGGCGACCTTGTTCCATTACGGCGTCTTCACAAGCAACGACGTACAGCAGGTGACCACGCCGTTGATGGGATACGGCGTTGGCTTGATTGGCTTGATTGCTATCAAAATATTAGCGCCCGGGTTTTACGCCAGCCAGGACATCAGAACGCCGGTCAAAATCGCCATTGCGGTGCTCATCATCACCCAGCTGTTGAAT
>JAYUCJ010000102.1:0-10171 GCA_043740415.1 Polaromonas sp. | reverse complement strand
AATATTAAATTGCGGCGTGGCGCGTTGATTCGCGTCATTAAAACCCCTAAAAACACATGGGAAATTGCGCAGTTACCTGAGGTCGAGAGTGCTTTTGTTGCATTAGACCCGCGCGATGGTGCCATCAAAGCCTTGGTCGGTGGTTTTGATTTTGACAAAAGCAAATTCAACCATGCGACGCAAGCTTGGCGCCAACCGGGTTCGAGCTTCAAGCCTTTTGTTTATTCTGCGTCGCTAGAAAAAGGTCTGTCGCCGTCTACTGTTATCAACGATGCACCTTTGTTCTTTGATGCTACCGTCACTGGCGGGCAACCTTGGGAACCGAAGAACTTTGATGGCAAGTTTGACGGCCCTATGACGATGCGTACCGGTTTGGCAAAATCAAAAAACATGATTTCCATCCGTATTCTGAAAGAAGTGGGAACTCAAAATACACAAGATTGGATCACCAAGTTTGGTTTTGAAGCAGAGCGACACCCGCCCTACTTGACCATGGCTTTAGGTGCCGGCTCTACCACGCCTATGCAAATGGCCACAGCGTATTCCGTGTTTGCCAATGGCGGCTACCGCGTCAACCCTTATTTGATTCGGAAAATAACCGACTACAAAGGCGCTGTCATCGTGGAGACAAAGCCCCCTGTTTTGGATGAACCCATGCGCGTGATTGATGCGCGCAACGCTTTTGTGATGAACAGTTTGCTGCAAGAAGTGACAAGCGTTGGTACAGCTGCAAGTGCGAAACGCATACTTGGTCGTAACGACATTTTCGGAAAAACGGGTACCACCAATGACGCCATTGATGCATGGTTTGCGGGCTTTCACCCCACGCTGACCGCTGTGGTTTGGATGGGCTATGACAACCCCAAACCATTAGGCAGTAGCAATGCAGAAACGGGCGGCGGTTTGAGCTTGCCGATTTGGATCAACTTTATGCAGCAAGCTTTGCAAGGCGTGCCCATTGCAACTTTGACGCCCCCCCTAGGACTCACCAAGGCCAATGGTGACTGGGCTTACACCGAATTTGCGGGTGCTGGCATACGCAGTTTAGGCTTAGGCGACACATGGGGACTGCCTAAGAAAGAGCAAGACGAACTGCTCAATCTGAGCCCAGGTGAAGCAAAACCAGCCAGCGCCGAAGAGAAAAGCTCAATATTAGATTTGTTTAAAAACTAAGCCAGCTTGCGCTTGTTCGCTCGCGCAAGCAGACAAATGGGCAAACAGCTCTGCCTGGCTTTTGGTGTCTTGCCATTGACCATTGACAAACTTATAGTGGTAACCGCCGCGTTTAGCGGCCAGCCAAATCTCTTGCAGCGGTTTTTGCAAATTCACGACAATTTGGCTTTTGTTTTCAAAGCTCAGGGTGATCATGCCACCCGTGCGCTGGTTATCGATATCAGCCTCGCCGGCATCGTTGATGCGGTCACAGCATGCCTCAATCGCTTTGAGGGCACTTTCGGCTTGGTCTAAAAATTCAAGGTCAGTCATTACAATGCTAGTCAGAAAGAGTTAAATCATGAAAAATAGTCATTCGAGCCATAGTAACAAAATTACAAGCGTCTTGTTGCGAAACGTGCTCATAGTCTGTGCAGCTTTGGGCTTATTCGTCATAGCAGGCTGCGGGCAGCGCGGCTCGCTGTATTTGCCAACGTCACCTGAAGCAGCGCAACGCTCAAGCATTGTCGAGACGCTCAGCACCCCCGTAACAAGCGATGCCGACAAAAACGGCACCTCCAGCACGCGCACACCCATGACGCCACCCGCTGCCAAATAAGCATTTTTTCATTCCCGTTATGTCATTTACAGCATCCATGCCGCCAAACTCTACAGCTTTACTCCCCGGTCACCCCCACATTGCCTACAAAAACGGCGCTTTGCATGTTGAAAACCAACACGTTGCAGATTTAGCAGCCCAACACGGCACACCTTTGTTCGTTTACTCTAAAGCGTCCATGCTCGATGCTTTAGCCGCCTACCAACGCGGTTTTGCAGGTCGCCAGGCGCGCGTGCACTACGCGATGAAAGCCAATTCGTCTTTGGGGGTGTTGCAAGTTTTTGCCAAAACCGGTTGCGGGTTTGACATCGTTTCCGGTGGTGAATTAGACCGCGTCATCGCTGCTGGCGGCGACCCAAGTAGGGTGATTTTTTCTGGCGTTGGCAAAACGCGTGCTGAGATGAAACAAGCCCTGCAAGCTGGCGTGGGCTGCTTTAACGTGGAAAGCGAGGCCGAACTAGAGGTTTTGAGCGAAGTTGCGCTTTCTATCGGCAAAACTGCCCATGTCAGCCTGCGCGTCAACCCCAATGTCGACCCGCAAACCCACCCGTACATTTCGACTGGACTGAAAGGCAGCAAGTTTGGCGTCGCGCATGACCGCACCTTGGCCACTTACCAGCGTGCTGCCGCCTTGCCTGGCCTGAAAGTCATAGGCATAGACTGCCACATTGGCTCGCAAATCACGCTTGAAAGCCCGTATTTAGACGCGGTGGATCGCGTGCTGGACTTGGTGGAAAGCATTGAAGCGGCGGGCATTCCTATTCACCACCTCGATTTTGGTGGCGGTTTGGGCATCAACTACAACGGTGAAACCCCACCCGCAGCCGATGCTTTGTGGCACAAATTATTGGCCAAACTCGATGCGCGCGGTTTTGGGCAACGGCAGCTGATGATAGAGCCAGGTCGCTCCCTCGTCGGCAATGCTGGCATCTGCGTGACTGAGGTGTTGTACCTCAAACCGGGTGAGCAAAAGAACTTCTGCATCATCGACGCGGCCATGAACGACCTGCCTCGGCCTGCCATGTATCAAGCTTATCACGCTATTATTAACGTAGCACTTCAGGCAATAAAAACGCCGGCTACATCCAAAAATACTGTTATTTATGACGTCGTAGGCCCGGTTTGCGAAAGCGGCGACTGGATTGGCCGTGACCGCGCTTTGAACGTCAAACAAGGCGATTTGCTCGCCGTGCTGTCTGCCGGCGCGTATTGCATGAGCATGGCCAGCAACTACAACACCCGTGGCCGTGCTGCGGAAGTATTGGTGGATGGTGACAAAGCACACTTGATTCGTCAGCGTGAAACCACGGCTGACCAAATTCGTGGTGAAATATTACCGCATTGAAAGTCAAAGCGAAATTCTGGTAAGTACGCTTACCAATTAAGCGAGAAATCTATAGAATGGCGGTATGAAACGTCGCCTACTCCTTCAAGCCCTACAAACTGCACCTGCTTTAGCCTTGGCTCCTACAGCAGTTTTCGCCCAATCGGCCTACCCCAACAAAACCATTCGCTACATCGTACCCGTCTCTGCGGGCGGCGGTAGCGACATGGTGGGGCGCACACTCACCGAGCGCTGGGGAAACCTGCTCAAACAAAGCTTTATCGTCGACAACCAAGCTGGCGGCGGCGGTGTGATTGCCTGCCAAGCGACTGCCCGCGCTGCCCCCGATGGCTACACGCTGCTGCAAGGCTACGTCGCCACCCACGGCACCAGCCCGGCAACCCGCAAACTGCCCTACGACGCGGTAAAAGACTTCACCGCCATTGGCATGATAGGCGCAACGCCGAATGTGCTGGTGGTCAACAGCGCCCTACCCGTCAAAACCGTCAAAGAATTCATAGCCTACGTCAAAAAGAACCCTGGCAAGGTGAGCTACGGCTCAGCTGGGCAAGGCTCGCTCACCCACCTGACGATGGAGTTGTTCAAGCAACAAATAGACTCGTTCATGGTGCATATTCCCTACCGCGGCATCGCGCCAGCGTTTACCGACCTGATTGGCGGCCAAACACAGGCGATGTTCCCAGGCTTGGCCGCTGCTTTGCCGCACATCCGCTCTGGCCGCGTGCGACCACTGGCGGTGACGGGTTTGACGCGACATTCGCAATTCAAAGACTTACCGACACTGGACGAATCTGGCTTCAAAGGCTTTGATGCGCAGCAGTGGTATGGCGTGTTGGGTCCCGCAAACATGCCAGCACCGATTGTCAAAACACTGAGCGACACACTTGCTACCATCCTCAAAGCGCCCGATTTACGTGAAAAATTGGCGATTGAGGCGATTGAGCCGATAGTGATGTCGCCTGAGCAGTTCACCGACTTCATCAAAAAAGACATCGCCCGCTGGACCAAACTCGCGAAAGATCGCAATATTGAGCTGGATAGCTGATTTTTAAGCAAAATCCATTCAGAAATCACTGTTTTTGGTATTGATTGATCGTTTTTAGCCTATAGCCGGCGTATTTATTGCCTAATGAGCTATTATTTTTATAGCAAATAAATTTAACTATTCACCCTACACTCCTCTTTCATTTCAACAAACATCATGGCACGCAACACCCAAGTCTCTGCTGATCACAACGCACCCCCTGTCACCCAAATTTTGGCCAAATTCGTCGCCACACACCCTTCCAAAGGCTGGAGCGACGCGGTGGACCACGAAGCGCACCGCACCTTCATGAACTGGCTGGGTTGCGCCGTCGGCGCGGCGAACCACGAAACGGCGGATGCTGCCATTGCCGCCGCCAACATGCTGGAACCCGCCGCGCAGGCCAGCGTGCTAGGTCGTGCGGACAAGTTGGACATGGCCAATGCGGCTTTGGTCAACGGCATCACCTCACACACCTTTGACTTTGACGACACGCACCTCAAAACCATCATCCACCCCGCAGGTCCCGTAGCCTCAGCGGTGCTGGCACTGGCTGAACATACAGGCAACACAGGACGTGAAGTGATCGACGCTTTGGTCATCGGTATTGATGTGGCCTGCCGCGTTGGCAACGCCATGTACCCCGATCATTACGACCGTGGCTGGCACATCACCGGCTCGACCGGCACTTTGGGCGCTGCAGCGGCCTGTGCGCGGTTGTTGAAGCTGGACGTGGCGCAAACTGCCATGGCGCTGGGCATTGCGGCATCACAACCCATCGGCATGCGCGAGCAGTTTGGCACCATGACCAAGCCGTTTCACCCTGGCGGCGCAGCTCGGGCTGGCTTGATGTCGGCACTCTTGGCAAAGCACGGCTTCACCGCCAGCGCCAAAGCGCTAGAAGCGCCGCGCGGCATGATGCAAACCGTCTCTACGAAGAACGACTGGTCTGAAATCACCGGCGAGCTGGGCGAGCGCTTTGAAATCTCCTTCAACAGCTACAAACCCTTTGCCTGCGGCATCGTGATCCACCCAAGTATTGACGCTTGCGCCCAATTACGCGCTCAGGGAGTGACACCTGAACAAATCGAGCGCATCGAACTCAAAGTGCACTCTTTGGTGCTGGAATTGACCGGTAAAAAAGAGCCGCAAGACGGCTTGCAAGCCAAATTCAGCGTCTACCACGGCTGCGTGGCCGGTCTCACCGTGGGTCAGGCCACCGAAGACGAGTACCACGATGCTTTCGTGACCCGCCCCGACAATGTGGCATTGCGCCGCAAAGTGGTTGCCGTTGTCGATGATTCAATCGACGAAGCCAGTGCAGATGTGACCGCAATTTTGACCGATGGCCGCCGCGTACATGTCTTTGTCGAACACGCCATCGGTTCGTTGCAAAACCCGATGACAACGAGCCTGCTAGAAGGCAAATTTCATGGCCTGAGCGACCCGATTTTGGGTGTAGCGCAAACCAATGAGTTGATCAAAGCCTGCTGGAACGTGGGGCAAGCTGTGGATGTGAAAAACATCATCCAACTGGCAACGCCGAAAAAATGAATACACTATACTTTTAATAGCAGTATAGGCAATAAATACACCGGCTAGAGGCGTTTTTATTGCTTTTTTTACGCTTAAATACGGTTTTAAGCGTATTTTCTCGGACTTTGCTGCTTTTTCTTGAGCCACTGAACAACTCTCCAACCCAACAGCACAGCCAATATCGCCGCGTAAACAAACACCTCGTTGAAGTTGTTTTTACCCGCCCGCATCCAGAAAAAGTGCAGAATACCCAAGCCGGCGATCACGTAAACCAGTTTGTGCAGCAGCTGCCAGCGTTTCGCCCCCATCACTTTGATGGCGCGGTTGAACGAGGTTAACGCCAGGGGCGTGAGCAGCACAAAAGCAGAGAAACCCACCAAGATAAATGGCCGTTTGGCTATGTCTTTGGCGATGTCTGGGATGTCAAAACCCATGTCAAACCAGCTGTAGCTAAGCAAATGCACCACCACGTAAAAGTACACAAACAATCCTAACATGCGCCTAAAACGGGCTAATTGCGGGGTGTTGCTTATAGTTCGCAGGGGCGTGACCGCTAAAACGATGCACAAAAAGCGCAGCGTCCAATCGCCCGTGGCGCGAATCAACGCCTCTTGCGGGTTGGCGCCCAGGTCTTGCGTAAAAACCCGAAATACCAACCACGCAAACGGTATCAGGCAGAGTATGAAAATCAGTGGCTTAGCCGCTGGTTTAAGTAGCAATTGACGCATTGCTTGTGCTTAAAAATTTTTCTTCAAATCCAAACCGGCATACATGGAGGCCACTTGCGCTTCATAGCCGTTGAACATCTCGGTTTTGCGTTTTTTAGCGAACAAGCCGCCCTCTTCGCCAATGCGGCGCTCGGTCGCTTGGCTCCAGCGTGGATGGTCAACGGTGGGGTTGACGTTGGAGTAAAAGCCATATTCGTTAGCGGCAGCTTTGTTCCACGCTGTGGCAGGTAGTTTGTCGGTAAAGCGGATTTTGACCAAGCTTTTTGCGCTCTTGAAGCCATATTTCCATGGCACAACCAAACGCACGGGCGCGCCGCTTTGGTTGGGCAGCACTTCGCCATACATGCCGAAACTGAGCAGCGTGAGCGGGTTCATGGCTTCGTCCAAGCGTAAACCCTCCACATATGGCCAATCCAGCACGCGGGAACCGACAAAAGGCATGGTTTTGGGATCCGCCAGCGTGACGAACTCGACGTATTTGGCATTGCTGAGGGGTTCGACTTTTTTGATCAACTCAGACAGCGAGTAACCGACCCACGGAATCACCATGGACCAACCTTCGACGCAGCGCAGGCGGTAAATGCGCTCTTCTTGGGCGCTGAGTTTGAGCAAATCTTCCAGCGTGTATTTCGCTGGTTTTTTGACCAAGCCTTCAATTTCCACTGTCCACGGCGTGGTTTTCAGGGTGTGGGCATTTCTGGCGGGGTCGGCTTTGTCGGTGCCAAATTCGTAAAAATTGTTGTACGTGCTGGCGTCTTTGTAGTCGGTCAGCTTATCCATGGCCATGCCGCCGGCTATTTTGGACGGCGTGTTGGCCAGAGCGGCAAGCTTGCCCGGTTTCGGCGTGTTGGCGTGGGCTTCACGCGCTGCCCAGCTCGCCATCGCCGCGCCTGCCACGCCACCCGCCATGAGCTTCATCAGGTCACGTCGACCCGTATAAATGCTTTGTGGCGTGATCTCGCTGCTGATGGAATGGTTAAAACCGTCGTTGTTCGATTTGATGAGCATGGTGGATTCCTTATTTATAACGAATTGACTTTCAATAGTCTAGATACGCAGCTATTTCTTACATAGATTCAATCACAGCGAAGACGTTTATGCTCATAGAGGGACAAAAAAGGGCTCCAAGAGCCCTTTTTGAATCGATTGTCACAACATCACAAGGTGCCGTAGCTGTGCAAGCCGCTCAAAAACATGTTGACGCCTAAAAAGGCAAAACTGGTGACCGCCAAGCCAGCCAGCGCCCACCAAGCCGCCACCGTGCCGCGCAAACCCTTCATCAAGCGCATGTGCAGCCATGCAGCGTAGTTGAGCCAAACGATCAAGGCCCAAGTTTCTTTCGGGTCCCAGCTCCAATAGCCGCCCCACGCCTCTGCCGCCCACAAAGCGCCCAACACGGTGGCAATGGTGAAAAAGGCAAAACCCACGGCGATGGATTTGTACATCACATCGTCCATCACCTCAAAGCTCGGCAAGCGCGCCGCAATACGTTGGCGACCCCACAAAATGCCACCTACAATCAGCCCCGAAATGATGAGGTAACCCAGCCAATAGCTGCCGCCCGCTTCCAGCGTGGTTTTGCGAAAGACCAAGGGCATGAAGCACAAAACAACGCCTAGCATCAACAGCGGCGTGAGTTTGTACCAGCGCGTTTCCGTCGCTTGCTGTTTGATCAAATAACCAAAAGCCACCATCGCAGACAGCGCAAACGTGCCATAGCCAATGAAGTTAGCCGGAACGTGCAGTTTCATCCACCAGCTTTTCAACGCTGGAACGAGGGGCTGGATCTCATGCGCACCGCGCACCAAGGTGTACCACAGCAAAAAACCAACGGCTGCACTGACCACCAGCATCACAAAAGCCCCTAATGCACGGGTTTTGTATTGGGCTTCAAAGTACAAATAAAACGCGGTGGTCAGCCAGCAAAACAGCACAAACACTTCGTAAAGATTGCTCACTGGAATATGGCCAATGTCTGCCCCCAGCAAATAGCTTTCGTACCAACGCACCATGGTGCCGATCAGTGCCATCGCCACAGCAACCCAAGCCAAACGCGAACCAATCAACTCCATG
Organism: Polaromonas sp.; assembly: GCA_043740415.1. Classification (GTDB taxonomy): domain Bacteria; phylum Pseudomonadota; class Gammaproteobacteria; order Burkholderiales; family Burkholderiaceae_C; genus Aalborgiella. Next base: position 1,694 of record JAYUCJ010000102.1, on the reverse strand, counting down.
GCAGCACTTTGCTTGGTAGCGGCCACGCCTAGCCAATAAAAAATGGTGCTCATGAAAAACAATACACTCATCCACAAAATGGCAGATTGGCTGGATAAAAAGTATTTGAGCCAAAACACCGATTCGGCTCTGGCCAAGGTAGCGCCGCCAAGTTCAACTGGTGCTTGGTAGGACCAAATACCCAAGAGCGAAAAGGCGGTAACCGTCAGCATCAAAACCTGCAAGGGTCGCCAAAACCAGCCCAGCCACACCACAAAGGGAATCGCAGCCAACAAAATACCTTTTTCGTACACATCCATCGCACCCAAGTAGCGTTGAAAGACGAACAAGCCACCCAGCACGGCCAAGGCCGCAAATGCCCAATCCAAGCGGTTGCGCTGCGCGAAGAAACCTGGGTTCAGGCTCAAGCTGGTGACTGAGCTCGTATTTGAAATCGTTGTCGTGTTCATCATTACACCTCTGCATTTGGCCGTGTTTCTGGCTTAGTTTCTGGCTTTACATATGGCTTTACGCCAATGAGTTTTTCCGTTAAATGGGCAAACTCGTGGTCACCATCCATGGTTTTTCGATTGGTCGACAGCGCCATGCTGGCCTGCGTTCTTGTTGCATGATCCGCATCACCCGTTGCGTCGCTACTGGGCGCAAGCCATACCCAAACGCGGCGTTCACGGATGTACAGCATGGCAAACACGCCCAAAATCAACAAGGCGCAGCCGGTGTAAACCACCGTTTTCCCGGGCGCACTGGCCACCTGAAAAACACTGGCTTGCACTTGCGTGAAGTCTTGCAACATAAACGCCATAGGTGCTGGGTAAATACTGGCGTCGCTGAGTGATAACACCGTTTGCATCATGTAAGACTGGGTTTTGTCGCTCAGTTCTAAAGGTTTCAAGCCAGCTTCGGTACGGGTCATTTGTACCAATTCAAACAGCGCACCATTCAAAATGCGGATCAACACCTCGCTGGCTTTCTCACGCTCAGCCACGGGTACATTTTTTTCAATGAAGTCTGCGACCGCTTGCAAGCCAGCCGTGGCTGGCGTCGCAACCACGGGTGGTTTCTCAGCTGAGCCCACCAAGGCTTCCGAACTCACAGAACCCGCAAACAAGCTCATCGCTTTGGACGCAGAGAGCGCCAATTGCTGCGCCAACTCCGGCCGATCTAAGCCAGCCGCTTTTTGCGCGTAGGTGGCAACCGCTCTGTCTCGCTTGAAAGGGTCAGCCAAGGCCGTGCGTAACTGTAAAAAGCCGTCCATGCCGCCTTTGTCATCCGCCGGAATGCGCAAATACCTGAAGGCTTCAGCCGTAGATTCACGCATACCCAGCAAAAACACAGGCACGTCGTTCTCGTCATTGCCCATTTTCACGGGCAGCATGTAGTTGTGAAATTCTTTGGCTTGACCTGCCGCATCGCGCAATTTGTAAGTGATGCTGGGGCCCACATTGCGCAGCTCTTTGTTGGTTTTGGTTTTGTTGGCTGCGCCTAGCTTGGAGTCAATCGTGTCGCGCAAATCAACCTTGCGCACATCAACCGCTGAACCACCTGCGCCTGAATTGCCGCCCGCACCGTCTTTGCCAAAATTTTCAATGTTAAAGACCCGCAAAGCCGCAAATTCCAACGTCAACTTGTCATTGGCGCCGTTTTGCAATTGTGTCGCGTTACCGATGACGCCTTCAACTTCAAACGGCTTTGTA
>JAYUCJ010000101.1:0-10206 GCA_043740415.1 Polaromonas sp. | reverse complement strand
TTCGGTCACCGGCGCATCCTTCGGCTATGCGCCGCTCTGGACGGCGCTCTTCTCCTTTCCGCTAATGGCTGCGGTGCAACTCATGTGTGCTCGCCTCGGCATGGTTTCCGGGCGCGGCCTGGCTGGCGTCGTGCGCGGCCGCTACTCGCGCTGGGTGTTATGGGGAGCGTGTTCACTCTTAATCGTTGCCAACGTTGTTAACATCGGAGCTGACCTCGGCGGCATGGCCGAAGCTACGCAAATGGTCACCGGTGTCAGCGCCTTCTTCTGGAACCCTATCTATGCTGTCTTGATTGTCTCGTTGCTCTTTTGGTCATCGTACAAACACATCGCGCGCATCTTCAAATGGCTCACCCTCATCCTCTTTGCGTACATCGCGTCAGCATTCCTCGCACAGCCTGACTGGCTCTCGGTTTTTCGCGCGACATTCGTGCCGCACGTCGAATTTTCGAGCACATTCCTTGCGACCTTTGTCGGCATACTGGGCACAACGATCTCGCCATACCTTTTCTTCTGGCAGGCCTCGCAGGAAGTCGAGGAGCAGCGCACTGCGGATGGCGAAGAGCCGCTGATTACAGCGCCGGATCAGGCGCGTGCGCAATTGCGGCGCATCAAGATCGATACTTACATCGGCATGGGATTTTCCAATATTGTCGCCTTCTTCATCATGCTGACTGCGGCCGTGACCCTGCACTTGCACGGCATAACCGACATCGAAACTTCCGCGCAGGCAGCGCAGGCATTGCGTCCGCTGGCCGGAGACTTCGCCTTCATGCTGTTTTCCGCAGGTATCGTCGGCACCGGGTTGCTCGCCGTGCCGGTGCTCGCCGGCTCGGCAGCCTATGCCGTCGCCGAGTCGTTCCAGTGGCGCATTGGGCTGGGGCTCAAACTGTTGCAGGCGAGGGGCTTTTACGCAATCGTCAGCATTGCGACTATTCTCGGGGTGGCGCTTAATTTCACCCCCATCGACCCGATCAAGGCACTCTTCTGGAGCTCTGTCATCAACGGCGTCGTCGCCGTGCCTATCATGGTCGTGATGATGCTGATGGCGATGCGGTCGGACATCATGGGCCCATTCGTCATCACGCGCCGCCTCAAAATTCTCGGCTGGCTTGCGACCGCAATCATGGCAATTGTAGTGCTAGCCATGTTTGCGACGTGGGGTAAATGAAGTTAACCTATTCGGCTGATTGGGTGGGTTTGAGCAGCTTGCTTGCTGGGTATGGCTGGGCGCTTCCGTTCGCAAGAGTCAGCTTTGTGCCCAAAGCTGCCGGTCGTCGTTTAGAAAAGCGGACACTCAAGCCTAAGTTCATACATGTCGAGCAACGCAAGATAATCTAAACCGTACAAAGGGTTAGGTGTCGTGTGAAACGCTTAGTTGGACAATCATTCACAAATTTGAATCGCAGTGGGTAAATTCCCCGCCCCTTGGGGCGCTCTCCGAGTCGGGAATCCGCATTTCTCTCAATACCCCGCTGCTTGCGGCGGGGATTTTTATTTGAAATTCTTGATGTGGTCAATTTGTTTGAGATTATTTGTTCGAGATTGTTCATTAGCCAAAATACTGTCATTCCCGCGAAGGCGGGAATCTATCGTGGCGCTAGTGGATTCCCGCCTTCGCGGGAATGACGGCTGTCGTGGATGCTCTTTCATTTAAAATAATTTTGCTATATTTAAAATAGCAACTTAGGCAATAAATACGACGGATATAAGCGCATTTTTATGTTTTATTTGATGTAGTGAGATTCTCTTGTGTTGATTCCTCAACCTCAAAATAGAGCCCCAAAAACACTGGCGGTTTATCATCTGGTAATTCCACAAGCGTGCTGTCAAGTGCCATGCCAATATTTCGCAATTCTAAATGTAGTGGAAGAGTTGTATCTCTAACATGGTCTTTGATGTGTGAGTACTCATCGGGTGTTAGGTATTTCAAGTAGTACTTCTTTGCAATACTCATCGTAATGTAGGAAAACTTGGTACAGGGAACCCAGATATCCAATATTTGAAACTGAAGATTTGGTCGGCAGATATTCTTTTCAATGCCAATCGGTACCGGCGCAATTTCCTTGAGCCTTGTGGTTAAGTAGTCTTGGTAGCGCATTGTTGTTGCACCGTCGTTCTCTGTAAGTAGCGTGCCAGTGGTAAATTCAATAACAAGTTCCTGGTCACGATTCTTCTCTACGAGTGCTTCAGTAGAAGAAAAACCAAGCTCAACGCTGTAATTATTGTTGTTCTGTATATAAAGAAACGGAATTTGAACTGTTGTACGCCATTTGGTCGACTTAATATCCTCAATCGTAACAAGCTCGATACCGAGTGTCAGGGCGTACTGATGATTCGTTTTCGCGAAACCAGATGTGCATAGCAAAAATCCTTTCGCAGCTTGCACGTCTTGAATGACGGCAGAAAACTCTCCGAGTACTTTGATATCGACAGGAGTCTTCCAGTCCTTGCACTGAGCGATGTAGAGAAGGTTTACGTCATCTACGATTTGACGCACGGACACATCAATTTCGCGATTGAGACCACTTAAGCGACCGTAGATATGATCGTTCTTCGTCACGATACCGTCTGCGAACAGACGTTCGAACTTCTCAAAAACGAATTGCTCGTACTCGCTACCTTTCACTAGGAAGTCTCGTTTTGTTATACATGCTTTGACTTTCTGCTTTTCAAAGTTTGAAATGTCTAAAATTGTTGATTTTTACTATATTTAAAATAGCTGCTTAGGCAATAAATACGCCTGATAGGTGCATAAATTCACGCTGCATGCAGCTCTTGCTTAATCGTCTCACGTACAACATCAGCTAGCCTGCGGCCTTGCGCGAATTCTGCCAATGCTTCATTCATCAACGTTTGATAGCTGCCGCCCGTCATCTCGGCTTGCACCTTAAACACAGCCAAGGTTGCGTTGTCCACACGCATGGTGATGCGTGATTTTCCGCCTTGCGCGGCTTGCAGTTTCGCCAATGCAGGCGTGTCTTTAACCGGCTTAGCCGTGCTGAAATCCATATCGGCGTATTGCTTGAAAGTAGGATCAGAATTGTTGTTCATACGTTCTCCTTTGAGGTTGATTGGCTTTCCAAGCCGAAATTAAGCGTGGAATATCGCCACGCAGCGTCCACACCACGACCAAAATGCGGCTTTTTGCACCCATGCCCAGCGTGACAAACCGTGCTTCGCCGCTTGAATCGGCGTCTTCTCGCGTCAGTGCATACGGGTCCAGCAGCACAATTTTGGCTTCGTCAAAGGTCACGCACTGGTGATTGAGTGGGTTTAATCGTGCCTTTTCTGGGTCAAATTCAATCTGCATAGTAGTAATTGTATGCACAAATGTACACACATGCAAGTTGCCAATGTCAAAGTTTTGATAGGTTGAGTAAGTGGGTATGATTGCAATCTATTTTGCTATTATTTTGATAGCTATTTAGGCAATAAATACGCCGGCTAGAGGCATATTTAAGGGTGTTTTTATGGCTTTAGCCAATTTTCGACCAGTTTTCCACCTTCAAGCCCGCAACCCGCCGGAATTCATCTTCATTGTCTGTCACTACGGCGCAGCCTAAAGCCAAGGCGTGGGCGGCGATGAAGGCGTCGTTGGGGCCTATGGGGGTGCCCGCACGCGATAGCGCTAGACGAAGTTGGCTGTAATGTTGCGCTACCACTGGCTCCAAACCCATCACGGGGATGTATTTCATGGTGGTGGCATAGGCTGCTTGCAGTCTGGCCGATGGGTTTTTAGCCAAGCCAAAAAGCAACTCGCCCTGCACGATGACGCTGGTGCAAATAGGTGCTGGGTTGTCGTTAGAAATGGCATTTTCTGTGATTTGCTGCATCCGCTGGGCAACCAAGCCTTGCGGATTTTTCATGATGTGGCTAATGGTGTTGGTGTCTAGCAGGTACTGGAAGCTCATAGATTGATTTCATCTAAGGGCAACATTCCTTCATCCACATCAGGAAATTCGTCGTCGCAAGGGCCTAGTTTTCTCAGTTCTTCCAACATGGCCAACATCGCTGCTGCTGAGCCTTTTTCGTACTCTGGTAGGACAGGTTCAAGTATCAACCGCGTGCCTTCGCGGTGCAAAATGGCTTCCACGCCAGGCATTTCAAACTCTTTTGGAATCCGCACGGCCTGGTTCGCGCCGTTGCGGAACAGCCGCACATGGCGACCTGCCTCAGGCACAGGTGTGGGAGGTGTTTGCACCGTGTAGGGTGCATGGTTGTCAGAGACGTGGTGCATATCGTTCTCCTTAAATTCAGATGATTAATTTTAGCCTATGCCTAAGCATATGTCAAACCGCTTTGACTTTAGTTTCAGCCTTAACACCCACCTTTGATTCAACTTTCGCTTCCACCTTCGGCTGCCCCAAACTCCGCAACACGTCCCGCACCATCAACGCGCGGTCTTTGGCTTCGGGCAGGGAGCGCTCGATGCGCAGTTTGTCGTTGCCGGTGAGCTTGATGTGGCGGTTTTTTTGAATGAGGTGGATGATGGCCATCGGGTCGATCGGCGGATTCGGTTTGAAGGTGATGTTGATGACACCGGGCGCGGCATCGACCTTGACCACGCCGTAAGCCTTGGCCATGACGCGCAGGCGGTGCACGTCCAAGAGCGTCTGCGCTTGGGGCGGCAGCTTGCCGAAGCGGTCGACAATTTCCTCTAAAAGGCTGTCGATTTGTTCAGTAGTTTTCGCAGTCGCCAGCTTTTTGTAGAAGGACAGGCGCAGATGCACGTCGCCGCAGTAATCGTCAGGAAGCAGGGCGGGGGCGTGCAGGTTGACTTCGGTGGTCACGTTCATGGGCGACATCAAATCCGGCTCGATACCGGCTTTGAGGCAGCGCACGGCCTCGCCCAGCATTTCGTTGTAGAGCTGAAAGCCGATTTCCATCATGTTGCCGGACTGGTTTTCACCCAGCACTTCACCCGTGCCGCGAATCTCCAAGTCGTGCATAGCAAGGTAAAAGCCAGAACCCAGCTCTTCCATTTGCTGAATTGCCTCCAACCTTTGACCCGCTTGCTTGGTCAGACCTTCAATATCAGGAACCATCAAATACGCATACGCTTGGTGGTGGCTACGGCCGACGCGGCCACGGAGTTGATGCAGCTGCGCCAGGCCAAACTTGTCGGCTCTGGCCATCACAATCGTGTTGGCCGTTGGCACGTCGATGCCGGTTTCGATGATGGTGGAACACAGCAGCAGGTTGTAGCGCTGGGCAACGAAGTCTTTCATCACCTGTTCCAGCTGCCGCTCTGGCATCTGGCCGTGGGCGATGGCAATGCGCGCTTCGGGCAAGATTTCTTCCAACCGCTCTTTGCGGTTTTGAATCGTATCGACCTCGTTGTGCAAAAAGTAGACTTGTCCACCGCGTTTCAGTTCGCGCAGCACGGCCTCACGAATCACGCCATTGCTCTCGGTCCGCACAAAGGTTTTGATCGCCAAGCGGCGCTGCGGTGCGGTGGCGATGACGCTGAGGTCGCGCAGCCCTTCCAGTGCCATGCCCAAGGTGCGAGGAATCGGTGTTGCCGTGAGGGTGAGCACGTCAATCTCGGCGCGCATGGCCTTCATCATCTCTTTGTGGCGCACGCCAAAGCGGTGCTCTTCGTCGATCACGAGCAAGCCCAGGCGCTGAAAATGAACGTCTTTGCTGAGCAATTTATGCGTGCCGACGACGATATCAATCGTGCCATCCGCGATACCTTTGATAGCAGCGGTGATTTCTTTGGCAGAGCGGAAACGGCTCATTTCCGCCACTTTGACTGGCCATTTGGCGAATCTGTCCACCAGCGTTTGGTAATGCTGTTCAGCCAACAGCGTTGTGGGCGCAAGAATGGCGACTTGTTTGCCACCGGTGATGGCGATGAAGGCGGCACGCAGGGCGACTTCGGTTTTGCCAAAGCCCACATCGCCGCAAATCAGGCGGTCCATGGGGCGCGGGCTGATCATGTCCTGGATCACGCAGTGGATGGCGGCGCGCTGGTCGGCGGTTTCTTCAAAGCCAAAGTCGTTGGCAAAGGCTTCGTAGTCCTGCGGCGAGTAGCGGAAGGCGTGGCCTTCACGGGCGGCGCGGCGGGCGTAGATGTTCAAGAGTTCAGCGGCAGAGTCGCGGATCTGCTCGGCGGCTTTGCGTTTGGCTTTGTCCCACTGGGGCGAGCCGAGCCGGTGCAGCGGCGCTTCGTCGGCAGACACACCGGTGTAGCGGCTGATGTGGTGCAACTGGCTGACGGGCACGTACAGCGTGGCTTTGACGGCATATTCGAGATGTAAAAACTCTTGCACGGTAGAGGACAGCACGTTGGCCATAGAGCCATCGGCTTGTTTGCTCAACCCTAAATCCAGGTTGATCAAACCCATGTAGCGCCCAATGCCATGCGCGCTGTGCACCACGGGGTCGCCCACGTTGAGTTCGGACAAATCTTTGATCAGCGCTTCAACGTCGCTGACTTGCTCTTGTTTCTTACGGCGGCGGGTGACGGCACCGGCGGCGAATAGCTCGGTTTCGGTGACTAAATCAATGCCTTCAGCCAGCCAACTGAAACCGACATTCAGCCCGGAGGTGGCGATACCGATCTTTTCAGAACTGGTTTGAAAATCTTCCAAGCTGTCAAAAGCGGGGACGGACAGGTTGCTAGCGCGCAAGAAATCGAGCAAACTTTCACGGCGACCATCCGATTCCGCCAATATCAAAATGCGATGCGGTGTGTTCGCCGCATGTGATTTGAGTTTCGCTAAAGGATCTTCCGCACCACGAACAACGGACAAATCGGGTAAGCTGCCGAATTCGGGATATGCAGATTCAACTTCCGTTCGGGCTGAGCTTGTCGAAGTCCCTCCCAACCCTTCGACAGGCTCAGGGCGAACGGAAATGGTTTTTATTGCCAACTGCGCAAAATCGTTGGCCCGGGCGTAGAACTGCTCGGCGCTTAAAAATAATGTTTCCGGCGGCAGCGCAGGGCGGTCCGGGTCGCCTTGCACCAAGCGGTAGCGGTCTTTGGTGTCTTGCCAAAAACGCTGGAAGGCGGGTTCTAAATCGCCGTGCAGAACGACGGTGGCTTCATTTTTAGCATCTGAATTACCAGCCAAGTAATCAAAAACCGTCGCCGTTTCCTCAAAAAACAGCGGCAAGTAATACTCAATACCCGCCGTCGCCACGCCGTTGCCTATGTCTTTGTAAACGCGGCTTTTGGTCGGGTCGCCTTCGACCAGTTCGCGCCAGCGGCTGCGGAACTTGGTGCGGGCGTCGTTGTCCATCGGGAACTCACGCCCCGGCAACAGACGCACCTCGGGCACAGGATACAAGCTGCGCTGGGTGTCGGGGTCAAAGGTGCGGATGCTGTCGATTTCGTCGTCAAACAAATCGACGCGAAATGGCACCAGCGAACCCATGGGGAACAAATCAATCAAGCCACCACGCACAGCGTATTCGCCAGGGCTGACGACTTGGCTCACATGGTTGTAGCCCGCCAGTGTCAGCTGTGCTTTGAGTTTGGCTTCGTCCAGCTTTTGCTTGGTTTTGAACGAAAACGTGTAGGCTGCTAAAAAGCTGGGTGGCGCAAGGCGGTACAAAGCCGTGGTTGCGGGAACGATGACGACATCTGCGCCGCTGTCTTTGTCCCTTTGGCTGATGCGCCATAGGGTTGCGAGGCGTTCGCTGATCAGGTCTTGGTGCGGTGAAAACGAATCGTAGGGCAGGGTTTCCCAGTCGGGGAACAAGGTCAAGCGTACTTCTGGCGCGAAAAAGGCGATTTCATGCATCAGCCGCTGCGCGTCCGTGGCGTCAGAGGTGACAATGGCTGTCAGGCGCTTGGCCGCCTTGTCGCGCTGGGCTAATTTGGCCAACATCAGCGCATCTGACGACCCAACAGAGCGGGGTAGGGTGTAGCGTTTGCCTAGGGAAAGCTTGGGTAAATCCATTGAACCTTAAAACTAATCGAAGATTGTTGAAGCCGATGTCACTTCGTGCAGCATTGCATTTTAGAATAGCCCCCATGACAAATGCGCCATCAACCGAAAAGAACCCCAAACTTTGGGCGCTTATTCCTTGTGGTGGTAACGGTTCACGGGCTCAAAGCGAGATTCCCAAGCAATACCGAGTCATCGCCGGCAAACCCATGGTGATGCACACGTTGGCGGCTTTTGAGCAGGTGAATTGGGAGGCTGGGCGATTGGCAGGTGGCTTGGTGGTGATTGCAAAAGAAGACGATCAGTTGCCTGAGTTACTAAAATCATCGAAAAACACTATATTTTCGATAGCGCCTCAGGCAGGAAATACGCGGGCTATGACCGTTTTTAAGGGTCTTGAAGCACTGTTACAGCACGGTGCGGCGGCTGCAGACTGGGTTTTGGTGCACGATGCGGCGCGTTGCTTGATTACGCCAGAACAGATCAGCACTTTGATAGATGCTTGCCTGAATGACGATAGTGGTGACGCTGTGGGTGGTTTGCTGGCGCTGCCACTGCCTGATACGTTGAAAAGCGAGCGGGATGGGCGTGTTGCTGCAACTTTAGGTCGCAGCGACAAATGGTTGGCCCAAACGCCGCAAATGTTCAGAATTGGTGCGCTTATTGATGCTTTAAGTGCTGCAGGTGATTTGTCCGATGCCTCAAATGTGCTGATTACGGATGAATCTAGCGCTATGGAGCGCTTGGGCCATGCGCCTAAGTTGGTGCGGGGCAGTGCGCAAAACTTCAAAGTGACCTATCCAGAAGACTTTGCACTGGCAGAAGCGGTGTTGCAAAACAGAAAAAATTCTGAGTAAATTCGGCACTAAATTCACGGATTGGCTGAAATTTACACAGCGTTTACAAATTAAACAAGCGATTCGGGTAAACGCTGTAAGCAAAATGCACAGACGGCACGTTTAGAAACGATGCTGAACCCTACACAAATGACTCCCCTGCAGGCACGCCACCTGTTGATTCGTACAGGTTTCTCGCCAACGCAGACGGAGGTCGACAAGCTGGTGGGCAAACCGGTTCAAACAGCCGTTGCCAACATCATCACCTCAGCGTCAGCGGCAAAACCGAAATACCCGCCGCCAGCATTTGTGAGCCAGCCGCCGCCCACGCCAGCCAATCAGCTCAAAACGGTGGATGAACGGCAAGAGCAGCGACGTGCGCAAATTGCCGAAGGCGTAGAGTTAAAAGCTTGGTGGTTGCGCGAAATGTTGGAAACGCCCAACCCGTTGGCAGAGCGCATGGTGCTGTTTTGGCACAACCATTTCGCCACGTCGCAGCAAAAAGTGCGCTCAGCGAACCTGATGTATCGGCAAAACGTGATGCTGCGCAACTACGCGGTGGGTAACTTTGGCGCGATGTTGCGCGAAGTGTCGAAGGACCCGGCGATGCTGATTTATCTTGACGGCGCGCAGAACCGCAAGGGGGCGCCGAACGAGAATTTTGCGCGTGAAGTGATGGAGCTGTTCACGCTGGGCGAAGGCCATTACAGCGAGCAGGACATCAAGGAAGTGGCGCGCGCCTTCACTGGCTGGAGCATTGATGCGGATGCGGGCGAATTCCGCTTTCGCCGCGCGATCCATGATGAAGGCAGCAAAACAGTGTTTGGCAAAGAGGGCAAGTTCAACGGCGACGACATCGTCACCATGTTGCTGCAACAGCCTGCGACCAGCGAATTCATTGTGAGCAAACTCTGGCGTGAATTTGTGTCTCCTGAGCCCGACGCGGCTGCCGTTGTGCAATTGGCCGCGACGTGGCGCGCTGCCAATTACGAGATGAAGCCGCTGATGCGTGCGATGTTTTTGAGCGATGCGTTTTGGTCGCCCGCCAATCGCGGTGTGCTGGTGAAGTCTCCGGTCGATCTGGTTGTCGGGTCGCTGCGACAGTTCCGCTTTGCGGTGGAAGACCCTGCGCCGTTTGCAGTGATTCTTCGTCAGCTTGGACAGGATTTGTTTAATCCGCCGAACGTGAAAGGCTGGCCGGTGGGTGATGCGTGGTTGAACACCACGACGCTTTTGGCGCGTAAAGGATTTTTGAATCGACTGTTCCGGGCGGACGAGATGGTGAAGCCCGCTACCGTGGTTGCCACCAAGGCTGAGAGCGCCGATGCCGCAGATATGGGTGGCATGAGTAGCACGCGCGGCATGATGGCGCAGCCCGCCGCGACCTCCGCGCAGCCACCGGCAGTAACGGCTCAGCCAACGGCGCAACTGATGGACAAAGACATGGCGGGTCAGGGTCGTCAGCGTGC
>JAYUCJ010000100.1:0-1547 GCA_043740415.1 Polaromonas sp. | reverse complement strand
TTCTCTTTCTCTTTCTCTTTCTCAATATCTCGTTCCATTTGAAGTGCAGCATCCGTCAGCTCTTTAGCGTCGACCTTGCTAACCTTTGGCAGAGCTTTGTGCCATTCACCCTTGATAACGACCTTCATGAGATCATCAACACCTCCGTTATGCATTTTTGGCGGAGGAAATGCCGCCAAAAATTGATTGGCAGAGCTTGCATCATTGGCCAGCTCGGTAAACCGCTTGTACTCGCTGGTACCCATATCCATATTGAGTACACCTTCTGACTTATAACGCAGCATGGGCCCATAACCCAACAGCGCACCAACGCCTACGCCTAAAGTAGCGGCTGCCAATAATATGATGATTTTTTTTTGCATGATTTGTTTAAAAAATAATAAATGAAAAACTGGGCAATAACCGTTCGCGAATACGTTAGCTTACGCGGCTATTGATGATGCGGCTGAAACAGCAGGGGATGGACTATATCCCTGCACCAGCTGTACGAATGTATTTTTAATCACAAGCTCGTTGTTTTGATTCGCCGCATGCCGAAGCGCTACAAGCATGGGAGAAAGCACAGCCCAGCTTACATAATCTTCATGCGCTTTCATAATACGCTCATGGTCTGTGCCTTCTGGATTGCCACCTATCAGCAACTCCTCATATAATTTTTCCCCAGGGCGCAATCCGGTGACCACAACATCAATATCACCATCTGGGCTGTCGTCAACCCGGAGCGTTAAACCTGAAAGTTGCGCCATACGACGCGCTAGGTCCAATATTTTAACGGGCTGACCCATGTTCAAAACAAACACATCGCCACCCTTGGCCATGGCACCGGCTTGTAAAACCAATTGTGCGGCTTCGGGGATGGTCATGAAAAAGCGGGTCACTTCCAAGTGCGTGATGGTTAAGGGGCCGCCGCTGAGCAATTGCTTGCGAAAGAGCGGAACTACGCTGCCGCTGCTGCCTAAAACATTGCCAAAACGCACCATCGCAAACAGTGTGTTGTTGCGCACATCAGTAGTTTTTTCGCCATCGGGCAAATCAAATTGCAAGGTTTTGCTGTCTGCTAATGCTTGCAACACCAACTCAGCCATACGCTTGGTGGCGCCCATTACATTGGTTGGGCGCACGGCCTTGTCAGTGGACACAAGTACAAAGTGCGTTACCTGGCTTTCTATGGCGGCACGCGCCATGTTGAGCGTGCCAAAAACATTGTTCAGTACACCTTCGGAGAAGTTACTTTCAACCAAAGGCACGTGCTTGTAAGCAGCGGCGTGGTAGACGGTGGCTGGCCGATATAGCTGGCAAATTTCTTGCAAGCGCTCAAAATTGCTGACACTTGCCAGCAAGGGAACCAGCTGTACCGTTAAACTTTGTTCAGCGCATAAATGCAGCAGCTCACTGTGGATGGTGTAGAGGCCAAATTCATTGTGATCCAACAAAACAAGCTTGCTTGGTTTTTCTGCAATGATCTGCCTGCACAGCTCGCCGCCAATACTTCCACCCGCACCGCTGACCAACACCACCTTGTTGGCTAGATTGTTGGCCAGCAATGT
>JAYUCJ010000099.1:0-10363 GCA_043740415.1 Polaromonas sp. | reverse complement strand
CAAAATAGACTCTATATAAATCAACGAGTTAGCCGATGCAGCAACGCTGTTTTCTATGCCTATATTTGATTTCAACAACTAACGTTGACATAGCCTATATTTATAGCTATTACGGCGCTGACTTGTAAAACACGCAGTCGCCCTCACCTGCTGAACTTAAGCAAACCAACCGTATTTTTAGCATGTCTGACAACAAAAAACCCGAACAAAATCAAGACCTTAGCAAAAATGCTGAGCCATTGAACCCAGATCAAGTGGACATGGGCGCTGACGGCGTGCCATTGGACGCCTCCCCAGAGGAGCGCGAAGCCGCTTTAGCCGCCAACGAAGTGGAGGCCATCACCGAACTGGCGATTGCCCAAGCGGAAGTGGCCACTTTGAAGGCCAAAGTCGCCGATTTGCAAGACCAATACATGCGCGGCCAAGCCGAGGTGCAAAACGCCAGACGCCGCGCCGACGAAGACGTCAGCAAAGCCCGCAAATTCGCCGTGGAAGGCTTTGCCGAGAGCTTGCTGCCTGTGACTGACAGCCTGGAAGCCGGTTTAGCCATCAAAGACGCAACGATTGAACAAGTCCGTGAAGGCGCTACGGCTACTTTGCGTCAACTCACCAGCGCCTTAGAACGCAACAAAGTCATTGCCATCAACCCAGAAGCGGGTGCAAAATTTGACCCACATCAGCACCAAGCCATCAGCGTTGTTCCCTCAGATTTAGAGGCAAACTGCGTCGTCATGGTCTTGCAAAAGGGCTATTTGATCGCCGACCGCGTGTTGCGCCCCGCATTAGTGACGGTTTCCGCACCCAAATAAAGTCGGCGTGGGTTAAAGCCTGTGAAAAGAAGGCCTCTGAATTTTCAGATTTATTTTCAAATACCCACAAAAAAAGTACTTGAATTCCTTCAAGTTATCCACAACTTAACAAGCATAGCCAAACAGCCCGATCAACGCGCTGCTTGATACAAATAAACATCAAATCTAGGAGTTAAAAATGGGAAGAATCATCGGTATTGACTTAGGAACCACCAACAGCTGCGTGTCCATCATCGAAGGCAATGTGCCCAAGGTGATCGAAAACTCTGAAGGCGCACGCACCACCCCATCTATCGTCGCCTATCAGGCCGACGGCGAAGTGCTGGTGGGCGCCTCCGCCAAACGCCAAGCGGTGACCAACCCGAAAAACACCTTGTACGCCGTGAAGCGCCTGATTGGCCGCAAATTCACTGAAAAAGAAGTGCAAAAAGACATCGCTTTGATGCCTTACAAAATCGTTGCCGCCGACAATGGCGACGCCTGGGTTGAAGCCCAAGGCAAAGCGATTTCTGCCCAGCAGGTCAGCGCTGATATTTTGCGCAAGATGAAGAAAACTGCTGAAGACTACCTGGGCGAGCCTGTCACCGAAGCGGTCATCACCGTGCCGGCGTACTTCAACGACGCACAACGCCAAGCCACCAAAGACGCAGGCCGCATCGCCGGTCTGGACGTCAAACGCATCATCAACGAGCCTACCGCTGCCGCTTTGGCGTTTGGTATGGACAAGATGGAAAAAGGCGATCGCAAGATTGCGGTCTATGACCTGGGCGGCGGTACGTTTGACGTGTCCATCATCGAAATCGCCGACGTCGATGGCGAAAAACAATTTGAAGTGTTGTCCACCAACGGTGACACCTTCTTGGGCGGTGAAGATTTTGACCAACGCATCATCGAGTTCATCATTGCCGAGTTCAAGAAAGAACAAGGCGTTGATTTATCCAAAGACGTGTTGGCCTTGCAGCGCCTCAAAGAAGCTGCTGAAAAAGCCAAAATCGAGCTGTCAAGCAGCGCACAAACCGACATCAACCTGCCTTACATCACGGCAGATGCCACAGGCCCTAAACACCTGAACATCAAGATGACCCGCGCAAAGCTTGAGCAATTGGTGGAAGAGCTGATCGAGCGCACCATTGCGCCGTGCCGCACGGCTATCAAAGACTCGGGCATCAGCGTGTCTGACATCCATGACGTGATTTTGGTCGGCGGTATGACCCGCATGCCAAAGGTTCAAGAGAAGGTCAAAGAATTCTTCGGCAGAGAGCCGCGCAAAGACGTGAACCCCGACGAAGCCGTCGCCGTGGGCGCGGCGATCCAAGGCCAGGTCTTGTCGGGCGACCGCAAAGATGTGTTGCTGTTGGACGTGACACCCTTGTCTTTGGGCATCGAGACCATGGGCGGCGTGATGACCAAGATGATCAAGAAAAACACGACCATCCCGACCAAGTTTGCACAAACCTTCTCGACTGCTGAAGACAACCAGCCTGCGGTGACCATCAAGGTCTTCCAGGGTGAGCGCGAGATTGCTGCCGGCAACAAAGGCTTGGGCGAGTTCAACCTCGAAGGCATCCCACCATCAGCGCGCGGTACACCGCAGATTGAAGTGTCGTTTGACATCGACGCCAACGGCATTTTGCACGTGGGCGCGAAGGACAAAGGTACTGGCAAAGAGAACAAGATCACCATCAAGGCGAACTCTGGTTTGACGGAAGCCGAAATCCAGCAAATGGTCAAAGACGCGGAGTTGAACGCTGAAGACGACAAGAAAAAACTCGCTCTGGTGCAAGCGCGCAACCAAGGCGAAGCCACCGTTCACAGCGTGAAAAAATCACTCGCAGAATACGGTGACAAGTTGGAAGCTGGTGAAAAAGAAAAAATCGAAGCGGCGATCAAAGAGTTGGAAGAAGTCGTTAAAACCGACGACACCGCTGCGATTGAAGCCAAAAACACCAGCCTGATGGAAGTCAGCCAAAAGTTAGGCGAAAAAATGTACGCCGACATGCAAGCCCAGGAAGCTGCGAATGCCGCTGGCGGCGCGGCAGGTGGAGCAGGAGCTGAGCAAGCTGGTGCAAAACCAGCAGCAGACGACAATGTGGTCGATGCTGAAGTCAAGGAAGTTAAAGAGAATAAAGATCCTAAAGATCCTAAAGATCCTAAAGAAACCGCCAAAGGTTAAGTAAAAACCACTGGACGAGCTTTATAGGCTCTATGTCAAGCTCTATGCGCCGCGCATGATGATCGACTTCGATCTTCATCGCGGCGTTTGCGCTAACTGAATCACTGAAATTGTTGAAGAAAAGTACGACGAATCATGTCAAAACGCGACTATTACGAAACGCTAGGCGTCCCTAAAAACGCTTCTGAAGAAGAAATCAAAAAGTCTTATCGCAAACTGGCGATGAAGCATCACCCTGACCGCAACCAAGGCGACACCGCCAAAGTCGCCGAAGAAAAATTCAAGGAAGCCAAAGAAGCGTACGAAATGCTGTCTGACGGTCAAAAGCGCGCTGCGTATGACCAGCATGGTTTTGCCGGCGTTGACCCGAACATGCGCGGCGGCGCGGGCGGTGGCGAAGGCTTTGGTGGTTTTGCCGAAGCGTTTGGTGATATTTTTGGCGATGTGTTCGGTGGCCGCCAGCAAGGCGGACGCGGTCAAGGCGGCAGACAAGTCTACCGTGGCGGCGATTTAAGCTACGCTATGGAAGTGACTCTGGAAGAAGCGGCACTGGGCAAAGACGCGCAGATTCGCATCCCAAGCTGGGACGATTGCACCACTTGCCACGGCAGCGGCGCGAAACCCGGCACCAAAGTGGTGAGTTGCACCACCTGCCACGGCCACGGCCAGGTGCAAATGCGCCAAGGTTTTTTCAGCGTGCAGCAAACCTGCCCCACCTGCAAAGGCAATGGCAAGCTCATCCCTGAGCCGTGCTCGGCCTGCATGGGTGTGGGTAAAACCAAAACCAACAAAACGCTGGAAGTCAAAATCCCAGCGGGTATTGACGACAACATGCGCATCCGCTCCACCGGCAACGGCGAGCCGGGCACCAACGGTGGGCCACCGGGCGATTTGTACATCGAGATTCGCTTGAAAAAGCACGATATTTTTGAGCGTGATGGTGATGACCTGCATTGCTCGGTGCCCATCAGCTTCACTACAGCCGCTTTGGGTGGTGAAATCGACGTGCCCACCCTAGCCGGCAAAGCGGCGATTGACATTCCCGACGGCACGCAAGCCGGCAAGCAATTCCGCCTGCGCGGCAAAGGCATCAAGGGTGTGCGCAGCAGCTACCCGGGAGACTTGTACTGCCATATCTCCATTGAAACACCGGTCAAACTGACGGAACACCAGCGTAAACTGTTGAAAGAATTTGACGAATCGCTGAAAAAAGGCGGTGCCAAGCACTCCCCCACCAGTGACAGCTGGGCAGACAAGCTGAAAGGCTTTTTTAAGGTGTAAATTCGACATTAGCCGGCGTATTTATTACCTTTAACGCTATTAAATATATAGCAATAATTCAAGTAGATTACATAAAAAATACATGTTTTTGAAATTATTTGGCACTAAAACAAGGGATTTGCTGAATAAGCAAGAACGGTCGATTCATCCCAACTGGCTCATGGTTTTGACCAGTTTTTGGTTAGCCACCATTGGTAATCTCGCGCTTTGGCAAGAACTGGCTAGGCTGCCTGAAATGAACGACTGGCGAGCCGTGTGGTTTGGCATCGCTTTTGCCGCCTTGATTGCATCGTTGTTATGCATGCTGATGAGTTTGCTGTGCTGGCGCTGGACGCTGAAGCCCGTGATTGCCGTCTTTTTACTCAGTGCAGCCTTTGGCGCCTATTTCATGCTGAGCTACCGTGTGGTCATCGACAGCTCCATGATGGTGAATGTTTTGCAAACAGACTTGAAAGAGTCGTTAGACCTGTTTAGCTGGAAGTTGGTCGTTGCGGTTTTGTTTTTGGCTGTGCTGCCCATCGTTGTGATTTGGAAACGACAAGTCAAACCATTGATGGTCTTAAAAAATCTAGCCAGCAATGCGCAACTCTTCCTAGCCAGCTGTGTCATCGCAGCCGTGGCTGTGTTTCCCATTTACCAAGATTTTGCGTCCAACATGCGCAACCACATGCAGCTGCGGTTTTTGGTAAATCCTTTGAATTCTTTTTATGGTTTGGCCCAGTTGGCACTACCACCTTTACAAAATCCGACGGGGACACTGCAACCCATTGCCGCAGACGCAAAACTTGGCAACATGTATTCCAACCAACCGAAAATTCCATTCTTGGTGCTGGTGTTAGGTGAGACCGCTCGAAGTGGCAATTTCGGCATCAACGGCTATGAACGCG
This sequence comes from Polaromonas sp., assembly GCA_043740415.1. GTDB lineage: Bacteria > Pseudomonadota > Gammaproteobacteria > Burkholderiales > Burkholderiaceae_C > Aalborgiella. The sequence continues at coordinate 5,213 of JAYUCJ010000099.1, read as the reverse complement.
ACACAACACCTTTGCTCAAAGCCATCAAAAAAAATGCCGACCACAGTGGCGAACTGACCACCCAATCTGATGTTTGGTCTTGCGGCACAACCACGGCCACATCGCTGCCTTGTATGTTTTCTCACTTGGGGAAATCGGCTTACGAAGCTAAACAGGCTGATTATCAAAATTTAATTGATGTGTTAGACAAAGCCGGACTGGCCGTCATCTGGCTGGAAAATCAATCAGGCTGCAAAGGCATTTGTGACCGCGTTTACCGGCAAGCAACCAGCAAGCTGGATACACCAGAATTTTGCAGCACAGGTGAATGCTTCGATGAAATCATGCTGCATAACCTTGATGCGCGCTTGCGAGAAGTTCCCTTTGACAAACTCAGCAATGGCGTTGTGGTGGTGATGCACCAAATGGGCAGCCATGGCCCTGCTTATTACAAACGCTCACCAGCAGCCTTTAAAAAATTCAAACCAGAGTGCACCAACAATGCTTTGCAAGAATGCACGCGCGCTGAATTGGTCAATGCCTATGACAACAGCATTGCCTATACCGACTACTTTTTAAGCCAGGTCATTGCTATGCTGAAATCAAAAGCAGCAAGCCTTCAAGGTGGCATGTTGTATGTGTCTGACCACGGGGAATCGCTGGGTGAAAATAATCTGTACTTGCATGGTCTGCCCTACGCCATCGCACCTGATGTGCAAAAGCATGTTCCCTGGATCAGTTGGTTTGCCAATGACTTTATCGGCCGCCACAACCTAGACACGGATTGCATGGCAGGTCGAGCTGGCAAAAAATTGAGCCATGACAACTATTTCCACACGGTGCTCGGGCTGATGGATATTCAAACAGCGGTTTACAAGGCTGATTTGGATGCTTATGCGCCTTGCAGAGTGAAACGGAACTAGCTGGCATGAAACGTGCTCCTTTAGTTTTGTATACACTTATAGGTGTTCTTACCGATAGCCTAACTTGGCCCGCAGGCTAAAATTAATGGGTTTATTCAATTTTTAGCTTCAATTTTAGGATTTTCCATGTCTAAACATGTTTTTCTCAAATCGACACTGGCTACCGTAGCTTTGGCGGCTGCAGCCACTTTTACCCTCACAAGCACAGCGCAAGCGCAAGCTGTGACGCCTATCAAGTTTCAACTCGATTGGCGTTTTGAAGGCCCCGCCGCTTTCTTCTTGGCTCCCGTCGCAAAAGGCTACTTCAAAGATGCCAAATTGGACGTCACGGTTGATGCTGGCAACGGCTCCGGCGGTGCGGTGACCCGCGTGGCTTCTGGCACCTACGACATGGGTTTTGCTGACTTGGCTGCTGTGATGGAATTCCACGCCAACAACCCTGACGCGCCGAACAAGCCAGTTGCGGTGATGATGGTTTACAACAACACGCCCGCTTCGGTGATGTCGCTCAAAAAATCAAACATCAAATCACCGGCTGATTTGAACGGCAAGAAACTAGGCGCACCTGGTTTTGACGCGGGCCGTCGCGCCTTCCCGATTTTTGCCAAAGCCAACAATGTGAGCGGCGTGACTTGGGTGTCCATGGACCCTGCCCTGCGTGAAACCATGCTTGCCAAAGGCGATATCGATGCGATCACCGGCTTTACCTTCACATCACTGCTCAACCTGGAAGCGCGTGGCGTCAAAGCCGAAGATGTGGCCATCATGCAATACCCGGACTACGGTGTGAAGTTATACGGCAACGCCATCATCGTCAGCCCTAAGTTGATCAAAGAGAACCCAGCCGCTATCAAGGCTTTCTTGGCGGCTTTCACCAAGGCGGCCAAAGAAGTGGTCGCGAATCCGGTGGAAGGCATCACCTACGTGAAGGGCCGTGATGGCATCATCAACGTGGCACTGGAAGAGCGCCGCTTGAAGCTGGCCATTGACACCGTGATCAACAGCGCCGACGCACGTACTGAAGGTTTCGGCAAGGTCAACGACGGCCGCTTGTCGCTGATGGCAAGCCAAGCGTCGGATGCCTTCAGCACCAAAACACGCGTTGATCGCAATGCGATTTGGAACGGCAGCTTCTTGCCTAGCGACGCTGCCTTGAACGCTGTTTTGCCCACTGCAAAAGCTGCACCTGCAAAGAAGTAACCATGACGGTCATTCCCGCGAAGGCGGGAATCCACATCGGTGTCTCTAATAAAACTCATGGCTCGCTCTGGATTCCCGCCTTCGCGGGAATGACGGTTTATTTGAAAATGCTCTAAATATGGCGTTTGTTGATTTTAAAAATGTCTGGCTGGCCTACAACGACGCATTGTTGGCGCAAAACCAGTTTGCGGTCGAGGACATCAACCTGTCGGTCACCGAGGGTGAGTTCATCGCCATCGTGGGGCCTTCGGGTTGTGGCAAATCCACCTTCATGAAGTTGACGACGGGCTTGAAGATGCCAACACGTGGCAGTATCCATGTGGACGGTGCGCCAGTCACCGGGCCGCTCAAAATATCGGGTATGGCGTTTCAAGCGCCCTCTTTGCTGCCTTGGCGTACCACGTTAGACAACGTGATGTTGCCACTTGAAATCGTCGAGCCCTACCGCAGCAAGCTCAAAGCCAAGCGCGCAGAGTATGAAGACCGCGCACGCCAATTGCTCAAAACCGTGGGGCTTGACGGCTACGCGGACAAGTTTCCGTGGCAACTGTCTGGAGGTATGCAGCAGCGCGCCAGCATTTGCCGTGCGTTGATTCACGAACCCAAAATGCTGCTGCTGGATGAGCCGTTTGGCGCGCTGGACGCTTTCACCAAAGAAGAACTGTGGTGCGTGCTGCGCGATTTGCACGCGTTACAGAAATTCAACGTTATTTTAGTCACGCATGATTTGCGCGAATCCGTTTTCTTGGCCGACAAAGTGTTTGTGATGTCCAAAAATCCTGGTCGTTTTGTCGTGGAACGCAAGATTGATTTGCCACGTCCACGTGATTTAGAAATTACCTACACCCCTGCATTTAGTGAGATCGTGCACGAGCTGCGCGGTCATATTGGTGCGATCAGAGGTGGCATGGCTGCGGGCTTGGGAGCTAGTTTGGCGGGGAAAACCGCATGAACTCCAAAAAACTAGAAGCTTATTCGCCGTTGATTTTGTTTGTGATCTTGCTGGCTCTTTGGCAGGGCATTTGTAGCTTGTTCAGTATTCCAGAGTTCATATTTCCTAGCCCCTTACAAATCGGTCAAGCCATGGCCGAGTTTGCAGGCCCTATTGCCAGCGCGGCTTGGCAAACCTTTTGGGTGACCATGGTGGGGTTTGGTCTTTCAATCATCGTCGGTGTTTTGCTCGGCTTTTTGGTCGGATCGGCCCGCTTGGCCTACGCCGCCGTATTTCCGCTCTTGGTCGCCTTCAACGCCGTCCCCAAAGCCGCCATCGTGCCTATTTTGGTGGTGTGGTTTGGCATTGGCGTTGGTCCGGGTATCTTGACGGCCTTTTTGATTTCGTTCTTCCCTATCACCGTCAACATCGCCACCGGTTTGGCGACGCTGGAGCCTGAGCTTGAAGACGTGCTGCGTGTGCTGGGCGCGAAACGCTGGGATGTGCTGGTCAAAGTCGGTTTGCCGCGTTCCTTGCCCTACTTTTATGCCTCGCTCAAAATCGCCATTACTTTGGCGTTTGTCGGCACGGTATTGGCCGAGATGACGGCTGGCGATTCCGGCATTGGCTACCTGATGCAGACGGCCAGTTCGCAGCAGCGCTTGGCATTGGCTTTTGCAGGCTTGGTGGTGATAGGCGCGATGGCGATGGCGATGTACGAATTCTTCAGCTACATCGAGCGACACACCACCGCATGGGCACATCGCGGTTCGCAAGGTTCTTAATTAGCCAAAACTTTAACCAAAACTTCTTGTTTTAAATCACTGCGCGGCGCAGCTCTTGCGCCCGCAGTGCGATGGCTTTGACATCGGGCGCTTCGGTGACGTTGAGCAAATAGACATCAAAATCGCGTACTGCCGCTGTTGCTTTACCCAGCTCGGCAAAAGCCAAACCACGGTCGCGGTATTCGCTCCACGACTCTGGGTTCAGCGCGATTTGACGGTCTTGCACGGGAATCATGCGCTGCCAGTCTTCCGCCGTCTTGTGCACTTCTTTGAGGTTGTGCAGCATGCGGGTGATGATGTCGCGCGGTTTGGCAGATTGCAGATACAAGCCCAGCGGAATATCGGCCTCTTCCTTGTCGGCCTCTTCCTTATCGAATTCAGGTAATTCTGCAAGATGTTTGTACGGCAGCAAACGCTCACTCAGGTCTTCACGACTGAGCGATTGGCCCGTGAACGGGTCAATCACCACCTGCCCTTTGGGTAAATTCACCTTCACCATGAAATGCCCAGGAAAAGCGACACCACGTGCGTTCAAACCCAAGCCCTGCGCCAGCTCCAGCCACAGCACCGCCAATGAAATCGGTATGCCACGGCGGGTGCGCAGCACGACGTGCGGGTAGCTGTTGTCCGGGTCGTAAAAGTTGTTGACGTTGCCGCTGAAGCCCAAATCGTGGTAGAAAAATTGGTTCAACAGTCGCAGTTTTGCCAAAGGCGTGCTGTCAGCCGGAAGGCGGCGTTTGAGTCTTGCCAACAGCTGATCGACCTCACCCAGCACCTGCTCTACATCCAACTCTGGGTATTCGTCTTGCGCGATGGCCACCGCCGCTTCTAAGAGCGGAAAATGCTCATCGCTGCTGACCAACAGACTGAAATAAGCCAGAGGGGTTGGGACGTCAAATTCGAGTTGCATATCGCTATTTTGAACTATTTTTACGACTGATTTGCAGTGGTTTAGCCTTGTCCCTTCAACAAAGTCTTGATTTTTACGCCAGAAACCATCAATGCTATAAAATAAATAGCTGCTGAGGCAATTAATACGCCGGATAGAATCATAATTCTCTTAAAAATATCGCTTCTTAAAGCCGTCCAGTCAAAATACGCCGCGCTCCACCACAGCAAGATCCCCAGCAAGGCGCTGGCAAAGACGACTTGGGCGAAGAATCTCCCCCAACCCGGCAACGGCTGGTAACTGCCGCGTTTGATCAAACCGACCAGCAGCCACAGCGCGTTGATGAGCGCGCCAATCCCAATCGCCAGCGCCAGCCCCGCATGCGCAAACAGCGGCACCAAAGCAAGATTCAACAGCTGGGTGATGATGAGCACCGCAATGGCGATTTTGACCGGCGTTCTGATGTCCTGGCTGGCGTAAAACCCGGGCGCTAATATTTTGATAGC
>JAYUCJ010000098.1:0-1563 GCA_043740415.1 Polaromonas sp. | reverse complement strand
CCAGTGCAGCGTCCATCGCCAGCCCGGCCTCCACACACACCGTCATCAAATCCAGCGCATCCGGAAAGGTTTCAAAAATTTCCCGTTGCCGACGGACGATGATGTTGCTTAATAATATGTTTGGTAAATAATAGCCAATGGAGGCTGATAAAAACATCCAGAATAACAGTGTGTTGCTATCAAACTTGGCATTGGACGTGCTGAGGAAAAAAAATGTCAGCAGTGGTAGGCCGATGGCCAAGATCGTTTTGGCTGCAAAGTAAATTGCAGGTGCAGATGCATTGCGAAAGCCTGCGTTCATGAAGCGGGTGCGCAGCGCCGAATTTTCCCAGCCCTCTTTGGGTAGAGACAGGTTCGCCAGCGGGCCAGTCAGCTTGATGATGCGCTCAGTCCACGGGCTTGACTCACTGGCCACGGCTGCTGGCTTGCCCATCAATCCAGCGAGGCGGACCTGTACCGCACTGGTTGAAAACAAACGCATGCCCAACATGATGAGTGCAAACACGGCCAGAAAAACAAATCCTAAAAAGGCCATTTGGAGGGTAGTCATGGTATGTTCTCCTTTAAAGTTCGAGGGGTTTCACTCATACGCGGATGTTGATGATCTTGCGCATGGCTAGGACACCCAGCACCATCATGACGCCAACAATAGCCAACATTTTGCGACCACCCGGGTCGGTATAAAGTATCTCGAGAAATTTGGGGTTGGTCAGTTGAATCATTAATGCCGCTCCAAATGGCAGCAAACCCAGCACCCAGGCCGACATCTTGCCTTCAGCCGACAAAACTCTGACCTGTCCCATCAGTTTTATACGTTCGCGGATGATGGCGCTGATACTGGCCAGCAGTTCCGACAAATTGCCGCCGGTTTCCCGTTGTATCAGCACCGCAATCACAAAATAGCGCAAATCCGTGCTGGGCACGCGGGTGGCCAGGTTCATCAAGGCTTCTGGCATGGCGATGCCAAAATTCACCTCGTCAAAAGCCACCCGAAATTCGGCAGCAATGGGGTCGCTCATTTCATCGCCCACCATCTTCAGTGCGGTCGGAAAGGCGTGGCCAGCCCGCAAAGCGCGCCCCATCAAGTCCAGCGCATCCGGCAGTTGTTGCTCTATGCGATCCAGTCGCTTGACTTTTGCCCGGGTGACGTAGAAATAGGGCAACAAGCCCGCCACAACGGCGATCAGAATGCGAAACACCCAGGGCAGCGGTAAGTAAATTGCCCCAACCAAAGCTGCTAAAAAGGCAATCAGCGTCAGCCCAAAAAAGTCCGACACACTCCAAGTCACGCCTGATTGCTGCAGCAGGCGGTCCATCGCCCCCACGCGCGGTATCCGCAGCAAGACACGCTGCATCATCGGCGTTTTGCTCAGCATCCGCTCTTTGATGATGGAGATGTTTTGCTCCCCACCGTGCGACCCGGCCGACATGGTCCGCAGACGCCGCGCGATGCGCTCGGCTTCCGGCCCTTTCGACGAGTTCCAAACGAGGTAGGCACCTTCAATCAGCAGCACGACAGCTAGAAAAATCAGCGTTGCAAACAGGTAATAGAGGTAGTCCATG
>JAYUCJ010000097.1:0-3912 GCA_043740415.1 Polaromonas sp. | reverse complement strand
GAACCTCGCGCAGCATGTCCTGCACGTTGGACTCGGTCATGCGGGCTTGGCCGCGCATTTGTTTAACGAGCTGGGATAGTTTGTCGGTAAGAGCTGATGCCATGGGGATTTATTACTTTAGGAATTCTGTAGGTCGTATAAACTGTAGGGATGATTTTAGCCGCTGGCACTTTTTTTAACGCAATATCAACAACAAGCTTGTTTTTGGGCTTGGGGGCGGTCTTGGCTTATGCAACGCCAGCGCTTGTAGGTGCGCGGCTGAGCGTGGCTGCAACGCGGCTGTTGCTGTGGTGCGCTTGGGGTTTGCATGGTTTGGCGGTGCTGTGGAGTTTATTTGGTGAATTGCCGCGCTTCGGTTTTGCGCCCGCGCTGTCGGTCACCGCATGGCTGGGGCTGACGGTGTATGCGGTTGAGAGTTATATGTATCCTAAATTAAAAGCGGTTTGGGTGTTTGCGGCGATAGGGGCTGCGGCAGTGATGTTGGCTATGCTGTTTCCTGGGCAAGCCTTGCACAGCGCAGCATCCAAATGGTTGCCGGTGCATTGGGCTTTGGGGCTGGCGTCTTATGGCTTGTTTGCCGCTGCGGTGGCACATGCTTGGTTGATGATGCGGGCGGAATCGCAAATGCGCTTACCTCCCAGTAAGACTGCCAGCACCATGTCCGCCACGTCCAGCGGCTTGCCGTTGCTGACGCTGGAGCGCTTGACTTTTCGGTTCGTGACCGCAGGATTTGTCTTGCTAACGGCGACTTTGCTGGCGGGCTGGCTGTTCAGTGAATCACTGTATGGCGCTGGCAAGGTCTGGAAGTGGGATCACAAAACGATTTTTTCGGTGCTGTCCTGGCTGGCTTTTGCGGTGTTGATCGTTGGCAGAGCGCAATTTGGCTGGCGTGGGCGTACTGCCGTGCGGGTGTTGTACATCGGCTCGGGCTTGTTATTGTTTGCATACGTGGGCTCGCGTTTTGTGCTGGAAGTTGTACTGGGACGTGTCACATGAAGTATTTGATCGTCTTGATCGTGGTTTTTGTCGGTGTGTGGGTGTGGCGCAGCAACCGCATCGCAAGTAATAAAGACAAGCAAGCAAATTTTCAACGAGAAGCAGAGCGCCAAAATGCCAAAAAAACCATGGTGGCATGCGCGCATTGCGGCGTGCATTTGCCACAAATCGAGGCTTTGGCAGCGCCAAGTGCTGATTTGCGGACTCAATTGTGGTTTTGCAGTACGGAACACCGGCAGTTTGGCCAAAACAAAGCCAAGCAAGGCTGAATGGTTGCTGATAAATATACCAAATGCATCACACTGAACAAGCCAACGATTTGCCAGTAACTTTGTTTGACAAGGGCTGGTACAAGTTTGCGCGGCCTTTGGCATCGCCTAACTTTGGCGCTAGGCCAGCGAATACTCAGATAAATTTAATCGTCATCCACTCCATCAGCTTGCCGCCAGGAAAGTTTGGTGGTGACGAGGTGCAGCAACTGTTCACCAACACTTTAGATTGGGATGCACACCCGTATTTTGACAAAATCCGCGATACCCAAGTGTCTGCACACTTTTATATCCGCAGAAACGGCGAGTTGTGGCAGTTTGTGAGCTGTGATGACCGTGCGTGGCATGCGGGGCAGTCTAGTTATTTAGGCAAAGACAACTGCAATGACTACTCGGTTGGTATCGAACTCGAGGGCTTGGAGGGTGATTCTTTTGAAGCCGCGCAATACGACAGCTTGACCAGTGTGTGCGCTGCCTTGCAACAAAACTACCCAATAGCGCATCTAACAGGCCATGAACACATCGCGCCTGGTCGAAAAGTTGATCCGGGTGCACAGTTTGACTGGCTGCAAGTGCGCAGAGCATTGTGAAATATTGACGCGTTGCTATCATTAAAAAGTCTGTAAAAACAGTGCATTTTTATTGAAATTGATGTAAACTGAAATCTTGAAACAACACTATAGGTAGTGTGTAAAGTGGCAGTAACCACTACATATAGTGTTTCAAAATTTTTGTCAATGCTGTTAATTCCTTAGAAAATACCTGGTAAGCCAGCAGCATTGAAAGTGTGTTCATCACTAAAATAATAGTCACAAAGACAAGAGGATCATTACCCATGCAGCAAGCATCCACATCGCCAGAATCAGCGCGCACAACGTTCACGCAGCAATCATTTTTGCAAACCAATCCATCGCTTGGGATGGATCGCGCGGATGACAATGTCAGCCAAACCTTAGACCACTACCAAATCATTCGTCGAAATGGCGCAGTCGTGCCGTTTGAGCCCAGCAAAATTGCGGTGGCGGTGATGAAGGCATTTTTAGCGGTACATGGAACGCAAGGTGCGGCATCGGCCAGCGTACGCGATACGGTGGATGGCTTGACGCAAACCGTTATTCGCGCCTTGATGCGCTCACGCCCAGGTGGCGGCACGTTCCATATTGAAGACGTGCAAGACCAGGTTGAGCTGGGTTTGATGCGCGGTGGTCACCACGAAGTCGCACGCGCCTATGTGTTGTACCGTGAAAAGCGTACGCAGGAGCGCGCTAAAGTGGTTGCAGAAGAAGCGCCACCAGCCCCGGTGCTGCATGTCATGGACGGCGGCCAGCGCGTGGCTTTAGACATGGGTCGTTTGACCGGCTTGATTGAGTCTGCTTGCGCTGGCTTGGGCAAAGACGTGCAAATGGCACCGATTCTGGCTGAAACACTGCGTAATTTATACGACGGCGTGCCGATTGATGAGGTCTACAAAGCCTCCATCATGGCGACCCGTACCTTGATTGAAAGCGAGCCTGATTACACCTACGTCACCGCACGTTTGCTCTTACACACCATTCGCCGTGAAGTGCTGGGTGGCGAGGTGGCGCAAGAAGAGATGGGCGTTCGTTACGCTGAATATTTCCCGAAATTCATCAAAAAGGGTGTCGAGAACGAGCTACTTGATGAGCAGATGTTGCAGTTTGACTTGGCGCGTTTGGGTGCCGCTCTCAAGCCAGAGCAAGATTTGAAGTTTGACTATCTGGGTTTGCAAACCCTGTATGACCGTTACTTTTTGCACGTCCGCAAAACCCGCATCGAACTACCGCAGGCGTTCTTCATGCGCGTGGCCATGGGTTTGGCGCTGCAAGAGGCGGACCGCGAAGCACGTGCGATTGAGTTCTACGAAGTGTTGTCGTCGTTCGACTTCATGTCCAGCACGCCAACCTTGTTCAACAGCGGTACACGCCGTTCGCAGCTGTCATCGTGCTATTTGTCTACCGTGCCAGATGATCTGGACGGCATTTATGAGTTGATCAAAGAAAACGCCTTGCTGTCCAAGTTTGCCGGTGGTCTGGGCAACGATTGGACGCGCGTGCGTGCCTTGGGTGCGCACATCAAGGGTACCAACGGTGAGTCACAAGGTGTGGTGCCGTTCCTGAAGGTGGTGAACGACACGGCTGTTGCTGTGAACCAAGGCGGCAAACGCAAAGGCGCGGTCTGCACCTACTTGGAAACATGGCATTTGGACATGGAAGAGTTCCTGGAGTTGCGTAAAAACACCGGCGACGACCGCCGCCGCACGCACGACATGAACACGGCGAACTGGATTCCCGATCTTTTCATGAAGCGCGTGGCTGCCAAGTCCCACTGGACTCTTTTCAGCCCGAGCGAGACGCCCGACCTGCATGAGCTTTACGGGGTGGCGTTCGAGAAGCGCTATCACGAATACGAGGCGATGGCCGAACGCGGTGAATTGAGACAGGCCAAAAAAATCGAGGCGATATCACTGTGGCGCAGGATGCTCTCGATGCTGTTTGAGACGGGCCACCCATGGATCACGTTCAAGGATCCCTCCAACATCCGTTCGCCGCAGGACCATGCGGGCGTGGTGCACAGCTCCAATCTTTGCACCGAAATCCTGCTCAATACGTCGAAGGACGAGACTGCG
>JAYUCJ010000096.1:0-3916 GCA_043740415.1 Polaromonas sp. | reverse complement strand
GCAAGGTGTCTGCCAATGTGATCGCCGCTGTCGTCGGGCCGTTCGCCACCGCGATGGTGATGGTGTAGAACTGGCCAGTCTTGCCGACCACGAAGTTCGTCAGGCTCGCTGTCTTGGTGACGGTGATCGTCGGTGTTAAGGTATCCGTATCTATAGCCGAACAACTGACGCCAGCAACGCTTGAATAAGTCAAACCAGAACCAGCAACAATTGCAGGAGGATTACAGGTTAACACCAGCCCCGTAGGTCGTGTTACCGTCGCCGTATTAACAACAGTGGTTTGCGCAAACAATTGACTAGAAGCCAAAAGCGCCAAAAGCGCAACAAATGCACTGGCGGTACTTTTTACTCTAGCAATAGATAGAAGATGACTCATACTTGTAATCACTTTTGGATTTGAATTTATGACGCTTCTGCGATTAATGGCTTGGTACATTTAATTGACGTTGCATGTATATGCAAATTGAAGCGCACCATTGACTGGCAATGTAGCAACGGCAATACCTGTACTCGTTAATGTGGCTATATTTGACGCAGCCGGGCAAACAGCACCGTTTACCGCACCCGAACAAGTTACAACGTTAGTGCCAGGACAAGTCAACCCCGCACCCACTGTATCGGTCACGATCACACCGTTCGCAACAGAGGGTCCCTGGTTGGTTAAGGTGACGACATAATTGTTTGTGCCACCCGATGTAACTACCGTTTTGCTGTCGGTTTTGGTGATGACCACACTGGCGGCGGCAGTGATCGGCGTAGTCTCAAAACCGCAGCCTGCGTTTGCAACGGCGCCGGCCAAGCTATCAGAAGCGCACGCGGAGATTGCGCCTGTGGTTGTTTCAGCTGCTTTATTAGGATCGTTGCCGCCAAAAACTTTAGCTTTATTGGTAAGCGTTGTGCCACTTGCTACAGTAGATGCCACTGCAACGGGCAAAGTAAACACATTTGTGCCACCGGCCGCTATTGCCGTTGTCGTGGTACAAGTCGCCGTATCATTTGCAGTGGTTGTCATTGAAACCGCACAAGTATATAAAGCGCCATTTGCGCCAGCGGCAGTGAGTGGCGCAGTAAAGGACATGCCTGCAGGTAGAATATCTTTAACCGTTGTCGTTCCGCTGGTAGCTGCCGAACCCACATTGCTCACAGTAAATGTATATGTACCCGCACTTCCTGCAACAAAACTGGCACCAGTGTCATCTTTAACCAATGCCAAGTCTGGGTTTTGAACGCAAAAACCAAGGGCCGCCAAGCCAACCAATTGCCCCGGGGGATTACCAAACGCAGCTGGACCGTTGCCGTACGTATATGTCAAAGTAGTAATTGGAGCCGTAAACGAGAAAGTAGCATTACACTGATTTGATCCTGCACCCGTCAGCGGGCAATTTTGAGTATTATCTGTACTGGCCGATGTGGCGACGTTACTGGCAATAGTCACCAATGCGCTAACTGCGACTGCAGTAGGGGTTACAGCGCCGCTTGGCCCTGTACCAGTAATTGTGACCTTATCTTGATAGGCACCGGCGCCATCGTTGTAATAATCCAAGTCAGTGGCGATTAATTGCAATTTATTGATTGGCTTGCTGAACGTAAAAGTAACTGTATTAGTACTGGTTGTGTCCGGACGATCTACATAATAATTAAATGAATCAGCAAAGCCACCGGTTGCAGCCGTAACCGGATAACCCGCAAGAACATTTGTCATGGTCGCTACGCCACTGACCGTAACAGAAGAAGCACCAGTACCAATGGTGTAATTGATAGTTGAAGAGCCCGCTGGCCAATTATTTGGGCTCGCGAATGTGTAGCTTTGCACAGTTTCATTCGCAGCACAAGCTGACGATTGCGCGCCAGCAGTCATTGGCAACAGAAATACGCCCAAGAACAGACAAGCCGCAAAAGTTTTGAACAAACTAGACGCTTGCTCTCTTTGCATGGCTGCTGGTTTTGATTTCAAGTGATCAATCATTTTTTTAATGGTTTCATTTTTTTGACGGCTTCAACAACAGTTGAATTGAATAGGCTCACACTAGCCACATCCAATTGGTATTTAGTACTACAGAATTATCTGATATTTACAGATTGAAACATACTAACGTATTAAATTAATACTTTCAATACACTCTTTAGACAAAAAACAACGTGAAACCGTGCATTAATTCACATTTTTGACTTGCTTGCCGCTAAGATTTTTTTTGCAAGCTATTGAATTTGAAGATTTTTATTTTTTTAAAACCGTCGTTCTACGCGTTTTTATCAGCGATTTCTCTTGGGCGTCCTTGATCGTCAATGGCTACATAGGTAACCAATGCTTCTGTAACTTTGATGTAGCGACCTTGGCTCCGGAAGCGCTCCGCAAAGACCTCAACTTTGACCGTCACGGAGGTTCTACCAATCCGTGTCACCGCTGAGAAAAACGACAAAATATCGCCCACACGCACGGGTTGCTTGAAGATGAATTCGTTCACAGCTACTGTTGCCATGCGCCCTTGCGTATGCCTTGCCGGAATGACGCTGCCTGCCAAGTCGACCTGCGCCATCACCCAGCCGCCAAAGATGTCGCCGTTGGCGTTGCAGTCTGCCGGCATCGGGATCACCTTGAGCACCAGTTCCTTGTCGGTCGGCAAAAGAACGCTGGTGGTATCGGTATCGGTGCCGGCGTCGGCCATCAGCCCGGCGTGGATTCCCCTGGGAACGCTTGATTCGAAAGACATAGGCACAATCCGGAGTGAAATTTAGAACAATAAATTGAGAACGACTACTGAGCTTTCAACGATTGTCGCCCATGCGCTCCCGAGCTTCCACTGCTGAATCATCCCTGGCTGCACCGCCGCTGGTCCCGGGGTCACCCGCCGCATTGGCGGCAGCCAGCGCGCCCGTGCGTTCGGACTGGGGCACCCTCAAACGCCTGTTCCCGTATTTGTGGGACTACAAATGGCGCGTGGTCGCAGCGCTGGGCTTCATGGTGGGCGCCAAGCTCGCCAACGTGGGCGTGCCGCTGCTGCTGAAGAATCTGGTCGATGCCATGAACATCAAGACCACCGATCCCCAGGCGGTGTTGGTGGTGCCCATCGCCCTGCTGCTGGCCTACGGCTTGCTGCGGTTGTCCACGACGCTCTTCACCGAGCTGCGCGAGCTGGTGTTTGCCAAGGCCACCGAAGGCGCGGCACGGCGTATTTCGCTGGAGGTGTTCCGGCATCTGCATGCGCTCAGCCTGCGCTTTCACCTCGAGCGGCAAACCGGCGGTATGACGCGCGACATCGAGCGCGGCACGCGCGGCGTGCATTCGCTCATTTCGTATTCGCTCTACAGCATCATCCCGACGCTGATTGAGGTCACGCTGGTGCTGACCCTGCTCGCGGTCAAGTTCGATGTCTGGTTTGCCGGCATCACCGGCATCGCGCTGGTGTTCTACATCGCGTTCACCGTCACGGTGACCAACTGGCGTACGCAGTTTCGCAAAACCATGAACGAGCTGGATTCGTCGGCGCACAGCCGGGCGATCGACTCGCTGCTCAATTACGAAACCGTCAAATACTTCAACAACGAAGAGTTCGAGGCCAGACGCTACGATGAAAACCTGGTGCGCTACCGCAAGGCCGCCATCAAAAGCCAGAACACGCTGAGCCTGCTCAATGCGGGGCAGCAACTCATCATCGCCATCGGCCTGGTGATCATGCTCTGGCGTGCCACGCAGGGCGTGGTTGAAGGCCGCATGACGCTGGGCGATCTGGTCATGGTCAATGCGTTCATGATCCAGCTCTATATTCCGCTGGGATTTCTGGGGGTGATTTACCGCGAGATCAAGCAAAGCCTGACTGACCTCGACAAGATGTTCACGCTGATGGAAAGGGAGCGTGAAATTGCCGACGAGGCCGACGCGCAGCCCCTTCGTGTTGACGCCTCACCCACGGTACGT
>JAYUCJ010000095.1:0-1576 GCA_043740415.1 Polaromonas sp. | reverse complement strand
CAGACCGACGTAGCCATTAATCCAGGCAACTCGGGCGGCCCCCTGATCAACATGCGGGGCGAGGTTGTCGGGATCAACAGCCAGATTTATTCACGCTCTGGCGGATTTCAGGGCATTTCCTTTGCGATTCCTATCGACGAAGCCACACGGGTGTCCGATCAGCTTCGCAGTAGCGGTCGGGTCACGCGCGGCCGGATCGGTGTGCAGATCGACCAGGTCAGCAAAGAGGTGGCTGAGTCCATCGGTCTGGGTAAAGCCCAAGGAGCTCTGGTGCGCGGTGTCGAAAGTGGCGCACCGGCTGAAAAAGCCGGTATCGAAGCGGGCGACATCATTACGCGTTTTGATGGAAAGCCCATTGAGAAGTCGAGCGACCTTCCGCGTATGGTGGGCAACGTCAAGCCTGGTACAAAGTCCACGATCACGGTCTTTAGACGCGGCAGCTTTAAGGATTTGTCGGTGGTGATTGCGGAAGTCGAGCCTGAAAAGCCGGTACGCAAGGCGGCTGCGTCGGAGCCAAAATCTCCAGTGGCCGGCTCGGCACAGGCATTGGGCCTGATGGTGAGTGACTTGCCCGACGCGCTGAAAAAAGAGTTGAAGGTCAAAGGCGGCGTCAAGGTTGATGCCGTTGAGGGCATTGCCTCCCGCGCAGGCTTGCGCGAAGGTGACGTGATCGTCGCTATTGCGAATTTCGAGATTGCCTCGGTCAAGGAATTTGAAAATGCACTCGCAAAGATCGACAAGAGCAAGGCCGTCAACGTTCTTTTCCGGCGTGGAGAGTTGGCGCAATATGCGCTGATCAGACCCGCGCGATGACCTGATTCAAATCGTTGAGTAAGCCCCAGAGGTCGTTATTTCTGGGGTGACTCACGGGGAACCTGCAAAGCCGATAGAAACCCCACGACTCGATAGGAATGGGTTTTTTTATTCTTTTTCAGTCGTTGGGGGCGCTCAAAAAAATATTTTCAACCCTTGATGTCGCTAAAAAAACGTTAGTGGTCGCCAACCATTGGGTGAAGCGTCGCTAGTTCTGGTTAAAATAACAACAGACAGCTACCCACTTTTGGCATAAAAGAGCTTTCCATATCGCCGATGCGATCAGAATCCAACACTTCTCGGTTTGATCCACAGATCACCCACAAGTTGTTCATGGTTCCAAAATTAACAATGTTAATAACCTGTGCATAACCTTCATGTTGTTGAGCTGCAACGACAAAAAATTGGACCTTTCGGGGCTGTTCGGAACTGGGTTTTTGCCTACAATGAAGTTCCAACTATCGCAGTTGCCATAGATTGTTGGTTCAGGGCGCGTCCTTATTCGACGCGCCCTTTTTTATGGCCGATCGCAAATGTCTGCAATCGCTTCGCAATGCTTTCAAGCACTTAGGCGCTCCCCTTGATGAATAACATCAGAAATTTTTCCATCATCGCGCACATCGATCACGGTAAATCCACGCTTGCTGATCGCCTCATCCAGCGCTGCGGTGGTTTGCAGGATCGCGAGATGAGTGCGCAGGTTCTTGATTCGATGGATATCGAAAAAGAGCGTGGGATAACCATCAAGGCACAGACCGCTGCG
>JAYUCJ010000094.1:0-3971 GCA_043740415.1 Polaromonas sp. | reverse complement strand
ACACCGGCTTGGGTTTGCCGCCCGAAGTGATGGCGCGTTTGTATGAGTCCTTCTTTTCTACCAAGGCAGAAGGCATGGGTATGGGTTTGAGTTTGTGCCGTTCCATTGTCGAGTCGCATGCAGGGCGTATCGCCGCTGAGAACATCTACAATGGGGCGAATGTTGTAGGCTGTAGGTTTGCATTCTGGATTCCGTTGCAAACCGAAAACTTGTCTGAAATCTTGTCGTAACTGAATATTTATTAAGTTGGAGTATTTGCATGAGTTTGATTCCTAAAAAAGGCACTGTGTACGTTGTGGATGACGACGAGGCGGTGCGCGACTCTTTGCAATGGTTGCTTGAAGGCAAAGACTACCGGGTACGCTGTTTTGACTCGGCGGAAACCTTTTTGAGTCGTTACGACGCGCGTGAAGTCGCTTGCTTGATTGTGGACATACGTATGGGTGGCATGACGGGTTTAGACCTGCAAAACCGCCTGATTGAGCGCCAATCTCCCCTGCCCATCGTGTTTATCACCGGCCACGGCGACGTACCCATGGCGGTGGACACCATGAAAAAAGGTGCGATGGATTTCATCCAAAAGCCTTTCAAAGAAGAAGCCTTGGTCAACTTGGTGGAGCGCATGCTGGAGCAAGCCAAAACCACCTTTGCAGACCACCAGCTCACCGCCAGCCGCGACGCGTTGCTGGGCAAACTCACCTCGCGTGAGTCGCAGGTTTTAGAGCGTATCGTCGCGGGCCGTTTGAACAAACAAATCGCCGACGACTTGGCCATCAGCATCAAAACCGTGGAAGCGCACCGCGCCAACATCATGGAAAAGCTGGGTGCCAACACCGTGGCCGATTTGCTGAAAATCGCGTTGGGCAAAAATGCGCCTAAAGTTGCCGCTTAATTGGCGCCATTTAAAACGCCTGATTTGCTATATTTAACATAGCACCTTAGGCAATAAATACGCCGGCTATAGGCATATTTTAGGCATATTTTTACCTCTATAGGCATCATTTTAACTTTAACATTAATTTCAGCGTTCATGACAGCTCAAAACATCGACGGTATCGCCCTTTCCAAACAACTACGTGCTGAAGTCACCCAGCGCACCATCGCTCTCAAAGCGCGCGGCGTCACACCCGGTTTAGCGGTGATTTTGGTGGGAGAAGACCCGGCCAGCCAAGTGTATGTGCGCAACAAGGTCAAAGCCTGCGAAGACAGCGGTTTGCACTCGGTTTTTGAGAAATACGAAGCGACGCTGAGCCAAGCGGATTTGCTGGCCCGTATCGCCGCTTTGAACGCAGACACAACGATTCACGGCATTCTGGTACAGATGCCTTTGCCCAAGCACATTGACCCGCACGCCGTCATCGAAGCCATCGCCGCCAGCAAAGACGTTGACGGCTATTCGACCTTGAGCGCGGGCGAACTCATGACTGGCGCACCGGGCTTCAACCCCTGCACCCCGTTTGGCTGCATGAAGCTGATCGAAAGCACCGGCATCAACCTGCGCGGCAAACACGCCGTCGTTATTGGCCGCAGCAACACCGTGGGCAAACCCATGGCTTTGATGCTGTTGGCAGCGCATGCGACCGTCACCGTTTGCCACAGCGCCACTGACAACATCAAACAGCACACTTTGCAGGCCGATGTCGTCGTTGCCGCTGTCGGCCGCCGTAACGTGTTGACGGCGGACATGGTCAAACCCGGCGCCATCGTCATCGACGTCGGCATGAACCGCGACGATAACGGCAAGCTGTGCGGCGATGTGGATTTTTCTGCTATCAAAGAAGTAGCAAGCTATATCACACCTGTGCCGGGTGGTGTGGGTCCGATGACGATTACGATGCTGCTCGTCAATACCCTTAATTCTGCTGAACGCGCTGCCATGTAATTTTCTCGTGTTGGTTCTTGTTTTGGCAGCGTAAACCCATATATTTACATTTATGACCAATCCTCTCCTCCAAAATACAGACGCAGCGACTTCATTGGCGCTGTTTGACCAAATCAAACCCGAGCACGTCGCGCCTGCGATCAATGCACTCTTGGCGGATGCACAAAAAGCTCTTGATACCGTCACAGCAGTCGGTTTTCCCGCCAATTGGCTAGAAATCTCCAAAATTTTAGACGTTTCGACTGAAAAACTAGGCCGCGCTTGGGGCGCTGTTAGCCACTTGAATCATGTGGCTGACAACCCAGAGTTGCGTGCCGCCTACAACCAATCGCTCCCCGTCATCACCGAGTTTTACACCGCGTTGGGCGCCAACGAGCAGCTTTATGCCAAATATAAAGCGATTGACGTCAAAACGCTGAATGCTGAACAGCTGCAAGCACACAAATACGCGATTCGTAACTTCGTGTTGAGCGGCGCTGAGCTGCAAGGCACAGCCAAAGAACGTTTTGCCGAGATTCAAGCGATCCAAGCCGAACTCAGCCAAAAGTTCAGCGAAAACGCCTTGGACGCGACTGAAGCTTTTGCCTATTACGCCAGCATTGACGAACTAGACGGCGTGCCAGAAGACGTGTTGCATACCGCCAAAGCCGCTGCAGACAAAGACAATCAAGCTGGCAAATACAAACTCACTTTGAAAATGCCGTGCTATCTACCAGTGATGCAATTCGCAACCAGCAGTGCCTTGCGCGAAATATTGTACAAAGCCAACTCCACCAAAGCGTCAGACCAAGCGACTTTCCCCACGGCTGAAGAAGCCAAGAAATTCGACAATACTGCCAATATCGTCGAAATTTTGGCACTGCGACATGAAGAAGCTGTGCTTTTGGGTTTCAACAACTACGCCGAAGCGTCCATCGCCACAAAAATGGCGAAATCACCCGCCGAAGTCATCACCTTTTTGCGTGATCTAGGCCAACGCGCCCGCCCATTTGCTGAAAAAGACCTGGTTGACATGCGCACTTTTGCCGAAGAGCACCTGAATTTGACGAATCCACAACCGTGGGATTGGCCATTCATCGGCGAAAAGCTCAAAGAAGCGCGTTATTCGTTCAGCGAGCTAGAAGTGAAACAATATTTCACCGCATCCAAGGTGTTGGCCGGCTTGTTCAAAATCGTTGAAACCCTGTTTGACGTGTCAATTCGTGAAGACAAAGCGCCCGTTTGGAACGACAGTGTCAAGTTTTACCGTATCGAGCGCAACGCAAAGCTCATTGGTCAGTTTTACCTCGACCCGAGCGCCCGTACTGGTAAACGTGGCGGAGCGTGGATGGACGACGTTCGCGCCCGCTGGCTGCGCCCAGACAGCGGCATGCTGCAAACCCCTGTTGCCCACCTCGTCTGCAACTTTGCCGATGGCGTGGACGGTAAACCTGCCTTGCTGACGCACGACGACGTCACCACCCTATTCCACGAATGCGGCCACGGCCTGCAGCACATGCTGACCACGGTGAACGAGCGCGATGTCTCCGGCATCAGCGGTGTGGAATGGGACGCGGTGGAGCTGCCCAGCCAGTTCATGGAAAACTTCTGTTGGGAGTGGGATGTGCTGAAACACATGACCGCCCACGTCGATACGGGTGAGCCCTTGCCCAAAGCGTTGTTCGACAAAATGACAGCGGCTAAAAATTTCCAAAGCGGCCTGCAAACGCTGCGTCAAATCGAGTTTTCGCTGTTTGATATGTTGCTTCATGCCCAGGAAGACACCGAAAACAAGCCTGATTTCCTGGCACTGCAAGCACAAGTCCACAAAGAAGTCGCCTTGATCCACCCCCCCGCCTACAGCCGCACCGCCCACACCTTCAGCCACATCTTTGCCGGCGGCTACGCTGCGGGCTACTACAGTTACAAGTGGGCAGAAGTGCTCAGCGCCGATGCCTACGCCGCCTTTGAAGAAGCCCGCACTGCAGAAGGTGAAGCGGGCGATGCGGATGGCACACAAACAGGCCGCAAATACTGCGAGGCGATTTTGGAATCGGGCGGCAGCCGCTCAGCCATGGACTCGTTCAAAGCCTTCCGTGGCAGAGAACCC
>JAYUCJ010000093.1:0-10708 GCA_043740415.1 Polaromonas sp. | reverse complement strand
TCTATATAAATCAACGAGTTAGCCGATGCAGCAACGCTGTTTTCTATGCCTATATTTGATTTCAACAACTAACGTTGACATAGCCTAATTTAATAGCTACTCAGGCAATAAATACTTTGGCTAGATTCCAATATGAGCGTATTTATTAGCTGGATTTAGGCTTTCAACCCAGCTTCTCGCTGACCCAACCCTTTGCACTGGCCAGCGCTTTGTCCAGCCCGCTGGCATCCGTGCCGCCCGCCATCGCCATGTCCGGCCGGCCACCGCCTTTGCCGCCGACTTGCGCCGCCAGAAAGTTGACCAGTTCGCCAGATTTGACCTTGCCCATCACGTCCGCCGTCGCACCGACAGCGATTTGGACTTTGCCGCCATGTCCCGTTTCAGCGCTGGCCAAAACGACCACCGCAGATTTCAGCTTATCCTTCAACTTGCCGACCGTGTCGCGCAAGGTCTGTGCAGCATCAGCCGCGCTGACGCCTTCCATTTTGGCGACGAGGAACTTGATGCCTTTTAGATCAACAGCTTGCGACAGCAACGCATCGCCTTGGTGGGACGCCAATTGCCCTTTGAGCGCGGAGATTTCTTTTTCCAGCGCTTTGTTTTGATCCAGCAAGCTTTGCAGACGCTCGCCCAATTCAGGCACGGCGACTTTGAGCGCACCAGCGGCTTTGTTGACCGTGGCTTCCAAATCTTGCAAATATGTCAGTGCGTTTTGCCCTGTCACCGCTTCAATGCGGCGCACACCAGAGGCGATGCCGCCTTCGGAGACGATTTTGAACAGGCCAATATCCCCCGTGCGCTGCACGTGAACGCCACCGCAAAGCTCTTTGGACGAGCCAATTTCCAGCACGCGCACAGAGTCGCCGTACTTTTCGCCAAACAGCATCATCGCGCCGGTTGCTTTGGCGGCTTCAATGTCCATGACTTTGGCAGAGGCAGCCTCATTGGCCAGAATTTCAGCATTCACCTGCGCTTCAATCGCCACGATCTGCGCGTCTGTCACCGGTGCGTTGTGCGCAAAGTCAAAACGGGTGCGTTCGGCGTTGACCAAACTGCCCTTTTGCTGCACATGCTCGCCCAGCACTTCGCGCAGGGCTTTGTGCATCAAGTGGGTGGCGCTGTGGTTGCGGATGGTTTTGGCGCGCAGTTCCAAGCTCACCTGCGCTGCCACGGTATCGCCGACTTTCAAGCTGCCAGACGTCAGCACGCCGTGGTGGCCGAACACATCTGCCTTGATTTTTTGGGTGTCTTGCACTTCAAACTGTGCCGATGCGGTGCTGATCATGCCCTCGTCACCCACCTGACCGCCGCTCTCGGCGTAGAACGGCGTGGTATCGAGCACGATGACGCCATTTTGACCAGAATTTAGCACGCTAGCCGGCGTACCTTCTACATAGAGCGCTATGATTTTTGAAGTAACCTGGAGCTGCTCGTAGCCGACAAAGTCGTTGAGTTCACCGCTGTATTCCAGCGCTTTGTCCATTTTGAACTTGCCTGCCGCGCGTGCCATGGTTTTTTGGCGCAGCATGGCGGCGTCAAAACCGGCTTCGTCCACTTCCACGCCACGGTCGCGGCAGACGTCTGCCGTTAAATCCAGCGGGAAGCCGTAGGTGTCGTGCAGTTTGAAAGCGACTTCGCCGGGCAATATTTTCGCCGTCGCGCTGCTTGCGGCGCCTTCCATTCCTAACGCACCGTCCAACAGCGTCATACCCGTTGCCAGCGTCTCGAAAAAACGCTCTTCTTCCGCTTTGAGCACCTCGGTGATGCGCTGCTGCTGTTTGGCCATGTTCGGGTAGGCCTCGCCCATGACACTGACCAAATCTGCCACCAATTTGTGGAAAAACGGGGTCTTTTTGCCCAGCTGGTAGCCGTGGCGGATGGCGCGGCGGACGATGCGGCGCTGCACGTAGCCGCGCCCTTCGTTGCTGGGCACCACGCCGTCGCTCACCAAAAACGCGGTCGCGCGGATGTGGTCGGCAATCACGCGCAGGCTCTTGTTTTGCATGTCGGTGCAGCCTGTTTCACGGGCGGCGGCTTTGATCAGCGTGTCGAAAATGTCGATTTCGTAGTTGCTATGCACGTGTTGCAAAATCGCGGCCAAGCGCTCCAAGCCCATACCAGTGTCCACACAGGGTGCGGGCAGTTTGACCAGGCTGCCGTCAGTCTGCATGTCAAACTGCATGAACACGTGGTTCCAAATCTCGATGAAGCGATCGCCGTCTTCGTCCGGGCTGCCCGGCGGGCCGCCAGGGATGTGCGCGCCGTGGTCGTAAAAAATCTCGGAACACGGACCGCACGGGCCGGTGTCGGCCATCATCCAGAAGTTGTCAGAGGCGTACTTTTTACCTTTGTTGTCGCCAATGCGGACGATGCGATCCGCTGGCAGGCCAATCTCGTCATGCCAGATGTCATAAGCTTCCTGGTCGTCGATGTAGACGGTGGCCAGCAACTTGTCGGCAGGCAGGCCGTAGACCTTGGTCAGCAGCTCCCAGCCCCATTTGAGCGAATCGCGCTTGAAATAGTCGCCAAAACTCCAGTTGCCCATCATTTCAAAGAACGTATGGTGACGCGCCGTGTAACCCACGTTTTCCAGATCGTTGTGCTTGCCGCCCGCACGCAAGCACGCCTGCACGCTGGTGGCCCGCACGTAGGAGCGCTTGTCCAGACCCAAAAACACGTCTTTGAACTGCACCATACCCGAGTTGGTGAACATCAGCGTCGGGTCGTTACCCGGCACCAAAGAGCTCGACGGCACAACCGTGTGCCCTTTGGCGGCGTAAAAGTCGAGGAAGGTCTTGCGGATGTCGGCGACGGAGAACTTGGGCTGAACGGTTGATGGGGCTGATTGGGTCATGTTGGTCTTTTAACTCTATAAATCACAGGTAATCCGTGATTATAAAGTTTGCCAGTAACCCCTTACTCCGTTCGCAGTGAGCCTGTCGAAATGTAGTTAGATAAAGCGCCAAGCATTCATGTCTTCAATCTGAACCTTTTTGCCTTTGGGCGCTTTCAGGATGCCCGCAAGATCAAGCATCGATTTGGTTTTAGCCCGAACGGTGATAGTGCCGTCCGGCATCAAATTCCATTGCAATTTAGTGCCCGCCTCAGCGTGCAATTCATCCCTGATGGCCTGGGGAACTGTTGTTTGCCCTCTGGCAGTGATAGTGGATACCAACATTTTGACTCCTTACCATCAACAATCAGCGCCTATTTGTAAAACGCCTCTACCACACCCTTCAGCTTCACCGTCAGCGGATAGCCCTTGCGGTCAACCTTTTTGCCCACAGGCACCTTGATCCAGCCCTCGCTGATGCAGTATTCCTCAACATCAAAGCGCTCTTTGTCGTTGAATTTGATGCCCACATCGTGCTCAAAAATAGCAGCCACGTGAAATGGACTGCGAGCGTCGGTGGAGAGGTGGTCTGGGAGAGTGGGTTTGGTGGTTTCGGTCATGGGGAGATTTTTGTTAATTATCAGTAAACACCTATTTTCCATGATTTGACGTCAACTTAATCTTGGCTGCATGCAAAACGATTGCCATATCTATATTGTTTGAGTAAATCTTAACTTTTAAGAATATTACGATTGACGATCGATAGATTGGTATACTGGATATCCAACTAGTACAAATTCATGCGAGTACTTGGTACAGAATTTCAAATGTGTACAAAAGATAGACAAAAATTAAACCGCAAATCGTATGCGAGATATATATGATTCCTGCTTGGAATAGTGCGGGTGTACTTCCCGCTATCCGCCCTAGTCAACAGGGGCATAGCCCTGATAGATCGCCTTATAGCGTCCCACTATCTGATGTGATTTACCAATTTGCCACATCTCCAGAACGAATTTTAATTCTCAAGGGACTTCTCGATTATCGTGCGGCACTCCATAAGTTGGGGCTCACTTCAGGATTCCAGTGGTTAGATGGTAGTTTTATGGAAAATATTGAAACACTTGAAATGCGCCCACCGAATGACATGGATGCTGTTACTTATTTCTATTTGCCAAGTGGAGAAACACAATCTTCATTTGCAGAGAAAGCAGGTAATCTTCTTAGCAGCAATTTTGTTAAAACCACGTATTCGGTTGATGCCTATCCTCACGTGTTGGGCGAACCTAACGACGCACTGCAAATTCGCCTCATCAGTTATTGGTACAGCATGTGGTCTCATAGACGCGATGGACTATGGAAGGGATTCATACAGGTAGATCTTGACCCTCAAGAGGACGTTAGTGCAAGACTCGTTCTGTCTCCATTACAAATAGGGGGAGAATCAGCATGAGTCAAGAATTTCTCGCCATCGCCTCCGAAGTTAAGGAACTGGAATCTATTCTAGGCTCTATTCCTAAAGAAAATGCAATTCAAAGACTGGCGTTTGAGGAACGTTTGGCTTCTGCCAAATCTATTCTCGGACGTCTGCCAATAAACCAAAGGAAAGAAAAAGCCCGTCTAACTTTCCGTGGGCGACCTGTAATTGGCAGCCACGGCATCGCAGCAGATTTCGGCAGTAGAGCTGCTTTGGTATTTGCCGATGCATTTGCTGCAGTAGTCGCTGGCCTGAACGAAAGTCTCAGATACATGGGGCCGATCCCAGATAGGGCTAAAAATCAGCTTCTAATTACTGGAACGGCGATAGGTTCATTCGGATTCGAATTCGAATTACCATCTCAACAAGATGATTTATTTCCAGGAAACGAAAAGACAGAAGAAGCTTTAGAAATGATGCAAACATTGCTTCGAGTTTCTGCAGAAGGCTCTGACGATGAGGTAACCGAACTCGTTGAAGCCATTCACCCCAGAGCAGTAAAAAAAGTTGCTGATTTCTTAGGCTATTTATCCCAACAACAAGCTTGGTGTGGACTGGAATTCAAGGAACAATTTTTCCGTTATCAGGATATAGAGCAACTAAAAATCTCGGCCGAACGGCTACAAGAAGAGAATATTCACGAAAGAGATGAAGAATACACAGGCGAGTTTCAGGGAGTACTTCCACAAAGTCGAACATTCGAATTCAAACTCCATGACCAAGCGGGAGTTTTGAAAGGAAAAGTCGACATTGCTATAGATGATCCAGATCTTTTGAATCGGGATTGGCTTCACAAAACAGTAAACCTAAAGTTGCATGTTATTCAAGTGGGCAAAGGTCGACCACGCTTCACATTGCCTGATATGTCGGCAGTCAGGCTACTTGGTGCTGCGTAAGGTTTGTTAGTTTCCACTATGCGAGGCTTGCATTTTTTGTCCATGTGATGTGGCTCAATTTGGGCAATACACGCAAAATTACCCGCTTTAAACTCACGCACTGATTGCAACAAATCATCCTGAAACTGCTGCATCTCAGCGTCAACCGCAGGAGCAGCGTTATCCGACATGATTACCCAGCCAACCCCACATAAACATTCTGTACATCGTCATTCCCGTCAATCGCGCTCAAAAACGCTTCTACTTCTTCTAGCTGCTCAGCGCTGAGGGTTGACGGGTCAACGGGATTCTTAGCTTTGTAGCCAAGTTTGGCAGATAAAACCGTGAAGCCGTGGGTTGGTAGGGTGCGGCTGACGAGGTCTAGGTCGGTGGCGTCGGAGTAGAAGATGGTGGTGGTGACTTTGCCTTCTTCGTCTGCGTCGCCCGGCTCAAAATCTTGTGCGCCGGCTTCGATGGCTGCGGTTTCGGCATCGGCGTCTTTCGCGCCAGCTTCTTTGTTGGCCGGCTCGGCTTCGATGATGCCCAAGTGGTCAAAATCCCAAGAGACTGAGCCGGATGTGCCGAGCTGGCCTTTGCGGAACAGGACGCGCATTTCGGGGGCGGTGCGCTTCACGTTGTCGGTCAGGCATTCGACCATGACGGCAACTTGGTGCGGGGCAAAGCCTTCGTAGATGACGTGTTCAAAATGCACGGCCTCACCCGTCAAACCCGCACCTTTTTTGATGGCACGCTCCAGTGTTTCTTTGGGCATGGAGACTTTGCGGGCCTGCTCGACGACCAGGCGCAGCTTGGAGTTGGAGGCAGGGTCAGCGCCGTTGCGGGCGGCGACCATGATGTCTTTGGCCAAACGGCCGAATAATTTACCTCTGACACTGGCTGCCAGTTCTTTGCCTTTTGCTTTCCATTGCGCGCCCATGACTGTCTTCCCTTTTTGTCAAAATCGATAAGGGTAGATTATCCACGGTTAAACCTCAGACAACCCCAGAAACGCGCAAAGCTTCAATGGCTTCAGCACTCAACCCCATCTCCCGCAACACCTCATCCGTATGCTCTCCCAAACTCGGCGGCGGGCGTACAAGTACGGGCGGGGTGGCGATCAGGCGCAGCGGGCTGGCTACTGATGATATATTTTTGATAGCAGTCTTGGCAGGTAATACGCCGGCTAGAGGCTGATTTATTAGCTGATTTACTACCTGTTTTACCTCTAAACCCCGCGATTTCACCTGCTCATCCGCAAAAGCCTGTCCAATATCGTTGATCGGGCCGCAGGGCACGGCTTTGTCTTCCAAAAGCGTAATCCATTCTGCTGTCGTGCGGGTGCGGGTCACCGTTTCCATGGCGGGAATCAGCTCAGCACGGTTGGTATTTCGCCCGCCCATAGTGGCAAAACGCGGGTCGGCAGACCATTCTGGTTTGTCAACGGCATGGCAAAAGCGGGCGAATTGGCCGTCGTTGCCAATCGCCAGCAGCATCGCACCGTCTGCCGTGGGGAAATCTTGGTACGGCGCCAGGCTGGGGTGGCTGTTGCCTTGGCGCTGGGGGACTTTACCTGTGTTTAAAAAACCTGCGGCTTGGTTGGCCAAAATCGCCATGCCGACGTCCAACAGCGCCATATCGATGTGCTGGCCTGCACCGGTGCGGTTGCGCACTTCCAGCGCGGCGAGGATGGCGGAGGTGGCGTAGACGCCGGTGAACACATCCGTCAACGCCACACCCACGCGCAGCGGGCCGCCGCCAGGCACGTTATCGGGCTTGCCGGTGATGCTCATCATGCCGCTCATGGCTTGAATCATCAGGTCGTAGCCGGCGCGCTCGGCATACGGGCCGTCTTGCCCAAAACCGGTGATGGAGCAGTAAATCAAACGCGGGTTGATGACTTTGAGGCTGTCATAGTCCAACCCATAGTGTTTGAGCCCGCCGACCTTGAAGTTTTCAACCAAAATATCGCTGCTCAAGGCCATTTGCCGAATCAGCGCTTGACCTTCGGGTTTGGCAATATCGATGGTGATGGAGCGTTTGTTGCGGTTGCAGGCGGTGAAATACGCGGCTTGATCCGTGTCATTGCCCTCAGCATCCTTCAAAAACGGCGGTCCCCAGTGGCGCGTATCGTCACCCTCGTTCGGACGTTCGACTTTGACGACATCCGCGCCCAAGTCCGCCAGCATTTGGGTGCACCACGGGCCAGCTAAAACGCGGGATAAATCTAAAACCTTCAAATGGGAAAGTGCGCCTTGGTTCATATAGTTCAATTCGAAAACGCCGCAATCCCCGTCTGCGCCCTGCCCAAAATCAGCGCATGAATATCGTGTGTGCCTTCGTAGGTGTTCACCACTTCCAAGTTGACCAAATGCCGCGCCACGCCAAACTCGTCGCTGATGCCGTTGCCGCCCATCATGTCGCGCGCCAAGCGGGCGATGTCCAGGGCTTTGCCGCAGGAATTTCGTTTTAACAATGACGTTAAATCAGTCGCAGCCGTGCCCTCTTCTTTCATGCGGCCCAAGCGCAGGCAGCCTTGCAGACCGAGAGCGATTTCGGTTTGCATGTCGGCGAGTTTCTTTTGGATCAACTGGTTGGCTGCGAGCGGGCGACCGAACTGTTTGCGGTCCATCACATACTGACGGGCGCGGAACCAGCAGTCTTCCGCCGCGCCCAACGCGCCCCAAGAAATGCCGTAACGGGCGGAGTTGAGGCAGGTGAACGGGCCTTTGAGGCCTTGCACCTCGGGGAAGGCGTTTTCTTCAGGGCAAAACACGCCGTCCATGACGATTTCACCGGTGACAGAGGCGCGCAAGCCGACTTTGCCGTGGATGGCGGGGGCGGACAAGCCTTTCATGCCTTTTTCCAGCACAAAGCCGCGAATTGGGCCGACGGTGCCGGATTCGCTGACCTCTTTCGCCCAAACGACGAAGACATCAGCCATCGGGCTGTTGGAAATCCACATTTTTGCGCCGCTGAGCTTGTAGCCGCCAGCGACTTTTTGCGCGCGGGTGACCATGGAGCTGGGGTCAGAGCCGTGGTCGGGCTCGGTCAGGCCGAAGCAGCCAATCCACTCGCCCGTCGCCAGTTTGGGCAGGTATTTTTGGCGCTGCGCCTCGGTGCCGAACTCAAAAATCGGCACCATGACGAGGGAACTTTGCACGCTCATCATCGAGCGGTAGCCAGAATCGACGCGCTCCACCTCGCGGGCGATCACGCCGTAGGCCACGTAATTCAAGCCCGGGCCGCCGTATTGCTCAGGAATCGTCGGGCCGAGCAGGCCGAGTTCGCCCATTTCGCGAAATATGGCCGGGTCGGTCGTGCCATCACGGAAAGCCTGCGTCACGCGGGGCAAGAGTTTGTCTTGGCAATACGCGGCAGTGGCTTCTTTGATCATGCGCTCGTCTGCGGTGAGCTGCTGGTCGAGCAGGAAGGGGTCTTGCCAGTTAAACGTTGCTTTTTGAGTGGATGCCATGCGATTTCTCCTTTGAATTGACTGAATTGTGCTGCAATAGATGCCATCGTAACGGCTATATTTACTCTGTGCAAACGACTTTTACGCACTTAGTTATCATATTTACTCATATATTGATTTATTCAAATACCCCAAATTAAAGGTATAAATTAGCACTTAGCCGGCGTATTTATTTACTAAACAGCTATTAAATATATAGCATAATTTACTTGCATTTTAAGCATAATTGTGTATATTACGCACACCATGCGCAGAAAAATACCTTCCCTTCAAGCCCTCGCCTGCTTTGACGCCGCTGCCCGCCACGAAAGCTACACTCGCGCAGCGCAAGAACTGGCGCTGACGCAGGGCGCGGTGTCGCGGCAGATCACGGCGCTGGAGGAATTTTTGGGCATGGACTTGTTTCGCCGCACCCGCCACGGCGTCGCGCTGACCGAACGCGGCGCGGCTTATGCCAAGCAAGTTGCGCCCAGACTGCAGGGCTTGGAGCAGGACACGCTGGACGCCATGTCCACCCAAGGCCAGGGCAGCGCCGTGCATTTGGCAGCGGTGCCGACGTTTGCGACGCGCTGGCTGATACCGCGTTTGCCCCTTTTGGCGGCGCAACACCCGGACATCACCGTGCATATTGAGACGCGCACCCGCCCCTTCATGTTTGGCGAAACGACGTTTGACGCCGCTTTGTACGCCGGCACGCCCGAGCAGGTGCGCAACTGGGCGGGGACGAAGGCGACGCTGCTGCTGATGGAAGAAGTCGTGCCCGTTTGCAGCCCACAATTAATGAACGATGCTCTAGAACTAACCCCAGAAATGATTGCCCAGCTCCCTCTTTTACAGCAAAGCACCCGCGCGGAAGGCTGGCGGCAGTGGTTTGAGGCGCAGGGCGTGGACGCGCCGCTGGCACTGGCGGGGCCGCGCTATGAGCTTTTCTCCATGACGGCAGCTGCAGCCACGCAGGGCATGGGCGTGGCGCTGGTGCCGCGCTTGCTGATAGAAACCGAGCTGGCGCGGGGCGAGCTGGTCATCGCCTGCAACCGACCGCTGCGGGGTGAACGTGGCTATTACATCGTGACGCCACAGCGCACGGACAAACCAGCAGAACAAGTCGCGCTGACGACATTTGTGGCATGGTTGGCGTCGCAGCAAACCCCGAAATCAGCTATGCTTGTTTGATTAAAAGCAGCCTTTGACGACTGATTAAATAGTTTGAATTGATTGAAAAGAATGGATGTGATGATGGATATGAAAACCTCCCCCCTTGCCTTGTTGAACGACCCCAGCCTGCTGAAAACCGACGCCTTGATCAACGGCGAATGGGTTAAAGCAGCAGAAACTTTTGACATATTCGACCCCGCTACAGGGCTAAAACTGGCTTCAGTGGGCAACTTATCTGCCTCAGACGCTACCAAAGCGATAGCAGTTGCAGCAGCCGCTTTGAAAACTTGGCGCTTAAAAACGGGCAAAGAGCGGCACGGTATTTTGCTGAAATGGTTTCAGCTCATCATGGCCAACCAGGACGATATTGGCCGCATTTTGACGTCTGAGCAGGGCAAGCCGTATGCCGAGGCGAAAGGCGAAGTTGCTTACGGTGCGAGTTTTGTGGAATGGTTTGCCGAAGAGGCCAAGCGCGTCAACGGCGAGACCCTGCCGCAGTTTGACAACAACCGCCGCCTGATGGTGATCAAGCAGCCGATTGGCGTGTGCGCGGCCATCACGCCGTGGAATTTTCCGCTGGCCATGATCACCCGCAAAGTGGCCCCGGCCCTGGCTGCTGGCTGCCCGGTGGTCATCAAACCCGCCGAGCTGACACCGCTGACCGCCCTGGCTGCCGCCGAGCTGGCCATGCGCGCGGGCATCCCCGCAGGCGTGCTGAATATTTTGACGGCCGACGGCGACAACAGCATCGCCATTGGCAAGGTGATTTGCGCCAGTGACACCGTGCGCCACATCAGCTTCACTGGCTCCACCGAAGTCGGTCGTATTCTGATGGCGCAAAGCGCGCCTACCGTCAAGAAACTCTCGCTTGAATTGGGCGGCAACGCACCCTTCAT
>JAYUCJ010000092.1:0-10752 GCA_043740415.1 Polaromonas sp. | reverse complement strand
TAGCCTTGGAGGGTTAAGCGGGGTAATCGAGCCATAAACCGATTTTAATTGGAATCTGATCCTAATTATTGAAATTTATATTTGCTATATTTTTTATAGCTGTTTAGGCAACAAAAACGCCGGCTAGAAGCGTATTTTATGTGATTTACTAAGTTTCAGCAGTGTGGCAAGCAATACAAAGCTTATTGCCATCAGGATCTCGGAAATAAGCCCCGTAGTAGTTTTCGTGATATTCAGGCCTCAAACCTGGCGCTCCGTCAGAGACGCCACCGTGCGCAAGTGCGGTGTTGTACACGGCATCAACTAAGGCTCGGCTCTCAGCGAGAAACGCTGTCATTTGCCCGTTACCTTGGTCATGTGATTTTTGGTCAAACGGTCGTCCGATTAAAAACAAGGGTCTAGCCTCCCCTTTACGCTGCCACCCAGCCCACGGTCGGCTGCGGTCGCAGAATCTCGCCTCCAGCCCTAAACAACTCAATACAGCGTTGTAAAAGGCTAAAGCGCGATCAAAATCATTAACACCTACGATGACATGTGAAAACATAAAGACCTTTCACTACAAATAAAATAGCACCTTAGGCAACAAATACGCCGGCTAGAGGCATATTTCACCCCTATACGAGCTTAAAACGCGTCTGCAACAGCTCTTCCAGTCCAAACTGTGTCAACACTTCGCGTAAGTGGTTGGCAGCGCTCACTTTTTTGGCGCCGGTGTATTTCGCCAAAATCAACTCGTTTTTCATGCTGTGCTCCCAGCCGACCAGCTCTGTCACCGTGACTTGGTAGCCGCTGGCTTCTAGGTAGAGGCAGCGCAGGACGTTGGTGATTTGGCTGCCTAGCTCACGGGTGTGCAGGGGATGGCGCCAGAGTTCGGCGAGCGGGGTTTTGGCGACGGCTAGGCCGCGGTTATTACGCAAGTGAGCGGCCACTTCGGCTTGGCAGCAGGGCACCAAAACCATGTATTTGGCGCGCTTTTGCAGGCCGAAGGCGATGGCGTCGTCGGTGGCCGTATCGCAGGCGTGCAAGGCGGTGACGATGTCGATTTGGGATGGTAAATCAGCGGACTGGGCAGATTCTGCAACGCTGAGGTTGAGGAAGGACATGCCTGTGAAGCCCAGCCGGGCCGCCAGTTCGCGGGATTTTTGGACGAGTTCGGCGCGGGTTTCGATGCCGTAGATATGATCGTTAGCGTGACCCAAGCGCCTGGCCTTGTTCTCTAGTGCATTGAAAAACAGGTCGTAAATGATGAAGCCGAGGTAGGACTTGCCAGCACCGTGGTCGGCTAGGGTCAAGCCTTTGTCTGAAGCTGGCAATTCCAGCAACAGCTTTTCGATGAAGCCGTAGAGGTGGTAGACCTGCTTGAGCTTGCGGCGTGAATCCTGGTTGAGCTTGCCTTCGCGGGTGAGGATGTGCAGCTCTTTGAGGAGTTCTAGGGACTGGCCGGGGCGGATTTCGGCGGCGACCAGATCGGGTTTTGCAGTCTGGGGCGGTTTGGTTTTGACGGATTTCATGGTGTGGCGTTCAATGTAGCATCAACTTGCAGCGCATCCCAGCCCTTGCGTCCCAATCGCTGCATCGTTTCCATGTTCACCTCAAAAATCGTCTCGGCTTCGGGGAAAGCTTCAACAGCCTGGTCGATGCTGGATTCTCTGAGCAAATGCAGCGTTGGGTATGGCGCGCGGTTGGTGAAGTTGGTGATGTCGTCTGGCTCGGTGCCGGCGAACTGGTATTGGGGGTGGAAATTGGCGAGCTGGAGGGTGCCTTCTAGCTTCATTTTGGCGATCAATTTGTCTGCTTTGCCTAGAAAGTCGTTAAAATCCAGGAAATCTTGCAGGCAATATGGCGCTATCAAAAGTGTGGTGTCGTAGGCAATAGATATGCCGGTTGCATCCATATTAGCAAGTGAATTTAGTTCGTTTTTAAGGTCAATAAGCAGTTCTACGGTCGTGGTGGCTTCGCTGACGGCGTAGTGAATCAAACCTTTGACGTGAACGGCCTTGGCAAAGGGGCAGAGGTTCAGGCCAATGACGGCGCGTTCTAGCCAGCGCTGGGTGTCTAGGATTGCGGTCGCAGCAGCGGTGGCGATTTCAGGGTTATTCATGCCGTGATGAAGACTTTTTGACCGGTCAAACGCTCATGCTCGCGGGCGGCGAAGCGGTCTGTCATGCCGGCGATGTAGTCGGCCACGGCGCGGTGCAGGCTGACGGTTGAAGCTTGTTCATCAAATTGGAACTGCGCTGGGTCGTTGCAGTAAGCGTCAAACAGATCTACCACGATGTTTTGGGCGCGCTCCGTCGTTGCCATCACCTGCGGGTGGCGGTACAGGTTGGCGAGTAAAAATCGGTTCAATTCAAGGCTTTGCAAACGCATGTGCTCGGTGAAGGCTACCAACGGCTTGGTTTTGCGTATCTGATCAATATTTAGCGGCTGAATTTGTTCAATATTTGCCGTGGTCGCGGCAATCACGTCATAGACCTGTGCACTCAGCATGCGGCGAATCGCCTCAAACAGCAGGCGGCGACCGGTGAGCTGCGGGTATTGCTGCAGCGTTTCTATGCGGTAGATTTCAAACAGGCGGCAATCGCTGAGTTGCTCCAAGCTGAGCAAGCCAGAGCGCACGCCGTCGTCGATATCGTGGGCGTTGTAGGCGATGTTGTCGGCCAAATTGCAGAGTTGCGCTTCCAGGCTGGGTGAGCGTAGTGGCGAGTCCTCTAAAAAGCGCTCGGCGACGCCATGTGGTTCAAGCGCTACTAGACGCTTGGCGTTGGCACGCGAGCAGTGTTTGAGGATGCCTTCGCGGGTTTCAAAGCTCAGGTTCAGACCTTTGTACTGCGGATAGCGCTCTTCCAAGTCGTCCACCACGCGCAGACTTTGCAAGTTGTGCTCAAAGCCGCCGTGCTCTGCCATGCAAGCGTTCAAAGCGTCTTGCCCGGCGTGGCCAAAGGGCGTGTGCCCCAAATCGTGCGCCAAAGCTATGGCTTCGACCAGGTCTTCGTTGAGTTTCAGCGTGCGGGCGATGGAGCGGCCCAATTGCGCCACTTCCAGCGAATGCGTTAACCGCGTGCGAAACAAATCGCCTTCGTGGTTCAAAAAAACCTGGGTTTTGTAGACCAAGCGCCGAAAGGCAGTGCTGTGAACGATGCGATCGCGGTCGCGAGCGAACTCTGTCCGCGTGGGAGCAGCAGGCTCTGCAAAACGACGTCCCCGTGACTGTGCGGGGTCACACGCGTAAGGCTGCAAGGTCATGACAAAACCATGAATCAGCTATAAATTTAGCTACAGGCGGCGATAACTTCGCGCACCAGCGCATCAGGCGCAGTTTGCACCACGCACTGGCCCGGCTGGTTGATCAAGATGAATTTAATCTCGCCGGCTTCGGCTTTTTTGTCTACCCGCATGAGTTCTAGGTAGCGATCAGCGTTTGCTTGCACAGTTGGCGCTAAAGCTGGAGCGACAGTCGGCAAACCAGCCTTTTTGATCAACGCGGTGAGACGCGCCACAAACGCAGCATCCACCAAACCGAGCCGTAACGACAACTGCGCGGCCATCACCATGCCGCAACCGACGGCTTCACCGTGTAGCCATGCCCCATAACCCAAACCCGCTTCAATGGCGTGGCCAAAGGTGTGGCCGAAGTTCAAAATCGCCCGTAGGCCGGCTTCGCGTTCGTCTTGCCCAACGACATAGGCTTTGATCTCGCAACAGCGTTTGACGGCATGGGCCAACGCGGCTGGGTCACGTGTCAATAAGGTATCGATATTGGCTTCAATCCAGTCAAAAAATACCATGTCAGCAATAGGACCGTATTTGATGACTTCGGCCAAACCAGCGCTAAGTTCACGCGCTGGCAAGGTGTTCAGCGTGCTCAAGTCACAGAGCACCAGCTGCGGCTGATAAAACGCACCCACCATGTTTTTACCCAAGGGGTGGTTGATGCCGGTTTTACCGCCCACGGAAGAATCAACCTGCGCCAATAGCGTCGTCGGCACTTGCACGAAAGGCACGCCTCGCATATAGCTGGCAGCGGCAAAGCCCGTCATATCGCCCACGACGCCACCACCTAAGGCAAAAAGCGTGGTTTTGCGGTCGCACGAATGTTTGAGTAAATCATCAAAAATCAGATTGAGTGTTTGCCACGTCTTATACGCTTCACCGTCAGGCAAAACAATGGTGTGTATGGTTTTGTAGCGGCCTTGCAATGATGCTTGCAAACGCTCAGCGTAGATTGGCGCAATGGTGGTGTTGCTGACGATGACGGCAACACTGGCCTTGGGGAGATCTTGGAAAATGCCAGCATCATCCAACAAGGAAGCGCCAATGTGGATGTTGTAGCTGCGTTCAGCGAACTCAATACGAACGATTTCAGAAGGGTTTGCAGTTAGCTGCATTGAGGGATTGGCGCTAGAAGTCATAGCGCAATTTTAAGTCACTCAAGACTTCGCACTTGATATTAGTAAGTTAGTGTTGAGACAACACGCCAGCAAGCTCTAACTGCATGACGACCATGTTAAGTAAGTTGGCGACTGAAGGACGACCGGTTTCAACAACGAAGTGTGCTGTTTCACGGTAAAGTGGGTCACGGATGGCGTACAAATCGCGCAGTCGTGTTAACGGATCATCGACTTGCAGCAGCGGGCGTTGCATGTCGTGCCTAAGCCGTCTAAAGATTTCTTCTGGGGATGAACGCAAGTAAACCACATGACAGCGCGAGTGCAAATGCTCGCGATTGGCCAAGCGCAAAACACTGCCGCCGCCTGTAGAGAGAATGCCGTTGTGCGATTGGGTCACATCATCAATAACGGCTTGCTCGACATCGCGAAAACTGGCTTCGCCTTCACGCTCAAAATATTCACGAATCGAGCAGCCCAGACGCTGCTCAATCACATGGTCAGTGTCAAGCGCTGTCAGACCCAGACGTCTAGCGAGCTGCCGCCCAATGGTTGATTTACCAGACCCTGGAAGTCCTACAAGTGCAATCCGTAACACTACAACTCACATAACTTAGCGCGAAGAGACTCTGTCGGTAATCATTTTTGGGGTAATGAAGACTAAGAGTTCACGTTTGGATGTATTTCTAGTTTTTGTTTTGAACAAATTGCCCAACAATGGGACATCACCCAAAACAGGAACCTTGGTTTCTCCATCAGATTCTTCTAACAAGAAGATACCGCCGATCACTACTGTACCGCCATTTTCTACCAGTACATTCGTCTTGATATGCTTGGTGTTGATAGCCACAGTACCGAGTAATTGCTCTCCTCGGCTGTCCTTATTGATGTCCAAATCGAGAATAATATTACCTTCTGGTGTAATTTGCGGTGTAACTTCAAGCTTTAAAGAGGCTTTTCTGAAAGCCAAAGTAGTTCCACCGTTAGGCGCAGTGACTTGGTATGGATACTCAGTACCTTGCTCGATAAGCGCCTTGGTTTGATCAGCAGTCACAATACGTGGACTTGCAACAACCTTACCTTTACCATCGTTTTCAAGCGCAGAAAGTTCCAAATTTAAAAACCGACCAGCAACACTACTGAACAAAGAAACACCAACGGAAGCCGGGCTAAATCCACCCAGACCCGTCGCACCCAGACTTAGCAATTGACCGCCACCCGGTCCTCCGGTTGTTTCACCAGTTGTACCAGTTACGGCGTTGTAACTTGTACCAAAAGCTAAACGGTTACCTCCATTTGCTCCGCCAGTGATTTGCGATCCAGCTTGACCGCCACGCACACCCGTTAAATCACTGCCGCCCCACTTAACACCCAAGGATTTACCGAAAGTATCTTCTGCCTCAACAATTCGGGCTTCAATCAGCACTTGGCGAATAGCAATATCAAGCTTAGCGATTAATTCTTGCACTTGCTCTAGTTTAGAGGGGATGTCAGTAACAAACAACTGATTGGTACGTGGCTCTGAAATAACACTGCCACGCGCGGATAGCAAACCGCGCGCATTTGCAGCCGTGCCACTACCACTTGGTTGAATCTGAAGAGCAATTTCTGAAGCTTTGGTGTAGTTGAGCTGGAACGACTGTGTCTTTAGAGGCTCAATATTTTGAATAGCAGCTTTAGCTTCAAAGTCTTGTTTTTCTTTTGCAGCAAGTTCATCTTTAGGTGCAATCCACAAGACATTACCTGTTTTTCGCATGCCCAAGCCTTTGGCTTGTAAGATGATGTCCAACGCCTGATCCCATGGAACATCTTTCAACCGCAAGGTCACAGCACCGGCAACGGAGTCTGAGGTAATGATATTGAAATTAGTAAAGTCTGCAATCACCTGCAGCAATGAGCGAATCTCAATGTTTTGGAAATTTAGCGATAACTTTTCACCGTTGAATCCAACGCCTTGTGTTAATTTGGCAGGATCAACTTTTAGGGCGCGTACTTCAATGACAAACTGGTTGTCACTTTGATAGGCTGAATGCTCCCAAGCACCTTTCGGCTCGATCACCATGCGTACACGATCACCCGTTTGGAAAGTTGATATTGCTTGCACAGGAGTACCAAAATCAGTCACATCTAAGCGCCTACGTAAGCCTTCTGGCATACTAGTCTTCAAGAACTCTACGACCAAATTTTGACCTTGTGTGCGAATATCCACGCCCACTTGGTTATTTGCCAAGTCAACAACAATACGGCCTGAATTATCTGTACCACGACGGAAATCAACATCCTTCAAAGCTAAGGTTGAGGTGTTGAGATTTTCCGCAAATGCTGCAACAGGTTTTTCGCTCGCTGCCGCTGCGATGGGGTCTAAAAATACCAACACAGATTTGCCAGCAAGTTGTATTTTGTATGTTACAGATTGCTTGAGATTTAAAACAAAACGGGTACGCTCGCCCGCCTGAATCACGTTTGCAGATTTAACATTGCCTTGGTTGATGCCAATGGCCGATTGAATAGATCCGCTTCCAACATTGGGCAAATCAAGTACGACACGCGCTGGGGTCTGTATGGAAAACCCGTTCGGGAGAGCCGTCAATGCTTGCGTTAAATCAATTTTGATAATTTCTTGCCCAGCTTGTGTCGATGTCGTCACTGATTCAATGACGTTTTGAGCCTGTGCAGCCAGACTTGCAAAAGCCAATGAGACTACAGCTGATGTATTTCGAAATCCGTTTAAAAAAGTAACTCCCCGCACAAAACGTCGTGCGATATGTTGCAAAGGTTTACTCATAAGTAATTTTTCATTTTTCATTTTTCTTTAGCTTGCAATTGCAAGTTCACTTTTCGTTCAATCCATTCACCTGCAGCATCTTGCGCAATTTCACGAATAGCAATTTCGGTGTCCGAGATTTTAGTGATGCGGCCATAGTTTTGCCCGACATAATTACCAACCTTAGCTTGATAAAGCAGTTTATCAACACGAAGTAGAGCGACCAGTGTATTTTTTTTATCCAAAATACCAACCATTGACACAGCATCTAAAGGGAAGCCCTCTAAAGCTTCTTTTCTGCGCGTCAATTCTGGAGAAATTAAAACCAAATTCGCCGCCGATTGTGACGAATCTTTTCGCAGCGCTTGCAATAGCTTCTGGTTATTGAAAGGCTCCATCGCATCTTTCTGCGTATAAGCTTGTGGAATAAACTTCTTGGGTGCAGAAATTGGCGT
The DNA here is from genome assembly GCA_043740415.1 of Polaromonas sp. GTDB lineage: Bacteria > Pseudomonadota > Gammaproteobacteria > Burkholderiales > Burkholderiaceae_C > Aalborgiella. Next base: position 3,145 of record JAYUCJ010000092.1, on the reverse strand, counting down.
AATTTTTGTTGGCGTGTTACCTTTTTGTTCAACCATCCACTGCTGAAGTTCAGCGTCTTTTGAAGCATAACAACCTGAAAGTAATGAAACAGTAAGTGCAAGGCAAATACCAAGTTTGCAAACTTTAATGAATTGAGATTTAGCCATCATTTCTTAGCCCCAGCAGCTTTTTCTTTTGCTTTACGCTGGTCAACTATTTCGTCAGCGTCTAAATACCGGAATGTTTTGGCTGTCGATTCCATGGCTAAAGTACCATCTTTGCCAGCAACAGGTGATAGAGCCAAATTATTTAAAGTGACAATGCGAGATAAATTTGCCACATCTGCTACGAAAGCGCCAATGTCATGGAAAGTACCCGTCACTTTGACGGCAATAGGCAACTCAGCGTAATATTCTTTGACATTAACTTGTCCTGGACGGAAAAGCTCAAATTGCAAACTCCGACCCAGTCCAGCTTGGTTGATATCAGACAACAAAGCATCCATTTCAGCCTTGCTAGGTAATTGCTTCTCTAACTGAGTAACGTATTGCAAAACTTGTTCGCGTTGTTTCTTTAATGCCTCCAAATTAACAGCTTGTGCCAGTTTGCTTTTGTATTCAGTTCGCAAACTAAGCTCTGTCGCCTCTTCAGCAATAAGCTCATCATTAGATGCACCCAGCCAAACGTACCATAACAATCCAAGCACAAGTGACGCAACCAGCGCGAAGGATAGATAACGTGGCAAAGCAGGCCACGACCCAGGATCATCCTTGTTCAGCCCTTGGAATTGACTAGAAATCGATTTCCCCACTTGGGCGTAATCTATATTTTTTGAAGGTTTACTCGACATGGTCTATACGATCAAGATTTCACAGCCGCAGCGGCGGGTGCCACCGTCGATGCCGAAGGTGATGCAGCTTTTTTCTCTTCAGCAGTTTTCTTTAACTGCACGCGGACAACAAAATTGGATACACGGCGTTGATCTTTCGGCGTTAGTGCCGTCGTACCTGCAACAATTTCAATCAACTCCGGCTTCGTGACATATAGATTTTCGCTGGAAAGATTTCTCAAAAATTCAGCAACGCGTTCGTTGGATTGCGCAACACCAGTAATAGCCACCAAAGATGCCTCTTGCTTTAAGCTTTTAACAAAAACACCATCTGGCACTTGTTTCACAATTTCATTAAGTAGATGAACGGGCAAATTTCGTTCAGTTTGCAAGTCTTCAACAGCCTCTTGTCTAGATCGCAAACCTGAAATTTCTTTTTGCAAGGTTGCAACGTCTTTGATTTGTACATCTAAGCGCGCATTCTCAGTTCGCAAGACCGTGTTTCTTGCTTTTTGATCTGTGATTTGCACCTGATACCAAACAAATATCAAAACAGCCAATAAACCGCCAAGCAACGCAGACGCTGCTAAAGACACAAAGAAAGACTCCTTGCGCTTGAGTTTTGCGGCCTCGCGGTGCGGCAAAAGATTGATCAAAATCATTTTTGATATCTCCGCATGGCTAAACCACAAGCAATCATGTAACCGGGTGCGTCAATACGAAGTTTCTTTTCTCGAACGCTTTCATCAATTTCCATCGCTTCAAAAGGATTGATCACCGCGCACGGAAACGTGGTTTGGCTTGTCACGGATTTAGACAGGCCCGTGAAAATTCCAGCTTCGCCTGATAACATGATGTAGTCAACGCTGTTGTGTTGGGAACTCGTGAAAAAAAACTGCAGCGCTCTTCCTATTTCATTACTGATACCAGCCACAAAAGGCTCTAAAACTGTTGAGCCATAATCGTCAGGTAAATCGGCATTTCGACGCTTGATAACGGCTTCCTCCATCGTCAAACCATATTGTCTAACTATCAATTTCAACAACTGTCCAGAACCAAAGGGTTGCTCACGCTCATAAAGAACCACATCATCTCGCAAAACTTGCATGCTAGTTGCCTGTGAACCCACTTCAAACAAAGCAACTGTTGCATTCAAGCCTTTGTTTGGCAGCTGTTGTATTAATCGACTCAGTGCAGCACGTCCAGCATAAGACTCCACGTCCATTACAACTAGCTTGAGACCGGCAGCTTCCGCCAATGCAAGTCGGTCTTGAACTTTTTCTTTTCTTGAAGCGGCAATGAGCACTTCGACATCACCTGGCGAGTTTGCGGCAGGGCCTACGACACAAAAATCCAGACTGGCTTCCTCAAGCGCAAAAGGAATATATTGATTCGCTTCAGCTTCAACTTGAGCTTCCAGCTCCTGATCATTCAAACTAGCTGGCACGATCATTTTTTTTGTAATCACCGCAGATGGGGAAATAGCCATAGCAGCATTTTTAGTTTTAGTGCCTGTTTTTTTCAACAAGCGCTTTAAAGCAGCCAAAACTTCATCGAAATTCTCAATCGTGCCATCGACAATCCAGCCATGATCCAAGGGCTCAATAGCGCATTTTTGCAGCACCCACTCACTGGAGTTACCTAGCTTGAGCTCGGCCATCTTGATTCCAGACGAGCTGATATCCAGACCGATTAATGGGGCAGGTTGGCGACTAAATAATGATTCAATAAGGCTCAATTCGTTTCCAAAGTTGGTTTATCGTAGTGTCAACAGCATTGCTAATTGTTACAGCAAATACACCTTGTATCGTCAATGCTAGCAGCAAGTTGGGGGTTTTCAGGTGTTTTCGAACAATTGCCATAGTAGTTGTAGCCTCAATCCAACAAAATGTATCGTACTAAAGGCTATGACTGACACAAACTTACGTTATTTTCTTGAAGTATAAGCAGAAATAAGTACCTATGATGTCAGGGATAATCTAAGCTCTTGTTTGAATCATTTTCAAACTTTGCGAGTGTGTGACCACTTAACTTAAAATTTATGCTTTTTGCACAATAAAAATGCCCCTAGATACTCAAGCAACCGCTGGCAGCAGCGCTCCACTCTCTACGTTGGACTGGCTCAAAAAAGCTGGACTTTGGATTTTAGGGATTTTTGCCGTGGCCATCACTTCCATTTTATTGGTGGTAGCTGTTGCACTGGCGGTGGCTTACCCCAAACTGCCCGATGTTTCGGATTTGCTTGATTATCGACCCAAGCTACCCTTGCGCATTTTTTCTGCTGAAGGCGTTTTGCTTGGTGAGTTTGGCGAAGAATTGCGCAATCTGACACCCAT
>JAYUCJ010000091.1:0-1616 GCA_043740415.1 Polaromonas sp. | reverse complement strand
GCGCGGGTGGCGGCTATTTGATCGCTCAGTGCTTCGATAAATTCTTTCAGCTCAGGCACTCCCGCACCCAATTCCAGCTCTTGCTCCAAAACCGCCAGAAAAGCTATCAGCTTTGCGCCACCGTCTGGCATGATTTTGCGCTGCAGCAGGTCAATCGCCTGGATTTCGTTCGTGCCCTCGTAAATCATGGCAATGCGGCTGTCACGCACGGTTTGCTCGATGCCGTACTCATGCACATAGCCGTAGCCGCCCCACACCTGCAACGCCTCGTTCGCGCCCCTATTGCCGTTGTCGGTGAAAAACGCCTTGGCCACAGGGGTGAGCAGGGCGACCAAGTCCTCCGCCTTGGCGCGCTGGGCCGCATCGGGGTGGCTGTGCGATTGATCCAGCAACTGCGCCGTCCAGTAGGCAACCACGCGCTCACCTTCGCACAAAGAGCGCAGGCTCCACAAGTTGCGGCGCACGGCAGGGTGCTGGTCAATCGTGCCTGATTTGCCATCCATTTTCGCTTTGGCTTTGCCTTGCACGCGTTCACAGGCGTAGGCGTGGGCGTTTTGCTGCGCCATTTCCAAATGCCCCAAGCCCTGCATGGCGACATGCAGGCGGGCAGAGTTAATCATCACAAACATGGCGGTCAAGCCCTTGTGCGGCTCACCCACCAGCCAGCCGGTCGCACCCTCAAAGCTCATGGCGCTAGTGGCGCTGCCTTTGATGCCCATTTTTTTCTCAATCCCATCGCAGCGGATCTTGTTGCGCGAGCCATCCGGCAAAAACTTGGGCGCCACCATCAGCGACAAGCCTTTGTTGCCCGCTGGCGCATCTGGCAGGCGGCACAGCACCAGGTGCACGATGTTGTCGGTCATGTCCTGGTATCTCGTTCAAAGCCGCGTTCAGCAGCTGCGGCAGCCCTTGCCCACCGTAGGCCGGGTCGCACGCCAGTGCCGGCCAGCCGCCGTCTACATAGGCTTTGTAGACAGCGGGGTAGCCTTGTGGTGTGGTCACGTTGCCGTCAACCCATTTGCAGCCTTCTAGATCCGCCGTGCTGTTGATGGGGGCTAACACGCCATTGGCAAACTTGCTGGCTTCTTCCAAAATCTGGCGCGAGGTCTCAAAGTCCAAATCCTCAAAAGCCGGCGTCTGCGCCCAAGCGGCAGGCGCTTGCAAGACTTCTTCAATGACAAAATGCATGTCCCGAAGCGGGGCATTGTAAGTCCACATGGTTGTCTCCAGCTAAGGTTATAAGTACAAATATAATTATTAACTATAACTATAATTTTGAAAAATTGCAATTAATCAATAAATATTTTTGTGAGTATGTGCTTGAAATATATAGAAATAATGAAATCGAGAGGCAAATAAACCACAATATGAAACGTAGAAACGTAGCATGAAATATGGCGGGTTTTCGGGGGTTTATAAAATTGACCAAGATCAATTTTCTGAAAATATTGATGTGTTCATTCTTATATCTTATATAAGACTTGGGTGAATTTAAGTATTTACCCGTATCATTGGTATATGAGTAAAAAACCTGTTTTCAATATCTTAATTTTGGGTGCATCCTACGGATCACTTTTAGCCATCAAATGCTTGGCAGCGGGTCACAACGTGACGAT
>JAYUCJ010000090.1:0-30430 GCA_043740415.1 Polaromonas sp. | reverse complement strand
AAGCGCTCAAGGGCGGTCTGGACTTCATGAAAGACGACGAGAACATCAACTCGCAGCCCTTCATGCATTGGCGTGACCGTTTCCTGTACTGCATGGATGCGGTGAACAAAGCGTCTGCTGCCAGCGGTGAAGTCAAAGGCCACTACCTGAACGTGACCGCCGGCACCATGGAAGAGATGTACGCGCGTGCTGAATTCGCCAAATCGCTGGGCTCGATCATCATCATGATCGACCTGGTGATTGGCTACACCGCAATTCAGTCAATGGCCGTCTGGGCGCGCAAGAACGACATGATCCTGCACCTGCACCGCGCAGGCAACTCGACCTATTCACGCCAGAAAAACCACGGCATGAGCTTCCGTGTGATCTGCAAATGGATGCGCATGGCGGGTGTCGATCACATCCACGCCGGTACCGTGGTCGGCAAGCTGGAAGGCGACCCGATGATGATTCGGGGTTACTACGACACCCTGCTCGACACGCACACCCCTGTGCAGCTCGAAAAAGGCCTGTTCTTTGAACAAGACTGGGCTTCGCTGAACAAGGTGATGCCGGTGGCCTCCGGTGGTATTCACGCCGGTCAGATGCACCAGTTGCTGCACTACCTGGGCGACGACGTAGTGTTGCAGTTCGGCGGTGGCACCATCGGCCACCCCGACGGTATCCAGGCCGGCGCTATTGCCAACCGCACGGCTCTGGAAGTGATGATCATGGCGCGCAACGAAGGTCGTGACATCTGGAACGAAGGCCCGCAGATTTTGCAGGACGCAGCCAAGTGGTGCGGCCCGCTCAAAGCCGGCTTGGCAACTTGGAAGGATGTTTCCTTCAACTACGCGTCCACCGACAGCCCCGATTTTGTGGCAACCCCAACGGCCAGTAATTAAACAATAGCAGGAGAAAAAACCATGATGACCAATCTCGGCGGCCGCGTCACGCAAGGCCAGTTTTCATTTTTACCAGACTTGACCGATAAGCAAATCACTGCACAGGTGCAATACGCGCTAGACAAAGGCTGGTCGCTCGGTATCGAATACACCGACGACCCGCACCCGCGCAACACCTATTGGGAAATGTTTGGCAACCCGATGTTTGACCTGAAAGATCCTGCTGGGATTTTGATGGAGATCAACAACTGTCGCAAAACCTATCCCAACCACTACATCCGCGTCACGGCCTTCAGTGCTGTGCGCGGGGTGGAGAGCGTAACGATGTCTTACATCGTCAACCGGCCCAAGACCGAGCCGGGCTTTCGCCTGGAGCGCCATGAGACCGACGGCCGCACGATGCGCTACACGATCCATTCGTACGCAACCGATAAGCCAGAGGGTGAGCGCTATTAAATAAATAGCTGTTTACGCAATATTTTATTGGGCTACAAGCATATTTCACTATGAATGCACCGTCATACACCCTTCCTGGCTCGACAACAGTAGCCACAGTCGAGCCCGATCTGCAAACCAGCGAGCTGGCCGCAGCCCGCACGGTGGCTCAGGTGTTGGCGCATTCGCAGGTGGAGCCTGTGCTCAAAGAGCTGGATGACGACTTGATTGGCCTAGTGCCGGTCAAGTCGCGCATTCGGGATGTTGCGGCCTTGTTGGTGATCGACAAGCTACGTTTGAATTTAGGCTTGGCCGCTCAGGCACCCTCCCTGCATATGTGCTTTACGGGCAACCCTGGCACAGGAAAAACCACGGTGGCCATGCGCATGGCGCAGATTTTGCACCGCCTGGGCTACGTGCGTAAAGGCCATTTGGTGGCCGTCACCCGCGATGATTTGGTAGGCCAGTACATTGGCCATACGGCACCCAAGACCAAAGAAGTACTTAAAAAAGCCATGGGCGGTGTGCTGTTTATTGACGAAGCCTACTACCTCTACAAGCCCGAGAACGAGCGCGACTACGGGCAAGAAGCGATTGAAATTTTGCTGCAAGTGATGGAGAACCAGCGCGACGATCTGGTGGTGATCTTGGCGGGCTACAAAGACCGCATGGACACCTTCTTCAAGAGCAATCCAGGCATGAGCTCGCGCGTGGCGCACCATATTGACTTCCCAGACTATTCCGTGGTGGAGCTGATGCAGATCTCGCAAAAGATGCTGGGTATACAAAACTACCGCTTCGGCGATGGAGCAGCACAAGCGTTTGAAGAATACATGGCACTGCGCATTGCGCAGCCGCATTTTGCCAACGCCCGCAGCGTACGCAATGCACTTGACCGGGTGCGTCTGCGCCAAGCCAGCCGCTTGTTTGCCAGTCCAGACCGGGAGTTGACGGTGGATGACCTGACCACCATCGAGGCGCAAGACATCCGCGCCAGCCGCGTTTTTCAAACCGTTTGAGGATAGCGACATGAGCCAACCCACGTCACTGCAAGCCCTCATATTTGATGTAGACGGCACCTTGGCAGACACCGAGTCGGCGCACCGTGCCGCCTTTAACGATGCGTTCAAAGAGTTTGGACTGGATTGGTACTGGGACGATGCGCTTTACACCGATCTTTTAGAGATATCGGGCGGCAAAGAACGCATCTTGCACTACTGGCGCACAGTGCGGCCAGATATGCGCGAAGTGGGCAATTTGGCGCTGCAAGACACCGTTAACCGCTTGCATGAACTAAAAACCGCCGCCTACGAGCAAGCCGTGAACGATGGCGCTGTTGTTTTGCGGCCAGGCGTGCTGAAACTAATTAACAACGCGTTTGAGCAAGGTTTGTCGTTGGCTATTGCCACCACCACATCTCCAGTCAATATTTCGGCCTTGCTGCGAAAGGCTATTGGTCCCGATTGGCGTGATTTTTTCTTGGCAATTGGTGACGCTTCCACCGCACCGCTGAAAAAACCGCATCCACAGGTTTATTTGCAAATGCTGGCCAGCCTGAAACTTGAGCCACAAGAAGCCATGTCATTTGAAGACTCCAGCAATGGTTTGCGCGCTGCCACTGCAGCAGGTTTGGCAACGCTCATCACACCCACCCAATTTACGGCGCATCATGATTTCCGCGATGCGATGCGCGTGGTGACTGATCTGTCTGGTTTGAATGTGCCCCTGCTTAAAGACTGGCATCAATCGTATTGGGCAAGCAAAGAGGCATTTCAGCAACCCAATTTGCAAGCAAACAAATAATATCTTTCATCAATCATTGACATGGCAAACATCGCAAAACCGCTACGCATCGCGCCCTCTATTCTTTCGGCCGACTTTTCCCGCCTTGGCGAAGAAGTCTATGCAATTCAAGTCGCCGGTGCTGACTTGGTTCATTTTGATGTGATGGACAACCATTACGTCCCGAATTTAACGATTGGACCTCTCGTGTGTGAAGCGATTCGCCCACATGTGTCAATTCCCATTGACGTGCATTTGATGGTTGAACCCGTTGATGCCATCATTCCCTTGTTTGCAAAAGCCGGTGCAAACATCATCACCTTTCACCCCGAAACGTCCAAACACGTGGATCGTACGCTGTCGATGATTCGCGAATTGGGCTGTAAAGCTGGTTTGGTCTTGAACCCCGCCACCTCGATTGAGTGGCTGGACCATGTGATGGACAAGCTCGACATCGTTCTCTTGATGAGCGTCAACCCCGGCTTTGGCGGGCAAAAGTTCATTCCATCAACATTGCTCAAGCTAAGACAAGTCCGCGACCGCATCGATGCGCACATGGCCAACGGCGGTCAACCTATCTGGCTCGAGGTTGATGGTGGCGTGAAAGCCGACAACATAGGTGAAATCGTTCATGCCGGTGCTGACACCTGTGTGGCCGGTAGTGCTGTGTTTAGCGCACCAGATGCGGACAAAGGCTACCGCACGGTGATGAGCGAGTTGCGACGACAGGCTGCTCAGCACTGAATCCAAGCAGCCAATAAATTTTAAACTTGAAAGATCTGACATGCCATTAAGCCATCGCTCCACGTTGACACAATTTCTAATCGAAGAACGTCGTCGCTTCCCTGACGCCAGTGGAGACTTCAACGCATTGATTCTTGACGTTGCACTCGCCTGCAAAGCTATAGCCAGAATGGTGGCTTTTGGTGAATTGGGGGGCATTTTGGGCAACAACGCGGCTGATGCAGGCGGCTCTGTCAACGTTCAAGGCGAGACACAGAAGAAGCTGGATGTCATCAGTAACGATGTCTTCATCCGAATGAACGAGTGGGCCGGGCATTTGGCTGGTATGGGTTCTGAAGAGATGGACTTGCCGTATCAAATCCCTTCGCAATACCCGCGTGGCAAGTATTTGCTGGTGTTTGATCCTTTGGATGGATCGTCGAATATCGATATCAATGTGTCGGTTGGAAGTATTTTCTCAATTTTACGCGGTCCTTCGCATGGCAAAGATGTTATTGATGCAGATTTCTTTCAGCCCGGATCGCAGCAAGTAGCCGCTGGATATGCCTTGTACGGCCCAACAACTATGCTGGTTCTAACTGTTGGAAACGGTGTGAACGGATTTACTTTAGACCCAAGTCTGGGAGAGTTCATGCTCACACATCCCAACATGCAAGTGCCTGTTGATACCCAAGAATTTGCGATTAACACGTCTAATAGCCGCTTCTGGGAAGCGCCGGTTAAACGCTACATCGACGAATGCTTGGCTGGCAAACCGGGCGTACGTGGTAAAGATTTCAACATGCGTTGGACGGCATCTATGGTGGCGGAAGCTCACCGCATTTTGATGCGTGGCGGTGTCTTTTTGTATCCACGCGACACCAAAGATGCCAGCAAACCCGGTCGTCTGCGCTTGCTTTACGAGGCCAACCCTGTCGGCATGATCATGGAGCAAGCAGGTGGCCGCGCCAGTACGGGCGAAATGCCGATGTTGGATGTCAAGCCGACATCGCTGCATCAGCGTATTGGTTTGGTTTTTGGCTCTAAAAACGAAGTCGAGCGGGTAGAGCGCTACCACGCAGAACCTGTTCGAGTCGAACTGAACAACCCATTGTTTGCTGAGCGTAGTTTGTTTAGAGATTAAATTTATTTAATTTGCTATTAAATTAAAAGCTAAGAAAGCAAATATAACGCCAGCTAGATGCTTATTTTACCTTTTTTATAACTCTTGGAGACAAATCATGTCTGAAAAGCACCCCATCATCGCCATCACCGGCTCATCTGGTGCAGGTACGTCCTCAGTCACTAAAACATTCGAAAACATTTTTCGCCGCGAAGGCGTCAAAGCGGCCATCATCGAAGGTGATAGCTTCCATCGCTATGATCGCAAAGAAATGAAAATTCGTGCAGATGAAGCCGAAAAGAGCAACGATCAGCATTTCAGCCATTTCTCTGAGGCGAACAATATGTTCCCTGAAATCGAAGCGCTGTTTCGTGATTACGGAAATACTGGCAGTGGACAACGTCGTAAATATCTGCACAACGATCAAGAGGCTGCCCACTACAAACAGGAAGCGGGCACTTTTACGCCTTGGGAAGCATTGCCTAATGACTCCGACATGCTTTTTTACGAAGGTCTGCATGGTGGTGTGGTGACGCCTACGGTCAATGCGGCGCAGTATCCAGACTTGTTGATCGGAGTCGTACCTGTCATCAATTTAGAGTGGATTCAAAAACTCTACCGCGACAAAAACCAGCGCGGCTATAGTGCTGAAGCAGTGACTGACACAATTTTGCGACGTATGCCCGACTATGTGAACTACATCTGCCCGCAGTTTGCACACACACATGTCAATTTTCAGCGTGTTCCTATGGTCGACACGTCCAATCCGTTCATCTCACGCGACATACCTTCGCCCGACGAGAGCATGGTCGTGATTCGCTTCGCCAAACCTAAGGGAATTGATTTTCAGTATCTGCTCAACATGATTGGTGACTCCTTCATGTCCCGCGCCAACACCATCGTGGTACCGGGTGGCAAGATGGAATTGGCCATGCAGCTCATCTTCACGCCCTTTGTGTGGCGAATGATGGAGCGACGTAAACGCGCGCTGGGGGCAAATTGAGATGACCTACGCTGCGCCTACCCCCAAACTCGCCCAAGACATGGCGAATGCGATCCGCATGCTCGCTGTCGATGCGGTTGAAAAAGCCAAATCCGGCCACCCTGGTGCACCTATGGGCATGGCCGATATTGCCGAGGTGCTGTGGAATCGTCACCTGAAACACAACCCCGCCAACCCAAAATGGGCGGACCGCGACCGTTTTGTGCTGTCCAACGGCCACGGTTCGATGCTGATTTATGCCTTGCTGCATCTGACCGGCTATGACTTGCCGATGGAGGAATTGAAAAAATTCCGACAGCTGCACAGCAAAACCGCTGGCCACCCCGAAGTGGGCATCACCCTCGGTGTGGAAACCACCACCGGCCCACTAGGGCAAGGTATCACCAACGCGGTAGGTATGGCTTTGGCTGAAAAGCTGTTGGCTACTGAATTCAACCAAATTGACCACAAGATCATTAACCACTACACCTATGTTTTTTTAGGTGATGGTTGCATGATGGAAGGCATCAGCCACGAGTCTTGTTCCTTGGCGGGCACGTTGCGTTTGTCCAAGTTGGTGGCGTTTTACGATGACAACGGTATCTCGATTGACGGCCACGTTGAGGGCTGGTTTACCGACGACACCCCCAAGCGTTTTGAAGCCTACGGCTGGCATGTCATCGCAGCGGTAGATGGCCACAACCCAGCTGCGATTGATGCAGCAATTGTGACGGCCAAAGCCCAAAGCGCACATCCCGACGGCAAACCCACGCTGATTTGCTGCAAAACCGTCATCGGCCAAGGTTCCCCCAATAAAGCCGGTACGCATGATGTGCACGGCGCAGCTTTAGGTGCTGCCGAAATCGCCGCTACCCGTGCTCAACTGGGCTGGACAGCCGCGCCGTTTGAAATTCCTGCAGAAATCGCAAATGCCTGGAACGCTGTTGAGCGCGGCCAAACGGTTGAGCGCGCTTGGCGCACACGTTTTGAAGCCTATCGTACGGCTTACCCCGCGCAAGCGGCAGAGTTTGAGCGCCGCATGGCGGGTGATTTGTTGCCCGCGTTTGCAGCAAACATTAACGACGTTTTTGCCATTATCGCCGCCAAGCCTGACGCTCTTGCCACCCGTAAATCCAGTCAAAACGCCTTGGACTTGCTCGCCCCCTTGCTACCTGAGTTCTTTGGTGGCTCGGCAGATTTGACCGGTTCCAACCTGACCAACTTCAAAGGCTGTGTCAAAGCCGGCCCTGACAAAGAGGGCGCTTTTCAGTGGGGCAACCACATGAGCTATGGCGTGCGCGAATTCGGCATGGCGGCCATCATGAACGGCATCACACTGCATGGCGGCTACATCCCCTACGGCGGCACGTTTTTGACCTTCAGCGACTACAGCCGCAACGCCATCCGCATGGCTGCACTGATGAAGCAGCGTGTGATTCACGTTTTTACCCATGACAGCATTGGCTTGGGTGAGGATGGTCCAACGCACCAGTCGGTCGAGCATGTGCCTTCGCTGCGCATCATTCCGGGGCTGGATGTTTGGCGTCCAGCGGATGGTTTAGAGACTGCTGTCGCATGGGCTTGTGCTGTTGAGCGCAAAGACGGCCCTAGCGCCCTGGCTTTGTCACGCCAAAATCTGCCACGTTTGACAGATGTGAGCATGGTCGCTGCGATTCGTAAAGGCGGCTATATTTTGGCAGAGGGCGTAAAGCCGCAAGCCATCATCGTGGCCACAGGCTCAGAAACATCGCTGGCGATGGAAGCCCAAGCTGCTTTGGCCGCTGAAGGCATCTCCACCCGCGTGGTGTCCATGCCTTGCACCAATGTGTATGACCGCCAAAGCCAAGCCTACCAAGACGAGATATTGCCTTTGAACTTGCCAACGGTGGCGGTGGAGGCAGCGCATCCAGACTTTTGGCGCAAGTACGTTGGCCGCTTGGGCGCTGTCGTGGGCATTGCCACGTTTGGTGAATCCGCTCCTGCAAAAGATTTGTACCAGCACTTTGGTATCACGTTAGAGCATGTGTGCGAAGAGGTACGCCAGCTTATCGCACGTAAAGATGCACGGCTAGAGAGTCGTCTGCCGGCTCAGATTATCAAATCGAATAATTAAACGTCATGAACACAACCGCTGTAACACCCTCTTCATTTGATGCCATTCTGTTTGATTTAGACGGCACACTGATTGAAACTGCGCCTGAAATTTGCGATGCGGTCAACGACACCTTGACGCGATTTGACATGGGACAGGTCACTCAAACGCATGTCAACGATTGGATTGGCCACGGTACTCTTGAGCTGCTGATCCAAGCACTGGCTTTCGTCGGCATGACCAGCCACGAGAAAATTCGGCAGTCACCCGGTCTCAAACCGATTGCAGCCGAGTTTGACCGCAATTACCAAAAGCGCTGTGGTACCCGTAGTCAACTTTATCCGCATGTACGTGAAGTTTTGGCGACTTTGCGTGCGCAAGGTGTCAAACTGGCGGTGGTTACCAACAAAGAGGGGCGCTACACACAGACGATTTTGGAAGTCCACAAACTTACCGATCAGTTTGACGCGGTCATCAGTGGCGACACCTTACCAGTTAAGAAACCAAATCCTGCAGGTATTGAACACTGTTTAGAGCAATTCAAAGTTTCCAAAGAACGGGCTTTGTTTGTCGGTGATTCATCTATCGACGTTGCTACAGCTCGCAACGCTGTCATCGCAGTTTGGGCATTGCCGTACGGATACAACATGGGAGTTCCTATTGAATCCTGTGGGCCTGATCGGGTGATTGCTGATTTCTCGATGCTATTAAAAAAGTAGCTGTTTAGACAATAAATACGCTGGATAATGCCATATTTATCTCATATTATAAAAATTTACGGAAATAGAAATGATTAACTTAACAGGAAAAATTCGAATCGGCATCAACGGCTTTGGCCGCATCGGACGCAACGTGTTTCGCTCAGCGATCCAAAGTTTCAGCGACATCGAAATCGTCGGCATCAACGACCTGCTGGAGCCGGAATACCTGGCCTACATGCTGCAATACGACTCGGTGCACGGCCGCTTCAAAGGCGATGTATCGGTTGAAGGTAACACCTTGATCGTCAACGGCAAGAAAATCCGCCTCACGCAAGAGCGCGACCCTGCAGCTTTGAAGTGGAACGAAGTGGGCGCTACTGTCGTCATCGAATCTACAGGTTTGTTTTTAGACAAAGCCGGCGCTGAAAAGCACATCGCCGCTGGCGCGACCAAGGTCATCATCTCTGCACCTTCTAAAGACGACACCCCCATGTTCGTCTTCGGCGTGAACGACAGCACCTACGCAGGTCAAGCCATCATCTCCAACGCGTCTTGCACCACCAACTGCCTGGCACCTGTGGCCAAAGTGTTGAACGACAAATGGGGTATCAAACGCGGTTTGATGACCACCGTGCACGCCGCCACAGCAACGCAAAAAACAGTCGACGGCCCGAGCAACAAAGACTGGCGCGGTGGTCGTGGTATTTTGGAAAACATCATTCCATCATCAACCGGCGCAGCCAAAGCCGTCGGCGTGGTCATTCCTGAGCTGAACAAAAAGCTCACCGGCATGGCTTTCCGCGTGCCAACGTCTGACGTGTCGGTGGTCGATTTGACCTGCGAACTCAACAGCCCCGCCATCATGGCCGAGATTTGCGCTGAGATGAAAGCGCAATCACAAGGTGCTTTGAAAGGCGTACTTGGCTACACCGAAGACAAAGTCGTCGCGACCGACTTCCGTGGTGACACCCGCACCTCTATTTTTGACGCCGATGCAAGCGTTGCCTTGGACAGCACCTTCGTCAAAATCGTCGCTTGGTACGACAACGAGTGGGGCTACTCAAACAAGTGCTTGGACATGGTGCGCGTGGTGGCAGGCAAATAAAGGGGATGACCATGAAATTTGTCCGCCTCTCCGACCTCATCGCCAAGGGGCAGCTCAAAGGCAAACGTGTTTTCATTCGCGCCGACTTGAACGTGCCGCAGGACGACAACGGCAACATCACCGAAGACACCCGCATTCGCGCCTCGATTCCCTGCATCCAGATGGCTTTGGACGCTGGCGCGGCGGTGATGGTGACCTCGCATTTGGGTCGCCCCAAGGAAGGTGATTTCCAACCGGCTGATTCTTTAGACCCTGTGGCCGCGCGCATGGGCGAGCTGATGGGGCTGGATATTCCTGTGGTTTCTGATTGGATTGACGGCGTGAATCTGGGTGGCATGCCGGTCGCCCCTGGCCACCTCGTGATGCTGGAAAACTGCCGATTGAACGTCGGTGAAAAGAAGAATTCCCCTGAATTGGCCAAGAAAATGGCCGCTCTGTGCGATATTTTTGTGCACGACGCCTTTGGCACGGCCCACCGCGCGGAGGCATCGACCTACGGCATTGCTCAATTTGCGCCGATTGCCTGCGCCGGCCCGCTGCTGGCGGCGGAGATGGATGCGATTTCTAAAGCTTTAACGGCCCCGAAACGCCCGCTGGTGGCGATTGTGGCGGGTTCCAAAGTGTCAACCAAACTCACGATTTTGGAGAGTTTGGCGAATAACGTCGATCAACTCATCGTCGGTGGCGGTATTGCCAACACGTTTATGTTGGCTGCAGGTCTGAAAATCGGCAAAAGCTTGGCAGAGCCGGATTTGCTGGAGCAGGCCAGATCTGTCATTGCGGCCATGAAAGCCCGTGGCGCGGAAGTGCCGATTCCGACGGATGTGGTGACGGCCAAGACCTTCTCTGCCGACGCGGTGGCGACCGTGAAAGCGGCGACAGACGTGGAAGATGATGATTTGATCTTAGACATTGGCCCTGTAACCGCCAAGAAACTGGCCGACCAACTGCTCAAAGCCGGCACCATTGTGTGGAATGGCCCTGTGGGCGTGTTTGAATTTGCCGCGTTTGAGAATGGCACGAAAGTGATCGCCCAAGCGATTGCGGACAGCAAAGCCTTCAGCATCGCCGGCGGTGGCGACACGCTGGCGGCGATTGCCAAGTACGGGATTGAGGACAAGGTTGGCTACATCAGCACCGGTGGCGGTGCTTTCCTTGAAGTGCTGGAGGGCAAGACCTTGCCAGCGTTTGAGATTTTGACCAAACGAGCTG
The DNA here is from genome assembly GCA_043740415.1 of Polaromonas sp. Taxonomy (GTDB): domain Bacteria; phylum Pseudomonadota; class Gammaproteobacteria; order Burkholderiales; family Burkholderiaceae_C; genus Aalborgiella. The sequence goes on along the minus strand of JAYUCJ010000090.1, from coordinate 19,391 downwards.
CGGGATAGCATCAATTCGCTGCACAAAGAATACTATATATTTGATAGCTACTCAGACAATAAATACGCTGGCTAGCGTCATATTTGTCCCTATAAAATAGCTATTTTTTATAGCAGATTGAATATTCTTAACTTTTATTAAACTCAGGAGATTTCCATGGCTTTCGTATCCCTCAGACAAGTACTCGACCACGCAGCTGACAACAGCTACGGCGTTCCGGCTTTTAATGTGAACAATTTAGAGCAAATCCTTGCCATCATGGAAGCCGCTCAGGAGACGGACAGTCCAGTTATCTTGCAAGCCTCGGCTGGCGCACGCAAGTACGCGGGCGAGGCCTATTTGCGCCACATGATGCTGGCGGCTGTGGAGACACATCCTGATGTGCCTGTGGTGGTACATCAAGACCATGGCGCTTCTCCAGCGGTGTGCATCCAATCTATCCGTTCGGGTTTTACCAGCGTGATGATGGATGGTTCGTTGATGGAAGACGCGAAAACACCCGCCAGCTACGAGTACAACGTCGCTGTGACACGCAAAGTTTGCGAAATGGCGCACGCCATTGGCGTGTCAGTCGAAGGAGAGTTGGGCTGTTTGGGTTCTCTTGAGACTGGCGAAGCAGGTGAGGAAGATGGTTCAGGCGCAGCAGGCAAGCTGACCCACGACATGATGCTGACCGACCCCGTGCAGGCCAAAGACTTTGTTGAACAAACCGGTGTTGATGCCTTGGCTATCGCCATCGGCACCAGTCACGGCGCATACAAGTTTACCCGCAAGCCCACAGGCGACATTTTGGCGATGGATCGCATTGCTGCCATCCATGCGCAAATCCCGAATACCCATTTGGTCATGCACGGCTCCAGCAGCGTGCCACAGGAATGGTTGGCCATCATCCGGCAGTATGGTGGTGACATCAAAGAAACCTACGGCGTACCGGTAGAAGAAATCCAGCGCGGGATCAAGAGCGGCGTGCGCAAAATCAACATCGACACTGACATTCGGCTGGCGATGACGGGTGCGATGCGCCAAGTGTTTGCACAGCAAAAGAGTGAATTTGACCCGCGCAAGGCCTTGGTTGCCGCTAAAAACGCCGCGCGCGGCATTGTGAAACTGCGCTTTGAAGCCTTTGGCTGTGCAGGGCAGGGTAGCAAGATCAAACCGGTATCGATGGATGACATGGCGAAGCGGTATAAGTAACAGTCGCGAATTAGTAAAAGAGCTAAAAATTGGTGCTATTTTCGCATTAGATATGCCATTAGCCGGCGTATTTATTTCCTAAATAGCTATATTATTTGTAGCAAATAAAATCATTGTCTCTATATAGAATGTTGCTCTTTTCTAGCTCTGCAACTGTTCGGTACAAAGCTTCGTGGCTAACGCTTAGTTCTGCCGCGATGGACTTCAAACCCGAACCTAGGGCTAATTTCCCGTTGTCACCCTCGGTCTCGATCAAGTGCAACAGACGATTTTTCACGCTTTTCAATGACAAGCGTTCGCACTGCGCACGAAGGCGTTTGAGCTCTTTGTTTAGCATGGCAACCCAACGCATGGCAAAGGTGGTGTTGGTTAAGATCTCTTGCTGAATGGCAGAAATAGGGATGCAAATCACATCGCCTGATGCTGTCATTGCGGCTTCGCAGTGGTAGCTGTCGGATTGCAAACTAGCCTCAGAAATAAAACCTTGGCGCACACGCTGCAACACCAAAATTGCGCCGTGCAAGCCCACCCTTTGCAAAACGGCTTCTCCATTGCAAATGTAAAACATCATCTCGGGGCGTTTGCCTTGGTCAAAAAGGCGTTCGTTTTTGACGCACCGCAACAATCTACATTGCAGTTGCAAGGTGGTAGGCAGCAAAACTTGCAACGGAGCGGGTAAGTGGTCCATCGGAAGCTTCATCTAAGTTTACTTCGCATATGATTCGAATCATACGCTTAAGTGGGCTGAACTTAGAAAATAGGTACAACAAATTTTAGGAGCTAGTGATGAGTCAATTGTTTGAATTCGGTGAGCAAAAAGAAGGTTTCAATGTGAGGGTGCTGAATGAGCGCGCCGTGCGGGCAGCAGCAGGCATCATGTTTTTATTTGGTTTTATGTCTTTTATGAACGCATGGTTGATTGGTAATTTCGAACCAACGCGTTTGTTCATTGTCGTATTTTTGACTGATTTTACAATTCGAATCTTCATCAATCCACGCTTTGCACCAAGTTTGATTGTCGGTCAATGGTTTGTGCGCAAACAGCAACCTGAATGGTCAGGCGCACCGCAAAAGCGATTTGCGTGGGCGATTGGCTTTGTTTTGGCGCTGGTGATGGCCTATACGATGGTTATTAACAATGTTGTCGGCCCCATCAATTTATTGACCTGTGCCACTTGTCTGACTTTGATGTTTTTTGAAGCATCATTCGGCATTTGTATAGGTTGTAAGTTGTACAACAGCCTGAATAAAAACCAAGCCCAACTGTGTCCAGGTGGCGTGTGCGACATGCCATCGGCTAAAAACGCTGGCGTGAGCAAAGTTCAACTCGCCGTTGTCGCCTTGTTCGCACTAACTATCAGCGGTATTGCTCCCTTGGTCTACGGGCAAAAAGCGAATAGTGAATCACTTGCAGTTACTGCAACGCCAGTAGCTAAAACAGAACCAGCAAGCACTGCGCGTGCTACTGTAAAAACAGCCGCTGAAGCTGCGGAAATTGAGCGCTGTACTGTGCCTAACTATGCAAAGTTTTTAGGTCATGAAGACAAGTGGAAGTTGCATAATAACTGCAAGTAACTCCACCAGGGTAGCTTGCCAGCTATGGGATACATCAATGTCAGTTTCTAAGCAGTTTTCAAGGATAAATTTATGCTTATTTCACGCTATATCTACCGCCTGTTTTTACTCACTTCGGCGTTTATCGTTTTGTCTAGCGCAGCACATGCTGTAGAAGTTGAGTTCAAACCCGTGTCAGATGGTGTCTACGCCTACATTGGTGATACGGATGGTCGCAACTATGAAAATGAAGGTTTGAATGCCAACATTGGACTGATTGTTACCCCAGCGGGGGCGGTCTTGATTGATAGTGGCTCCAGTTTTCAGACTGCTCAAAAAATTCACAAAGCAGTTCAGAAAATAACGCAACAACCGATCAAGTGGGTCATCAACACGGGGGATCAAGATCACCGCTGGTTGGGTAATGGTTATTTCAAAGCGCAGGGTATAGAGATCATCGCCCATGCAAATGCCGAAGCTGACATGAAAGCGCGCACATTTGAACAAATGGAGGGGCTCAAAGTTCTCAAAGAGCGACTTGACGGTACCGTGCCCACTTTGCCGACTCGCTTTATCAAAGACAAAGATACAAAGCTGGAGTTAGGTGGTGTGGTGATAGAACTCAAGTACCGCAATGGTGGTCATACACCTGGCGATATGTTGGTATGGTTGCCGCAAAAAAATGTATTGTTCGCTGGAGATGTGGTTTATGTTGACCGTGTGCTGGGTCTGATTCCTGTGAGTCGGTCTAAAAACTGGTTGGAATCGTTTGCCGCGATTGAATCGCTGAAACCACAAACGATCGTACCCGGACATGGCAAAGTGACGGACTTGGCAACGGCACAGTTGCAAACTCGCGATTTGCTACTGGCGCTACGCGCACATATGAAAAAAGCCGTGGAGGGTGACGGAGATATGAACCGTGCCATTAAAAGCTTTGATGCCAAGCCGTTTGCGCACCTCAAGCATGCTGGGGTGTGGATTCCTCAATTGGCCAACGCCACTTATTTAGAAGTAGAGCGTGAGTAGGACTACTTTGCAAGAACTTGTCAGGGTGATTTTTTAGGCACTATTCGCTATATTTTTAATAGCTTAATTATCAATAAATACGCCTGTTAAAGGCATAAAATACACATAAAATACGTTAAAAAGGACTAATATGGCGTACACAGAAAAATTCCAAGCTTTGGCAGATGCTGCCATGTCATGCGTTGCAGCAGTCGCCCCTGATCAAGTCGATGCACTCATGCGAGAGGGTGCCATTGCGCTTGATATTCGCGACAAAGAAGAGCACGATGCGGATCATATTGCGGACTCACTGCACGTGAGCAGAGGCAAGCTGGAGATGAACGTTGAAAGCGTCATACCTGACCTGAACACGCGCATCTTGTGCTACTGCAACGCCTACAACCGTGGTGCGCTGTCGGCAGACACTTTGCGAGCTATGGGGTATGTTAATGCTTCATTCATTGGTGGTGGATTGAAGGCATATCGTGCGCTAAATGCCTCTACATAGCGCTAATCAATACTGATTTACCGAAAATACGGGTAAATACCAGCAACTATCTCCAATGTGAGAAGTTTCCGATTCTGTGGAATTCTATATATATATATATATATATATATGATAATATACATATAAAATCATCCCAACGCGCTGAGATATCACATCTCCATAAACGCGGCAACTTCTACCAAAGTCTCCGCATTTCATAGCGGGATTTGATGTTGAAAGGCAAAGAGTGGATGGCTAAGCCGGCGTTGTAGGGGCATGGTTATTTTTTAAAGGACATAGAAGAAAGATGATGACTGGACTGAAAAAATACTTTCCCATATTGGAATGGCTACCTACATACGGTAAACCGTATGCGGTGAAAGACCTTGTTGCTGCGGCAATCGTCACCATCATGCTGGTGCCGCAAAGCTTGGCCTATGCCATGCTTGCGGGCTTGCCTGCACACATTGGTTTGTATGCATCTATCTTGCCCTTGGTCGCGTATGCTATTTTTGGTACCAGTCGTACTTTAGCTGTTGGTCCAGTTGCCGTGGTGTCCTTGATGACGGCAGCCGCGCTGGGGAAAGTTGCTGTAACCGGTTCACCAGAGTATCTTGCCGCCGCAGTTATTTTGGCGATGATGTCTGGTTTGGTGCTGGTCATCATGGGTTTGCTGCGTTTAGGTTTTATCGCCAATTTTTTAAGCCATCAAGTTATCTCTGGCTTTATCACGGCTTCGGGGATTTTGATCGCAACCAGTCAGCTCAAGCATATCTTGGGTGTGAAGTCTGAAGGCGATACTTTGCCAGACATGCTGCATTCTTTGGCAACTAATTTCGCCAACATCAATCCATATACATTGGCGATTGGCGCTATTTCTATGGCATTTCTATTTTGGGTTCGCAAGCAGCTTAAACCTTTGTTGATGCGTTTTGGTATCAAAACAGCGACGGCAGATTTGCTTGCTAAAGCCGGGCCTGTGTTGGTGATTGTGATGTCCATTTTGGCTGTCGTTGGCTTTGGTTTGGCAGCTAAAGGTGTCAAGTTGGTTGGCGTCATCCCGTCGGGTATGCCACCTTTTGCGATGCCTGTATTTGATTACAAGTTGTGGTCAAGTTTGTTGCCAGCTGCCGTGCTGATTAGCTTGGTAGGCTTTGTTGAATCAATCTCAATAGCGCAAACATTGGCTGCCAAGCGCAGGCAGCGCATCGTCCCGAACCAAGAGTTGGTTGGTTTGGGTGTGTCGAACGTTGCTGCCGCTATGTCTGGTGGATTTCCAGTCACAGGTGGCTTTGCGCGCTCAGTGGTCAATTACGATGCAGGCGCTGAAACACCCCTGGCTGGTGCATTCACGGCCATAGGTATACTTGCTGCGACCTTGTTTTTAACGCCATTGTTTCAGTATTTGCCACAGGCCGTGCTGGCCGCGACTATTGTTGTGGCTGTTCTCTCGTTGGTCGATGTTGGTTCAATTCTGCGGACGTTTAAATACAGCAAATCAGATTTTGCGTCCATGCTCGCCACTATCGTATGTGTGCTTTTAATAGGCGTTGAAACTGGTATTTTGGTAGGCGTGTCTCTGTCGCTGTTGCTTTTTCTTTGGAGAACCAGCCAACCCCATATTGCAGTTGTTGGTTTGGTGCCAGGCACTGAGCATTTCCGGAATGTAGACCGCTATGAAGTGATTACTCATCCATCCATACTCACGTTACGAATCGATGAGAGTTTGTATTTTGCAAACGCAGGGTATTTAGAAGACAAAATTTATGAGCAAGTTGCTTTAAAGCCAGATGTGAAGCATGTTATTTTGATGTGTTCTGCCGTTAATATGATCGATGCCAGCGCTCTAGAAAGTCTCAACGCTATTTCGCATCGATTAAATTCTTCTAATGTGAATTTTCATTTGTCTGAAGTCAAGGGTCCAGTGATGGATTCTTTAAAGCACTCAGATTTTTTTGAAAACTTCAAGGGAAAAGTCTTTCTAAGTCAGTTTGATGCCGTCAACTCATTAATCCAAAATAAACTTAATTATAAAAATTAGAATTTTCCGACTATATCCTTGAATATGTATTCCCAAAGTCTGATAAACACATTGGGCTTGTGATTTTAGAGTGTCAATTTTGTGCTGACTCATCCGGTAATCCCCCCATTTTTAGCACCACTGCTTGGTAGAGGGTTGGTGAAATAGTTTGTAGGCTTGTAGTTTTTGATTGGGCGTCAAGTTGGAATTGACCCCATTTCACGGACACCTTATTGTTCAAATAAAGGATTCCAAAATGCCCAAACCGCATACCCCAAAGCCGCAGTACTTGGCGCAATTTCGAGAGCAACTGGATGCTCATTGAGACAAAACAACAGATCGAAGGAGATTCGCCCAACTCCCGACTTTTCACCGTCGACATCGCGTTATGTGTTAAAGCGCACAGACGCCGCATTCAAACAGATGCAATATGCATTTATTAGCGAAATAAAATGAGTAGCCTTTTCACTTTTTTACTCACCCACTACAGAAAGAATTTCATCATGAACACTGAAATCCTGAAAGTTACTGGTATACGTGCGGCGGCTCCGTCAGCACGATTGAGGGTGCGCTGTCGCACAGACGTCGGCAGCGTCTGCACATAGCATACGTGTCACCGACATTCATTCCAATGCTTGCACTTCTGGAGAAATCATGAACACCTTGCGTACCTTGTTTGTGGGCGCGACGCCCCTTCTGTCCACCAGCGCCGCGTTGGCGCAGAACGGCAACATGATGGGCGGCGCGTGGAGCGGCGGCTGGATGGGGGGATACGGCGGGATGTGGATGCCGATTCTGCTCGCCATCGCGGTAGTTGCACTCGTCGTATGGATCTTCAGGCGCGGCGGCAAATGATCCCTTAGCCCACGCTATCCCAGTCCATACTTTTTAATATTCCAGCCCAGTTTTTTAACCCACCGAGGAGTTTGTCATGACTTATTTTCGACCCATTGCACTTGCCGTTGCCATCAGCGGCACCAGCCAGCAGCATGGCAACCCACGAGCGCATGGCCGCGATGGACGGTCAGATGAAGACCATGCGCGACATGCACACGAAGATGATGAACGCCAAGACACCCGAGGAACGCCAGGCGCTGATGGGCGAGCACATGAAAGCCATGCAGGGCGGCATGGGCATGATGAAGGGTATGGGCGGCATGGGCGACGCGAAAGGCATGTCGGCCGACATGGCCCAGCGTCAACCGATGATGACGCAACACATGGCAATGATGCAGATGATGATGGACATGATGTCGCAGCGCATGCCGCCGGCCTCGGGCAAACAGTGAGGACGATGCCATGACTCACCCCCAGCAAGCTTCCCCAGCGCCTTCGAAGTACGGTTTTCACTGCGTCCTGAAGGATCCGGACTTCGCCAAGGCAATTGCTGCGGTGACCGAGGCTCTTAAGGCCGAAGGCTTCGGCATCCTCACCGAGATCGATGTGCAGGCCACGATGAAGGCCAAGCTCAACCTCGACGTGCGGCCCTACCGAATCCTGGGTGCCTGCAACCCGCCGCTGGCCCACCGTGCGCTGACGGCCGAGCCCGACATCGGCCTGCTGCTGCCGTGCAATGTGGTCGTGCGCGAGGAGGCCGATGGCCGCCTGGTGGTCGCCTTCATGGACCCGGTGGCCGTGATGGAAATGACCAGCAACCCCGAGGTCGGCAGCGTCGCGACCGAGGTTCGCGCCAAGCTCGAGCGGGTACGCGCGGCTCTGGTGGATCAGGGCGTCGGCGGCGACGCGTGATGTCTAATAAATCCCACACTTGTCGACCACCACCATGGACGTATTGATCATCGCAACGAAGACCTGTACGCATCGCAGTAACCTGGAATAGGAACTCGACGGCATGCAGATTGAACACCGCGTCTGTTTCGCATGCAGCCGGTCACGGCCGAGCTGTGGGACGGACCATCGAGCGCGGTCGTTTTCGAATTCGCCACCAAGCGATTGGCACATTGAATGCCGTTGCGTTTGCGCGTCTGGTCGTCGGCGACGGGCTCTGATCCGGCACTGCGGCCAACGGCACCTCCCGCGCCATGTGTGAACTGCTAGCCCTGTCGACGCGCCACGCGGCGCACCTAAACGTTTCGCTCGAGGCGCTGGCCAGCCACAGCGGCCCGACCGGCGGTACCCGCGATGGTTGGGGCGCGGCGTTCTACCAAGGAAACGACTCGGCACTGTTTCGCGAACCGATCGCAGCCAGCGACAGCGACCTCGCGCGCTGGCTGGGCCACAGCGGCCCGGCCACGACCCTGGCCGTCGCGCACATCCGCCGTGCCACCCTGGGCACGGTGTGCCTGGCCAACACCCAGCCCTTTGTACGCGAGCTGGCCGGGCGCAGCCATGTGTTCGCCCACAACGGCCATCTGCCGGGCATTGCGCAGTCGGCCGGGCTGGCCTTCGAGCGCTACCGTCCGATTGGCAACACCGACTCCGAACACGCCTTTTGCGCGCTGTTGGAACGCCTGCTCAGTTTGTGGGGTCACGCCGCGATGCCGCCGTCGGTTGAACAGCGTTTGGCAGTGGTCACGCAATTCTCGGCCGATTTGCGCCTTTTGGGGCCGGCCAACTTCCTGTATGCCGATGCCGAGGTCTTGTTTGCCCATGACCATCGCCGCATCCATCCGGCCAGCGGCCGGATCGAGCCGCCGGGTTTGTTCCGCCTGTCGCAGTCGAGCAGCACGGTGGAGCAGTGCCCGCCTGCTCACGGCGTGGCGGGCGAGCCGGGTATGCAGGCCGTGACCTTGATCGCCAGCGTACCTCTCGACGACCGAGCGTGGCAGCCCTTCGCCGAGGGCGAAGTCGTGGTCGTGGCGGCTGGGATCGTGACGCATGGGAGCGCCGCATGTTGAAGAGAAGATGCCTTCGATCCGCGGCGGCACTCGAGAACTTCAAGCTCGAGCTGGTCATCCCGGATGCTTGCGGGTCGTCGCTGATCGGCTCCACGATTCGCCAGCATCGAGATTGAGCCATGGCTGAAACGATCAAACGAAACAAGCGCAGCGCGCTGCGAGCGCTGCCTCGGCTGTTCCAAATCCTGAGTGTGCTCGCCCGCCACAAGGTCCTCGGGGCTCTGTTCGGCAGGCGGCATTGGCCGACACCGGTGCAGGTGAGGGAAGCCTTTGAAGAACTGGGGTTGGTCTTCCTCAAATTCGGACAGGTGCTCGCGATGCGGCACGACTTGCTGCCAACCGCCTACATCGACGAGTTGGAACTGCTGCACGACGATTTGCCTCCGATGAGCTTTGACATGGTGAGGTCAACGGTCGAACAGGCATTGGGCAGCCCGTTGACGGCGTTGTTTCCGTCGTTCGACCAGACCCCGGTGGCTGCTGCCACCATCGCCCAAGTGCATGACGCGACCACACAGGACGGGCGTCGGGTGGCGGTGAAGGTGCAACGGCCCGGCCTGGCGCGCATCATCGCCACCGACATCGCGGCACTGAACACCCTAGTCGCCCTGGTTGAGAAGCTCTTGCCACGCCTGCGCGCGTTCGATCTGCATCGCGTGGTCAGCGAGTTCGACAGCAGTTTGAAGCAGGAGATCGACTTCAATCGAGAAGCGCGTTCTGTCATGCTTTTCCGCACCGCGCTGGCAGATTTCCATGACCACTGGATTCCGTACGTGATTACGGCACTGTCGAGTGGCGTCGTGCTCACGATGGAGTTCTCGGCCGGTGAACGGATCGATAAACCGAGATTGTCCATTAGGAATTTGATGGTGTCTGCGTGAGCCTCACCGACTCCCCCGCATTGGCCCACAACCTCTCAAACCAAGGTCTTCGTTTGCGTGCCACTGCCAAGCGAAACGTCAGCTTGGTGTTTTTCGTGTTGTCATCCCACAGCGCCCCCACAGCCAGCACCTGATGGTGCAGCGTGCAGAGCGTGTGGTGCACCTTTTGGCGCATCACCGCATGGCGAAACACACTCATCAGGTTGTAGCTGAGCATGGATACCCCCAGCGCCGCCTCTGTCGCCCAGAAGTCCCGCAGTACGAAACGGCCCAATCCAAAGTCTCCCTTGAGCTCCTTGATCCGGTTCTCGCAATCTGCCCGTCCACGGTACAGCTGCCACACCTCCAGGGCAGGAATACTCAAATCGGTCAGCACAAAGTCGACTTTTCGCCAGAGGTCTCGCTATTCGGCTGCCGCGACACCTCAGACTGCACAAGTCAAAGATGCTGGGAACCCAAAGCCCGTACCATGCTTAGCCCAATGCGGTTGAATTTCCTATCCGACGATATCGATCGAGGTGGGGATGCCGGAGTTGTGACAACGCACGAAGAAAGCGTCAAGAAAAATCAGGTGCTTTCAGTTTTGCGCTGAGACAATCAGTCCCCGCGAGTACCGCCAAGCGCCGGGAACTCCGGCGCTTGGCGGGTGGTTTGGGCCTGACGCAGCACTGCGAGCCGACGCGTCATGCTTTCGATCTCGATGGTCTGCCCTGCAATGATCTCTTCCGCCAGCTGGCGGGTGGCCGGGTCACGCCCGTGCTGCAACATCAGGCGGGCCATGTCAACCGCGCCGGCATGGTGCGGAATCATCATCACCAGAAAGTCCACATCGACGTTGCCGCTGTAGCCTGGCGCATGCATGTCCTGCATCATGCGCGCCATGCCGGCGTCCATCTCGCTTTGAAATCCCGGCGCTGCAGGGGCCTGCATGGCCGCAGGGTCATGCCTGTGAGCGGACTGAGCCATGACGCCATGGGCACCCGCACCCAGGATGAGCGCCAGGCCGAGCGTGAACCCGGCCCTGGCCCTGCGGCCGGAACTCATGCTGTTTGCCCTTTCACGCCAGGGCGCACGTACACCAGGTTGATGCTCTTCTTGTTGCGCAGCCCGCCCGACGGCAGGTTCAGGTTGCCCAGGGGAATCTGCGCGATGAACTCGGGTTTGAACGGGTTGCTGACATCAAACGCACTGCACACAGTCTGGCCGGCGTTCGGTGTGCCGGGCAATTCATCCTGCTCATGCGCCACATAGAGCAAGGTGTTTTCCGGGTTGGTCCACAGGCCATGCGATTCGCGGCCATGGCTGAAAAAGCTGCCAACCATCTTGCGTTCACCGGTTTTGGCGCTGCGGTCAATGACCGCAATCTGGCTCGATGCCACGCCGCCAGGGCCGCTGTCGTCCACCCGCGACAGGCTAGCATACATCACACTGCCCTTGGCGTTGGCGACAAACTCCACATGGTTGGGCCGCCCCAGGTTGCCCAGGGACACGCTGTCGAGCAGGTCAAATCCCTCACGCGTCGAACGGCACGACACGGTATCAGCCAGCTTGTGGGAGAACCAGACCTCAGCGCCGTCCGGTGTGGTCTTCATGAAAGGTGTAAAACCCAGCTTGTCCTGCGCGCTGATGTCGAGCGTGGTCAGGCGCTGCGGCTGAGAATGGCCGTCGGCGCCCGGGTTGACACGAAACACGTCCACCTTGGCCACCTTCTGGCTAGCCACAAAAGCCAGCGTGCCTTCGCGGTTGAACCAGACCTGGGCCGGGCCATTCAGCGTGGGCAGGAACTGGCGCACCGCCGACACGTCCGAGCCGCGCAATTGCAGCAGCGCGCGATCCACACTCAGGATGGCGATGCGGTCCTCTCCGCGCAAGGTGACCCAGAGTTCCTTGCCATTGCGGCTGAAGGTGGGTTCGTGGGGCTCACGCCCCAGCAGGATGCCGCTGGACAGGCGCTCGGGGTTGGTGGAGGGGCCGGCAGACGGGTTGGGCGTGTTGCCAATCACGCGCTTTTCCACGGCGTCGATCAGGTAAATATTGCTGGAACCTCGGCCGCTGGTGGCCAGCAAGCGGCCATCGGGCGACGGCACGGCACCGTGGGCGTCAATGCAGCCGTGGTACAGCGGTTTGTGGATCATGACCGCATGGGTCGGCGCGATGCCCGCGGTGATGTAGCGAAATGGCGGGCGTGCATCTTCGTCAAAACTGGTCAGGTTGATGGTGGTTTCCACCGTGTTGATCCGTGGATCAATCACCACCAGTGTGTTGGAGTCTTCGTTGGTGATGAAGACGCGGTCACGCGGGTCGATCCCCGTCGCGGCGTTTTGGGCAAAGCTGGTGGGCAGTGCTGCCGCAGCGGCAGCCGCGGCGGTGTATTTGAGAATGTCCCGGCGATTGGTGGTCATGCGATACCTTTGAAATTGCTTGGGTTAAAAAACAGAGGGTCTTAGGAAGCAAACGAAATTAAAGAGGATTCTTACTGGGTAACTTTAGCATAGCCAAATAGGGATTCTGATGCCGATGAATAAATTTCCCCGCCCCAAGGGGCGGGGTATTGGCTGCACTTCGACTCGCACGGTAATCCCCCCTAAAAAAAGCATCATCTAAAAGTAGAATTTCAAGCCCAGTTGGGCAGAAAGACTTTTCATGAAAACTTCCAAGTACAGCGACAGCGCTATCATGGCCATCTTGAAGCAGGGAGAAACGGGCACGCCAGTGCCCGCTCTTTGCCGTGAACACGGCATGAGCAGTGCGACGTATTACAAATTGGACTTGAAGAAAGAACGCATCCGCAAACGCATCTACAAAACCCGTGACCTAGCCCGTGCGGATGTCTTTGACTACATTGAAGGGTTTTACAATCGCAGTCGTCGCCATAGTCATCTGGGCGGCATCAGTCCTGAGGCATTTGAACGTGCCTCAATTTGAGGCCACGATGTGTCAACCGTTGCGTGGGAAGTCCAAATGGCCGAGCAGACCGAGATTTGATAAAAGGTACTGAGCCTGATTTCGCCTGTTTCATTTCTCAGGTTTGAAATCAGTGCTCGAATTGGCTTTCTCACTAGCCCTCGTTTGCTATCGCCGATCGCTGACCCATGGTGATGCTGGGCCATATAAATTGCGTCCGCATTGCGGACCAATTCTCGTGCGTTGAATGACCGGTCTTAAGCAAGCAATTGCGATATTTGTTTGTCTGGAATGTCTCTTTATGCAGAGATGTACATAAAGAGACTTATGCACATCTCCCAGTTATGAACAGTTTTGGCTCAGCGTTGGCTGCATTCACCCTGAACAACCGAAGTTGACGGGTTGATTCACTTTACATAATTAAAGGTTCTTCAAGAACTCCAGCAAAGACTCTGTCGCCTTGAAACGCCGTGCGGGAATCGCCGGATCCTGTAGTCGAGCCAACGCTTTCTCCTTCATGGCCAAATCGGCTTCGACGTATTGATGGGTTGTTGTCGGGCTTTCATGTCCCAACCACAACGCGATGACACTGATTTCCACGCCTGACTGCAGCAAATGCATGGCCGTGGTGTGTCTTATGGTGTGGGGAGAAATCGCACGCTTTTCCAGACTTGGCATCGTTTTGATGGCAGCTTGCACGGCCAAGGCCATACGCTGGGTTACGTTGGAGCGGGTCATCGCCTCACCGCACCGATTGGGCAACAAGGCCGAGGTTGGCGCCAAATCAGGATTGATTTTTAGCCACTGACGAACCGACTTGACCGTTGATCGCCACAGAGGGACAGAGCGATCCTTGCGACCTTTGCCATGCAAGTGCACGCAAGCTGAGGCATCCAGCACGACATCAGACACCTTGACGCCAATTACCTCCGATACTCTGGCGCCTGTGTTGTACATCAACGCCATTAGCAAGCAATCACGTTGACTGGCCCAACTCAGGCCGGGGCGACCGATCACGGCAAGCATCTCTTCGCGGGTAAGAAATCCGAGCATCGGCCGCTCAAATCGCTTCATCGGCACTCCCAACGCCTGCTCAACGACATGCAACCCTGCGACATCCCTGCGCCCAGCGAACTTCAGAAATGAGCGCAGTGCAGCCAATCTTGCATTGCGGCTGCGCACTGCGTTGTGGCGATCAACTTCAAGATGATCAAGGAAGGCCAGAATGAGTGCAGGAGTGATATCGGTGAGCAAAAACGCCGTGGGTGGCTTTTGCAGTCGCTTTTGCGTGAAGTTCAAAAACAAAACAAAGGCATCGCGATAGGCCGCCACGGTACGCGAGCGCAAGGCACGCTGTTTCGTCAGATGCTCGGTAAAGAACGATTGAACCAGTGACGGGAAACTGGGTGAAACGGTGGAATTATTCATGATCAAACTCCCCGGCACATGCAAAGCATTCAAACCTGGCACCAGCCAAAGCCATCAACTCAGGCACACCGGTGAGATACCAGAAAGTGTGTGCAATCCTGACATGCCCCATGTAGGTCGACAAAGCCAACATTCTTTGGTTTAGATCCACGTCTTGCTCATGCCACAACGTTAATCGTTTCACCGCAAAACTGTGGCGCAAATCATGGATGCGTGGTTGCCCATGAGCGCCACGATCAATCCAGCCAAGCTGTTTACGCAACTGCGTGAAGATGCGGTGGACTTGCCTGTCACCCAACGGCTTGCCAAGATGTGCCCCACGCGAGCCCACAAAAAACAGTGATTGCGCCGCAATAGGCACATGCTTCATGCGTGTCGCGCGGTATGCGGCCAAAGGTGCGATCACACTTGGATGTACTGGCACCAATCGGGACTTGCCAAACTTGGCACCTCGCACCGTCAGTACGCCCGCCACCAGGTCCACATCGATATCAGCCAGCCCAAGGGACTCGCCAATGCGCAGTCCGGTCGCAGCAATCAGCCCAAACAGTGTCGCATAGGTGGCGGCCCGAAGACCGTCAGAGGGACCAAGTTTGCCCGCTTCTTGCATTAGCGCCAATACCTCGTCTGCACGGTAGATGTGTGGTGTCTTCCTTGCCGGAAGGGGTCCGAATATGGAATCGTCTGGCACTTCGGTGGCCGCTTCAAACTGTTGTAGCCACCGCAAAAATGGTCGCAAGTTCACCAGCCGTCTGGCCGACGTTTCTCGACTGACGTTACCGCCATGCGCCTCTCGTGCCCACTGCGAAGTCAATTCAACAGTAACCGCTCCAAGGTGCTTTGAATCCTCAACAAAGCTGGCAAAGTTCAGTAATTCCCGACCACATGAAACGAGATGAAAGCCCAGATTGCGCTGCTCACACAGGAATTCCTGCACCCTTGCGCGAAGACCAACGGCGGCGTTCATACGGCACTCCTAGGCCAGGGTAAGGCCACTTCGATCAAACTGTGTTGGTCGAGTTTGGCGTAGATCACCGAGGTGCTCAAGGAGCGGTGCCTCAGCATGTCTGCTACATCTTTGATGGAGCCACCACTATTGACGATTCGACACGCCAAGGTGTGGCGCAGGGAATGACTGCGTCCCTGCGCGATACCTGCGCATCGCAACGCCCGACTGATGGCAGCACGCACAGCGTCAACCCCGATGGGCTGGTCATGGGGTGCTTTTAGGCGAACAAAAATAGTCTTGATGGTGGTGGTTGGACGCTCGTGGCGAAGGTACTCGGCCAGAGCCTCCCCCGTGGCTGTTGGCAACGGCAGAATATCTTGGCGCATCGACTTCGTGTGCTTGAGTTTCACCGTGCCATTGCGCCAATCGATATCACGGAGTTCGAGCTTGGCGATTTCCCCGCTGCGCAAACCGAGATCCAAAGCCAACCGGACCATGCTCAATAGACGCCATCGTGATGACACAGTTTGCTCACAATGCGTCATCAGTCGTTGCACCTCCCCAGCCGTGAGGGCACGGGGAAGTGACGCAAGCGTCCATTGAGCGGGCGTTGAAATTGCGCCCAGCAGTCCACGCACTTCGTCGCCACAAGTGAGCCGATAGCGGAAATACGCCCGAAAGGATGCCGCCAAAGATTGGGCATGAGATGTCGAATTGACCCGCTCCAGCTCTTTGGTGATGAAGGCACGCAGCTCTTCCACCAGCATGTCTTTGCCAGTGAAGGCCCTGTCGGCAAACTTCCAGCGCAGGAATTGCCCCACTCTGTACAGACGGTCTTTGCATGTCCCCACGGCAAGACCACGTGCATCGCGCATGTGTGCGTCGTATCGATTCAGTTCCTCGGCGATTGGTCCGGTGGGTGGCAACAATTCGGCGATGACTCGCTCCTGGCGAAGTACCTCCAGCAGCAACCCGAGTCCGGCGCGCAACTGACCATGGTTTCGCAGCGCCATGGAATGGCAATCACAGCTTGGCAGATGAAAATTAAGAAATTGATGAACGCAGTCCTCGTCGAGTTGACCGGCCGTGAGCGTGCAGCGGGCCATCCAATGGGCGAAATGCGCCAGTGTGTCAATGTGACTACGAAATGATTGCCGGGAGTAGCTTCCTCGCTCAAGATTTGCCATATAGGCCTCAACATGTGAGGAAAGCGGGCCGTCAAGTAACCATGTCTTGGTTAAGGGGGGTAACGAGCTGATCGAATCCATGGTGGTCTCCAGTTGTGAAGCCTCCATTCATGCGCCCATTCGGAAATTATGTAAAGTTAATCAACCCGTCAAATTCGGTCGTTCAGGGTGAATGCAGCCAGCTCTGAACCCAAACTGTTCATAACTGGGAGATGTGCATAAGTCTCTGAAGCTGCCATAGCCGGAAAGGGGCGCACTTCCGGTTTAGGACAGACGTCTCACAATTTACGGGGGTGTTCGATGAATCTTGCTATGTAGACCCACCACACCCCCCACAGGCTGCTGCACCCCCACCATCACCACAAGCCGCACCATCACTTCCAGCCGCAGCTAAGTCTAGACTAGCCGCCTCTGATTCGGCAGCTTTGAGATCATAATTCGCCAAAAACTCAGTAAGTTCCTGAGGATAATAGAAGCCGTCACTGATAGCCAAGTCTTTATCGATTCGAAATAAAAGCGGCACTGTTGGTAACATTGAATTTTGTCCTATACCTTCAAATTCAACTGCCCATTGGTAGATCCTAGCCGCCGCAAGTTGATTTCGAAATTCAAGAGCTTGTTGAGCTTTCAATTCTTCAGATAAATCCTCTTGCTCTTTCTGCACAACATCTGGGATCAATTTATTTTGGACCGTTAAATTGGCTTCAACCCAAACTTCATGATGCAAAAAATCTCCAAATACAGTCTCGCAAAAATGTTTGTATTGCCTCGTATCGCATAAAAAAATATGCCAGCACACATCAACAATTCTGGATGGCATTGCCACTGATGTAGGTTTTTTCAGCATGCAGATGAAAAAATACAAACGCAACTGCTCGAACGCAATGTTGACATGCTCCGTCGACAGATGCGGATATCGTTTCATCACCTCTGCTTGATAACGCTCTGGGAATACATGGCTTTCAAGTGCTTTCAATCGTTTTTGCCTTTGTCTATTAAAAAAGGCACTCAAGGTCACCATGGTCAGCAAGACAAAGATGGTTCCCACAAAAAACAACGTGATCGGGTATAGCCAAGGATATTGGCGTTCGAATGCATGGTGGCTCATACTGCACCTCCCACGTTTGAACGATCTACTGCTAATGCTGCTTGCGCAACTGTGACAATTTTTGGCCATGCTCCACTCAACGGGTTACGCAGCGAATCTTTTAAGGCTATGAAAACGTCTTCTTGATCTTGCGCTGGTGGATCGAGTTCCAGCGTATTTGACAACGCAAATTTGCAGATTTGCCCCAGACAGTCGGCGGCAGAGCCGCGTACATACAGATTCTGCAGATTCAAAGCTTGGTCAATGACTGCAAAGTAAGCTTTTTGCCATTCCTCTTGCAGGTGTTTTGTTTTGGATACACAGGCTTCAAAGACATCGTGAGGGCGTACTGGCTTATCTTCGAAAAAAAGTAGCGGATCAAGACCCAAGTCCGCTATCAAGGTTTTGACCTTGGCACGCTCATTTTTTGAGAGTTCTTCCAGTTGACGCACTCTTGTGGCTAGTAAGATGTTTGTAGGATTCCAGTCAGATAGGGTGGTGTGTTTCAAAAGCTTGCTATCGATCTTGATACTCGACTGCACGCTTGAAAACAACTGGTCTATTTTGCTGAGATGCACATTGATGCGAGCTTTTGCAGCAGCTGCTTTGTCTTCACATTCTTTGAGGATTTTTCGCTCAATGGGCTGAAGACTGGCGAATTTGACTTTGGGTAAGGCGCGTAGGGCAGGGGCAGAAGCGCACAAGCTGGCGGCTAAATGCTGCGCTCTGACGAGTGCATGATCGACACACTCGGGCACATAAGCGACGTGTTGAACTAAGGTGGTTTTTGCTTTGGACATGATGAAACTTTCATAAACACAAACTCGTTTGAAATAAACGATTTAATTTGTGTATGAGTAGAATCTCATGCCGAAGCGCCGATGCAAATCGTAAATTTACATCAGCCCTTCCAAAGAAAAATATTCTTGTCTAGCTATCGGTTCAACTGCTCAATCGGCCTGGTTTTCGCAAGCTTGTCCAACACGCTTTCCATATCCTCAAAATCCAGCACTTCCCCCAAGCTGCCATCATCATTCACCCAGCGCATGCGCTCTTTACCATCTGGTGTCAAGAAAAGCACTTTGCCGTAGTTGTCAGGTGAATGCTGTGATTTGCGCGACGCGTCTTTGGTGTCTTCTTTGGTTTCCAGCAGGCGTTGCATAGGCTCATCGGCCGAGTTGTGTTTTACACAGACAACAAAATCCGGGTAGAAGTAGTTGTCGTGTTCGGCCCGTACCACGCGCACAGCATACGGTTTGTTGCGCGGGTTGCGGTGCCACCAAACCACAAAGTTGGCGCGATCCAATGCTTTGGAGAATCGGTTTTCCAGGCTGTTGCCAAACCAGGCACCGTCAAAATGCCCTTGCGAGAAAGGGCTACCTTCAAACGCGTAGCTTTTGTCTGCCAACCACATACGGTCGTCCATCAGCATCCGCTGGGATACCAGCTCGCCATCCGCATTGGTAGGCGGCAACACGCCGTAGATGTTTTTGGACGATGCTTCCAGCGTGATGCTGCTCGGAAAAACCATCACATCTGGTAGCGGTTTGGCATCGATTAACTTGGCTCGCTTGGCGATTTCGCTGAACATGGCTTCGCGCAGCTCCTGCTCGCACTTGCGGATCACCCAGTGCGCCGCGTCTCGCGACAAACGGGTGCGCTCCGCCTCATTGGGTTGTGCGCCCTCGGGCAAGTTGTCCACTTCATCATTGATAGCACTAAGCAAACGGCTGGCTAGCACCTGCACGATGATTTTGTAATCTTCTTCTTCTGCCTGCGGCAATTCACGCAAGGCCGCCATGGCTTCGCGGGCGAGGGCGCTGCGGTCGGTAAA
>JAYUCJ010000089.1:0-10849 GCA_043740415.1 Polaromonas sp. | reverse complement strand
GCGTATCACCTGCCCGCCTGAGCTGGGTAAATTCATGGCCTACAAAGGCTCCATCACTGTGAACGGTGTGAGTTTGACGGTCAATCGCGTTGTCGATTCAACGTTGAATGGTAAATTAAGTACAGAATTAAACATCAACTTGATTCCTCACACCATTGAAAACACGGCATTAGGCAGCTTAAAAGCTGGCGCAAATGTTAATTTAGAAATTGACACCGTCGCGCGGTATGTGGAGCGGATGCTTAGTTTTGAAAAGCTTGCCGCTCAAACTCTGTAAATGCACAAAACCAAATAAACGAAAAATATACTCACGAAAGATCTGACCATGACCGCACTTTCTATCGTTCAACCTAAGCCTATTGTTCCTGTGAAAATTTCACCGGTTAAAGACATCATTGCTGATATGGCTGCAGGGAAAATCGTCATCTTAGTTGATGAGGAAGACCGTGAAAATGAAGGAGATTTGGTTCTAGCCAGTGATTTTGTTACCGCTGATGCTATTAATTTTATGGCACGCTTTGGCCGTGGCTTGATTTGCTTGACACTCACCAAAGAGCGCTGTGAGCGCTTGCAGCTGCCACCGATGGCGACACGCAATGGTGGCAAATACTCAACGGCGTTTACCGTGTCGATCGAAGCAGCTGAGGGTGTGACGACGGGTATTTCGGCTGCGGATCGCGCCATCACCGTGCAAGCGGCTGTCGCCAAAAACGCCACCGCGCAAGATCTGGTGCAACCTGGCCACATCTTCCCGTTGCAAGCCGTAGACGGCGGCGTGCTGATGCGCGCTGGCCACACGGAGGCGGGCTGCGACTTGGCGCAATTGGCCGGCTGCTCACCCAGCGCTGTTATTTGTGAAATCATGAAAGACGATGGCACGATGGCGCGATTGCCTGATTTGCAGCTGTTTGCGGCGGAGCATGGTCTCAAAATCGGCACGATTGCTGATTTGATTGAGCATCGCAGCCGTAATGAGTCTTTGATTCAAAAAATGGGGACGCGCACGCTGCACACGGCTTACGGCGAATTCACAGCGCATGCCTTTCAAGACAAACCAAGCAGCGGTGTGCATTTGGCACTGGTCAAAGGCAGCTGGCAACCACAAGACACCGTGCTGACGCGCGTGCACGAGCCACTGTCAGTCATAGATTTGCTGGATCAAGGCCGAACGATGCATTCTTGGAGTTTGGACGAGAGCTTGAAACGCATCAATGACGAGGGGTGCGGCATCGTTGTGCTGCTCAATTGTGGCGAGAGTGCGACGCAATTGCTCGCGCAATTTGAAGGCACCGCACGCCCGGCCCAAGCGCCAGAGCGTGGCCGCATGGACTTGCGCACTTACGGCATTGGCACACAAATTTTGCGCGATTGTGGCGTCAAAAAAATGACGATTCTTGGCAACCCGCGCCCTATGCCCAGCATGGTGGGCTACGGCGTTGAAGTGATGGGTTATTTACCCAAAGTCAAATAAACCAAATAAACCAAATAAACATATTCATAGAAAAATAAAAAAAGGGAAACTTATGTTTGGTGTAGACATTAAAAACAAAGGCACGTTAGATGTGTCCGACCACAGACTCGATGGCAAAAAACTATACATCGGGATTGTGCAAGCACGATTTAATGAAGCCATCACCAATGCCTTGGCAGAAGCCTGCAAAACCGAGCTTTTGGCGCTGGGCGTCGTCGCCAAGCACATTGAGCACTTCAGCGTGCCTGGTGCTTTGGAGGTGCCCGTGGCCCTGCAAGCCCTGGCAGAAAGAAACGAGTTTGACGCATTGATTGCCATTGGCTGCATCATCCGTGGTGAGACGTATCACTTTGAACTGGTCGCCAACGAATCAGGCACCAGCATTTCACGCGTTGCCTTAGATTACAAATTACCGATTGCGAATGCGATTTTGACTGTAGAAAATGCAGCGCAAGCGCAAGCGCGCCAAACCATCAACGGTATCGAAGCCGCCCGTGTTGCTGTGGAAATGGCAAATTTACTGAATACATTGTCATGACATCATCTTCTTCTTCATCCGAAAAACCAAATCCCTTTGCGCCAAAACCATTTGTGGCGCAAAGTCTCAGTACTGACAACACCTCAGACAACAAAGCGAAAAGCGCAGCATCAGGCAAACGCCCGCCGCGCCAGATCCGCACTGGCGTGACCAGCACAGGCGCACGCAAAGCTGGCAGCAAATCAGTACGCAGCCGCGCACGCGAGTTTGCGTTACAAGCGCTGTATCAGCATTTGGTCGGGAAAAACGATGCCGATTCGATTGACATTTTCACACGCGATTTAGCCGGCTTCAGCAAAGCCGATACGGCGCATTACGATACCTTGATGCACGGCTGTATAGAGCAAGCGACTGATTTAGACGAACTTATTTTGCCTTTCTTGGATCGCCCATTGGCTGAAATTTCCCCCATTGAGCACAGCGTGATGTGGATTGGCGCTTATGAATTCAAGCATTGCTTGGATGTGCCTTGGCGCGTCGTCATCAACGAATGCATTGAACTGGCCAAAGAATTTGGCGGTACGGATGGCCACAAATACGTCAACGGCGTGCTCAATGGTCTGGCTTCAGAGCTGCGCGCACGCGAGGTGCAGGCCGACATTGCCAGCGGTAAAGTCAACGTGGTCACTGATTGATTTTGGGATTAATTTTCTAAAAAATAAAAAAACTAGTACGACATGCAAATTTCGAATCGTGCCCAGCGCATTGAGCCTTTTTATGTGATGGAAGTGGCCAAAGCGGCGCGATTATTGGGCGATAAGCTACTCAATACAGAGCGCCCCATGCTCTACTTGAATGTGGGTGAGCCAGACTTCACCGCACCACCGCTGGTGCAAGAGGCTGCTATTAACGCTGTGAAAGCCGGCAACACCCAATACACCCAAGCCAGCGGCATGCCTGAACTTCGTGAGCGTATTAGCCATTGGTATAAGCGGCGTTTTAAGGTCGATGTTCCCGCTAGTCGAATTGTTTTGACCGCTGGCGCGTCTGCCGCTTTGCAGTTGGCATGCTTGGCCCTCATAAATTCGGGTGACGAGATCTTGATGCCTGACCCCAGCTACCCGTGCAACCGCCAGTTTGTCAGCGCGGCAGATGGTGTGCCCGTCATGGTTCCAACGACTGCTGCGGAGCGTTTTCAACTCAGTGCAGCAAAAGTTGAAGCAGCTTGGAAGTCCGGTAAAACACGCGGCGTTTTGTTGGCATCACCCTCTAACCCGACTGGCACATCCATCCATCCCGATGAAATGCGCCGCATTCACAACTTTGTGCAAAAGCAAGGTGGTATCACGTTGATTGACGAGATTTATCTTGGCTTGAGCCATGACGATACGTATGGTCAAACTGCGCTGGTTTTGGACGATCAAGTCATCAGCATCAACAGCTTCTCAAAATATTTCAATATGACGGGTTGGCGGCTGGGCTGGTTGGTTGTGCCTAAAGCTTTGGCACCGGTGATTGAACGCATTGCGCAAAACTTGTTTATTTGCCCAAGCACGGTAACGCAGCATGCAGCGCTGGCGTGCTTTGAAGCTGCGTCTATTGCCGAATACGAGCAGCGCAGAGCCGAATTTAAAGCACGACGTGATTATTTCATTCCAGCATTGCAAGAGCTAGGCTTTGATGTTCCGGTTATGCCCGATGGCGCTTTTTACGCTTGGGCAGATTGCTCTAAAATATGTAGCAAGCTAGGCATCAAAGACAGCTGGGACTTGGCTTATGAAATCATGCACAAAGCGCATTTGGCGGTAACACCAGGAAGAGATTTTGGCACGTATGAAACCGCTAAATTCATCCGATTTTCAACAGCTAATTCGCTGCCGCAGCTGCAGCAAGCTATTGAGCGCTTGCGTGTGATGTTGGCATAACTTTGCAATCTAATATTCAACATACAACTTGTAACTTAGTCACCGGTACTTTGCTGAACTAATCTAGCGAACAACCCTCACAATCACATTTTCTACTGAAACATGAACCAAGACCTCTCCATCCTGCAGCTCATCCTTCATGCCAGCTTTGTGGTTCAACTGGTTATCGCTTTGCTGATGAGTATTTCAGTAGCCAGCTGGGCGGCCATATTTCGCAAATACTTTGCCTTGAAACGCGTGATGCGATTGAACGAAAAATTTGAGGCAGATTTTTGGTCTGGCACGAGTTTGAATGAATTGGCCAGCGCTGCCAAGAAAAATGACCCCAATGCTGGGCCGATGGAACGCATTTTCGCCAGCGGCATGCGCGAATACCAAAAACTGCGTGAACGCCGTATTGACGACAACAGTGCGCTCTTAGATGGTGCACGCCGTGCGATGCGAGCGAGTTTTCAGCGTGAGCTGGATGCTATCGAAACCAACTTGTCTTTCCTTGCATCCGTTGGCTCTGTCTCGCCCTATGTGGGTTTGTTCGGTACGGTGTGGGGCATCATGCATTCGTTCACCGGCTTGGCAGCGATGACGCAGGTGACTCTTGCTACTGTTGCGCCAGGCATTGCCGAGGCATTGGTGGCCACTGCCATTGGTCTGTTTGCAGCGATACCTGCAGTAGTAGCCTACAATCGGTTTGCACACGATATTGATCGCATTGCCATCAAACTGGAAACCTTTATTGAAGAGTTTTCCAACATTTTGCAGCGCAATTTGAGCGCTAAAGTGGTGAGCTAACCATGGTAGCCACAGTATCGCGCGGCCGTGGCAGGCGCACCATCAACGAGATCAACATGGTGCCGTTCATCGATGTGATGTTGGTTTTGTTGATCATCTTCATGGTCACTGCGCCGTTGATTTCACCGAGTGTGATTGATTTGCCAACGACGGGCAAAGCCAACAAACAGGCCGACAAAGTCATTCAAGTTATTATCTCAAAGAGTGGAAAACTAGAGCTAAAAAGTGACTCAGCCGCCGCATCTTCAAAAGGTATTGCTATTGATAATATAGCTAATTTGGTGCAAAAAGCACAAAACAACGATGCAAAAATACCCGTCGTCATCAGCGCGGACAAAGCGGTGAAATATGAAACTGTTGTTGAAGTGATGGACAAGTTGCAACGTGCGGGCATTCAGCGCGTTGGTTTATCGGTGCAACTTGCAAAATGAAGTCACCTGCCTTTTTTTCTACATTTAGTTCTGCATTTGTATGAATGACTGAATCAACATGTCTTTAACCTCCGACCGCCCAGAATTCACCCCACCTACAACCTCTGGGCGCGGGCGTGCCATTGGCTTGGCCGTTTTGGCACATGCATTTTTAATTGCCGCCCTCACTTGGGGCGTCAGCTGGAAACGCGAATCTACCAACGCACCCGTGCAGGCTGAGTTGTGGTCTACCACGGTGCAACAAGCCGCACCGGCATTGGTTGAGCCTACCCCTGAGCCTAAACCAGAGCCTAAACCAGAGCCAAAAATTGAACCCAAGTTTGAGCCCAAAGTGGTACCACTTCCACCACCACCCAAACCCGTCAAAGTGGTTGAACCGGAACCAGAGCCCAAAATTGACCCGCAGATAGCGATAGAAAAAGCGAAAAAAGAGGAAAAGAAGAAACTAGAGAAGAAAAAGGCAGCCGAGACAAAGGCGCTGGCAAAGAAAGAAGCCGCGGAGGAAGCCGCAGAAGAAGCTAGGTTGGAAGCCTTGGATAAGAAAAAGCGTGATTTAGACGCTAAAAAACTAGAAGTGAAAAAAGCTGCTGATGCTAAAAAGGCCACGGATGCCAAAGCAGCAGCCAACGATGCCAAATACGAAGCCTCATTAAAAGCTGCACGCGATGCGAATTTAAAGCGCATTGCAGGCTTAGCTGGCGCAAGTGGTGGGGAAGCAGCCACTGGCACCGCAAAACAATCCACGGGACCGTCTGCGGGCTACGCAGGACGAGTAAGCGCAAGGGTCAAGCCCAACATCGTGTTTACGGCTGAAGTTTCCGGCAATATTGAGGCGGGCGTGGAGGTTCGAACCTCGCCAGATGGCACAATTACGGGCCGAAAAATCATCAAGTCAAGCGGCAACAAAGCTTGGGATGACGCCGTCTTACGCGCTTTGGACAAGACGGAAATACTGCCTAAAGATACGGATGGACGTGTTCCATCGCCAATCGAGATGTATTTCAAACCCAAAGACTTACTATAAATTCAATAGCACTTTAAGCAATAAATATGCCGGCTATATGCCTATTTCACTCATAAACAATATGTGTTTTAGAGATGCCAGATTGCACCATCCAACTGGCCAATGCCGCATCACTCGGGTAAAACTTAGCGTCATCGCCCAGTTGAATTTCAGCATTCACCACACCTAATTCAGCTGATCGAGCGACGGCCATCCGCACCGCCATGCCGCGCTGCAAATCGCCCTGCTCGGTTTGAACCTTCATAGGCGGAAATTCGCGCAGCAGACGGCTGATATCTGGGGTTTTATCGCCAATATCGACTTTCAAATGTTTGCCAAAGCGGCAACGCGCTGTCGGCAAATCCCACACTTGGCTGATTTTGAGCCGTGGGCTACCGCCAGAGAATCGATCCACTTGAATCACCCCCATGACGATGATCAACTCGTCTTCTTTGAACAAATTGCGGTTCGCCTGCATCGTGGCATCGTCCACCGTCGTTTCGATTTGGCCACTGGTATCGTCTAACTTGAACAAACCAATCTTGCCACGCTGACCGTTGATGACGCGAAAATCACTGACGATACCGGCCAACAATTGCGGCTCACGCGAATCAATCAAATCATCAATCTTGCGCTTCACGAATTGACGAATTTCACGCGACACTTCGTCAAAGAGATGACCAGAGAAGTAAAACCCCATCGCGGTTTTTTCAAGTGTTAAACGCTCTTTCACACCCCACGGCGTTGCATCACTGAGTTCGGGCTCTTGGGTGCTGGAACCATGCGCGTTATCGTCGCCACCCATCATGTCAAACAACCCGCCTTGGTTGGCGTTGGCCTCTGCCGCACTGGCAAAGTCAAACGCCAATTCAACCGAATCGAGCATGGCTGCGCGATTTTGTTGCAAGGTGTCG
The DNA here is from genome assembly GCA_043740415.1 of Polaromonas sp. Lineage (GTDB taxonomy): Bacteria > Pseudomonadota > Gammaproteobacteria > Burkholderiales > Burkholderiaceae_C > Aalborgiella. Next base: position 3,838 of record JAYUCJ010000089.1, on the reverse strand, counting down.
AAAGCGCCAGCTTTGATCAAGGCTTCAACCGTGCGCTTGTTGATTTTGCTGCGCTCAACGCGCACACAGAAGTCAAACAAACTGGTAAATGGGCCGCACACGGAACCTTGGGCACCGTCTCCACGCCCCTCACGCGCAGCCACAATCGCCTCAACCGCTTGTTGCCCCGTGCCTTTGATAGCACCGAGGCCGTAACGAATAACGGTGGCAGAAACTGGCTCAAAGCGGTACACGCCACGGTTCACATCTGGCGGCTCAAACGTGATGCCGGGTTTGCCCAAGATGGGGCGTTGCGCATCTTCATACAAGATTTTGAGCTTGTCGGTATCACCCATCTCAATCGTCATGTTGGCGCAGAAAAACTCTGCGGTGTAATGCACCTTGATCCAAGCCGTGTGGTATGCCAACAATGAATAAGCGGCGGCATGCGATTTGTTAAAACCGTAGCCAGCAAATTTTTCCATCAAATCGAAAATTTCATCGGCCTTGGCTTCATCGATGGCATTTTTCGATGCGCCATCGCGGAAGATTTGGCGATGGCGTGCCATCTCGTCGGCATCTTTTTTACCCATGGCGCGGCGCAACATGTCCGCACCACCCAGCGAGTAACCGCCCAAAATCTGCGCGGTTTGCATCACCTGCTCTTGGTAAACCATGATCCCGTAGGTTTCAGACAGCATCTCCGCCACCATCGGGTGCGGATACTCGACCACCTCGCGGCCATGCTTGCGCGCCACGAAGCTAGGAATCAAATCCATAGGACCCGGGCGGTACAAGGCATTCAGCGCAATCAAGTCTTCTAATCGCGTCGGCTTCGCATCTTTTAGCATGCCCTGCATGCCACGACTTTCAAACTGGAAGACGGCTTCTGTTTTGCCTTCGGTAAAAAGCTTGTAGACGCGTGCATCATCAAGCGGCAAATTCTCGTACGCAAAATTCTCTTGCCCAGCATGCCCCTTGCTGATGAATTCGCGTGCCAATTCCAAAATCGTCAGTGTCGCCAAACCTAAAAAGTCGAACTTCACCAAGCCAATGTCTTCAACGTCATTCTTATCGAACTGACTCACAGCAGACTCGCTGCCCGGTTGCTGGTACAGCGGGCAAAAGTCTGTGAGCTTACCTGGCGCAATCAACACACCGCCGGCATGCATGCCAACGTTGCGCGTCATGCCTTCGAGCTTGCGCGCCAATTCAAGCAAGGTTTTAACTTCGTCTTCATTGCGTTCGCGCTCAGCCAAGATCGGTTCGGCCTCGGTAGCGTAGACCATTTTGTCGTCTTTAGCGCGACCGGGCGGTGGCAACTGCAGCGTGACACTGACACCCGGTTTGTTAGGAATCAACTTGCTGATACCATCGCAAAACGTGTAGCTCATATCCAGCACACGTCCCACATCACGCACTGCTGCACGCGCAGCCATGGTACCGAACGTGACAATTTGGCTGACCGCTTCACGGCCATATTTGAGTTTGACGTAGTCAATCACACGGTCACGGTTGGCTTGGCAAAAGTCGATATCGAAGTCGGGCATGGATACCCGCTCTGGATTCAAAAACCGCTCAAACAGTAGGTTGTATTGCAGCGGGTCAAGATCTGTAATTTTGAGCGCATACGCAACCAATGAGCCCGCGCCGGAACCACGGCCTGGGCCAACGGGGCAGCCATTGTTTTTAGCCCAATTGATGAAGTCACCCACAATCAAAAAGTAACCTGGAAAACCCATTTTCAAAATCGTGCCGATTTCAAACTCTAAGCGCGCTAGATAAGTAGGTTTTTGCGTTTCACGTATCGCTTCATCAGGGTACAAATGCTTTAAACGGACATCTAAACCCTCATGGCAAGAATAACGAAAATACTCTTCTGGCGACAACTGCTGCCCATTCACATCCGGCGTTGGGAATACGGGTAATTGCGGCTTGCCAAGTACCAATGTGAGATTGCATCGTTTTGCAATTTCTAAAGTGTTAGTCAACGCAGACGGTATATCAGCAAAAAGTGACTGCATTTGCGCGCTTGATTTGAAATACTGCTCTCGGGTGAACTTGCGCACGCGACGCTGGTTGCCCAAAATTTCTCCATCAGAAATACACACGCGGGCTTCGTGCGCCTCGTAGCCATCGATATTGGTAAATTGCACGGGGTGCGTTGCCACCACGGGCAGCTTCAAGCGTGCGGCAAGTTGTACTGCGGCAGCGACATGCTGCTCATCATCAACCCTGCCAGCACGTTGCAATTCAATATAAAACCGGTGCGGAAACATCGTGGCCAACTGCATAGCAATCTCGCCTGCACGTTGCACATCGCCTTGCAACAAGGTTTGCCCGACCACGCCCGCTTGTGCGCCACTCAACACAATCAAGCCTGCATTCAATTCCGCCAGCCACGCCAACTTGCATACCGCTTGTGCTTTGACGATGTTTTGTGTCCAAGCGCGCGTGAGCAGCTCAGACAAATTCAAATAACCTTGGTTATTTTGAACCAATATCAAGATGCGTGACAAAGCGGTTGCGTCTTGATTCAGGCCTTCTAAAAAAATCTCAGCCCCAATCAATGGTTTGATGCCGGACTTACGCGCTGCTTTATAAAACTTGACCGTGCCAAAAAGATTGTTTAAATCGGTAATGGCCAGCGCAGGCTGCTGATTTTCTGCGGCCGCTTCAACAACATCAGGAATGCGGTTGGTACCGTCTACGACGGAAAATTCAGTGTGCTGGCGAAGGTGTACAAACATAGCTTCTATTGTAGGAACTCAATCCACAATTTTGAAAAAAACCAAGTGGAATTAGTTGTAATTTATTTGGATTGGTCATAAAAAAAGTCCCTTGCGGGACTGTTTTTTTATTGACTCAACGGGTTTGATTTAACAACCGGTTTCGCTATCTTGATATCCGTCTTAAACCGCTCTTTCAGCAAGTTGTAATACGCTTGGTCTTCAGCCGCAACCCAGGCTTGTGATACCTGCACGCGGCCCTGTTTTGCCGTCGCATCATCGGTCGCAACAGGTGGCAGCACTTTGTTTATTTTGGCCACATAGTAAGCGCGGCCAGGTACTTCTACGCCCACGAAATCTGGTAATTTAGTGGTCTCGGCTTTCAAAGCTGCTTCTACAATTTGCGCAGGCAGATTTTGTGGCTGGTTACGTGCTATCTCTACAGCGACAGGCATCACAGCCGTGGCAGGCGCAGCCTTCCAAGCTGCCAGCTTCTCCATGCCTTCTTTCTTGGCCAATTCGAAGCTTCGCACCACCAAGAGTTTTTCACGAACACGGTCTTTTACTTCTGCCAAAGGCAAAGTACGTGCTGCGGTGTATTGGCTGATTCGGCCTGAAACGAGTTGTTTACTGGCTACTTCAAATGCTTCGGTGTTACGCTTTTTCTCAATTGCATCAGCTGAGAAAATAGCGTTCAAAAATTTAGGGTTTGCCAACACACCTGTTGCACCAGCCGCAGCACTGCGGGTCACATTCGCAGCTGTTTTAACTTCCAGTTTTAATTTGTCAGCAATAGGCTTCAAGCTGTCTGATTGCTCATAAACAGCATTGGTAAAGGTTTCAGCCAGTTCCGCAAATTTCTTCTGCGCTTGCTGTTTTTTGACGTCTTCAACCAGCTCTGGTTTGGTTTCTTCAAAGCTGCGTTGCTTGGCTGATTTGATGTCAGTTAATTGAATGATGTGAAAACCAAAATCAGATTCCACCAAAGTGCTGATGTCTCCCTTTTTCAAAGCGTAGGCTGCATCCTCAAAAGGTTTGACCATCGCGCCACGGGCAAAAAAGTCTAAATCACCACCTTTGACGGCAGAGCCTGGGTCTTGCGAATTCGCTTTGGCGACCTCTGCAAAAGT
>JAYUCJ010000088.1:0-10883 GCA_043740415.1 Polaromonas sp. | reverse complement strand
GTCGTTGGATGAGTGTTTGTGCGTCTAATGGCGCACAGCGTTTGCCTTCTTATGGTTGATTGGTCGTGTATTTGAATTTTGCAGGGGCGACTATTTACTGCCTAAGCCGCTAGATTATTCATAGCAAAATGCCAAAGTCGACTTTGGTTGTTTTTTACTGGTCAAACTCGACGCTAGCCGGCGTATTCATTGCCTGAACTGCTATCATATTTGAATAAAGTAGCTTGCCCGTGTCAACGCACATAAATTCAATGCGACAACGCTGGCAAATACACAGTTTTGAAATCACGCAAACTCAAAATATCAATTGTCGATCCATTGGCGCAAAACGGATGTAGATTGAGTAAATGCGGGTCGCTACAGACGATGGCGGATGCGTTGGCTGCGACGGCTATGTCTAAAAACATATTGTCTTTGGGGTCGGCAGAATCGGTGAAATGCTGCGAGGGGACGTGTTCTTCGATGTTTTGGAAATACAGCGCCAGCCACGCCGTGCGGGTTTCTAAAGGTCGCCATGTGTCAAACTTTTTACGGTTGAGCACGGTTTCTATTTCGGTTTTCGTCGCTTGTGATGCGACTAGCTGATATCGCAGCAAAGCTTGCTTGTAGATAGCGGCAGGCGTACGATCAGGGTAGATACAGACTGCTATCAGTGAGCTGGTATCGATGACGATACGTTTGCGAAAAACATTCACGAGAGAAGCTAACGAGAGATGTTCACTGGCGGAGTTCATGCACCAAAGCGTTCATCTCTTCTAAAGATAGCTCTGGCGCACCTGCATTCACAGGCGGCATGGCGTCCATGAAGCGAATCATTTTTTGGCTGTTGTACAAACGCAAAGCTTCTTGCGCGAGCGCATACGGCAAAATCATCATGGTGGGTTCACCGTACTGCGTCACCGTGACAGACTCGCCACGGCTTACGGTGCGGGCAACACTGCCGAACTTGTTTTGTACGCCCACGGATGGCATGGTAATCACGGTTGTATCTCCTCATTAACGTAAATGTTAGTCAATATAGATATGTTAGTCAATTTGACAAGAAAGTCAAGAAACATACACAGGGTCTGCTCTTGCCCCTTACTATTGAACACACAAAACCACTCAATTCAGCATCAAATATGACTATGGCCGTCGTATTTATTGCCTAAGCTGCTAGACTATTTATAGCAAAACATCAAAGCCGACTTTGATGGTTTTTTACTTGTCAAATTCGACTCTAGCCGGCGTATTCATTGCCTGAGCTGCTATCATATTTGAGTCAAAGCGACTTGCCCGTGTCAGCACACGTAAACTGATTTATTCAGCGATAACCCATCAGAACCGTCATTCCCGCGAAGGCGGGAATCCACAAGCGCCAAAACCTTCAACGGTAGACCAGAACGGGGATTTTGGAGTGGGTCAGCACCTTTTGGGTTTCACTGCCCAAGAGGAGGCCACTCATACCGCGCCTGCCATGTGAAGCCTGAAAAATCACGTCACACATGAAGTCTTGCGCGGTTTTCACAATTTCCTCGTAGGGATGTTCGTTGCTGCGCTGGATCAATTCGCAGCTCACACCCGCCTTGCTGGCTTCTTCCTTGATATAGCTCAGGTTCTTGTCCGCCATGGATTTGACGTCAATGGCGTACTGATCGGGCGTATCACTTAGTTGCAGCGCGTCCAAGGCAAAGTAATGGTAGGGCACCGTCACCGTCAAACCGGTGACTTTTGCATTGATTTCTTTGGCAAACTGCACCCCTCGCCTGACGGCCATTTTGGACAGTTCCGAGCCATCGGTGGGTATCAGGATATGTTTGAACATGGCTAGCTCCTTCTCGCTGTGTTGCGGAAGCCAGCCAAATATCCCCTCAAACTACAACAGACAAGACACCAGACTTCCGATATAGCATCCATCTGATCGCTATCGCTGCTTTGCCGTCTGTGTGAGAGATGCATCGCAGAGCGATGGTTCATTCTAGGACGATGCTTACCCTATTGCAAGCGATGTCTTTTCCAGTACGTCACACCACCAACGGCTCTTCCTGCATCGCCTCAATCTGCTCTTCCAAGGTGTGGATTTGCGATTTCCAGTAATCGCTGCTGCCAAACCACGGGAAGTTGATGGGAAAAGTGGGGTCTTGCCAGCGGCGGGCTAGCCAGGCGCTGTAATGGATCAGGCGCAGGGTGCGCAGCGGCTCTATCAAGGCCAGTTCGCGCCGGTCAAAGGGGCGGAATTGTTCGTAGCCGTCGATCAGGGCGCTCAACTGCGTGGTGCGCTGGCGGCGGTCGCCACTGAGCAGCATCCACACATCTTGCACGGCGGGACCGCTGCGGGCGTCGTCCAGGTCGACAAAATGCGGGCCACCGTGGGGGGCGTCGGTCGGCGTCCACAGGATATTGCCGGGGTGGCAGTCGCCGTGCAGGCGGATGGTGGCTATGTTTGAGTCACCTTGATTGTTGCTATCATTTTTATCACTTTTTTTATGCTCATTTTTGGCTCTATCCGGCGTAAAATATGCCTGAAATGCTATTATATCAATAGCGTTTTTGCACACTTTTTGCCATTCAGCTTGCACATCCAAAGGCACCATGTCGTGGCTGAGCAGCCATTCCATCGAATCAACACCAAAGCTTTGCACGTCTAATGCGGGACGGTGTACGAACGGCTTTGCTGCGCCTACGGTGTGGATGCGGGCGAGGAAACGACCGACCCATTCCAGCACCTCAAAATCGTCCAGCTCAGGGTGTCTGCCACCGTGCTGCGGGCTGACGCTGAAGGCAAAACCGGCGTGGTGGTGCAAGTTTTGACCATTCAAAACCAAAGGGCCAACGACGGGGATTTCTGCCTGCATCAGCTCAAAACTAAAGTCGTGCTCTTCTTGTATTTGTGCATCCGTCCAACGCTCGGGGCGATAAAACTTGACGACGACGGAGCTGGGAGCCGCGGCATCTCGCGGCAAACCCTGCTCTAAATGCACCTGGTAGACGCGGTTTTCGTAGGAGCTGAGCGCCGTCAAACGGCCGTCGCCGTACAAGCCGACGCTGGCAAGCGCGTCCAGCACCACATCGGGCGTGAGGGATTCAAAAGCGTGGCGCTGCAGGCCGATTTCAGAGTTCATAATGCGTTGATTGTCCCCCTTATTTCAAACCATGGCATCTACAATTTCTATCTCTACCAGCTTGCCCGCCCCGGCTTTGCAGCATGTGTTGGATTTGACCGTTTACGTCGCCGCGCCGATTGAGGCTGGCAGCGTCACGGGGCTGAACAGCCGCGGCAAGCGCCGCATCATTCCCATCACGGGCGGCACCGTGACTGGGCAGGTCAACGGCAAAATTTTGCCGGGCGGGGCGGACTTTCAAATCGTGGTGTCTGAGACCACGGCGGATTTGGATGCCCGCTACATGATTGAGTTGGACAACGGCGAACACATTTTTGTGCAAAACCGAGCCTTGCGGCGCGGCTCTGCGGCCGATATCGCCAAGCTGGTGCGCGGTGAACCCGTTGCACCCGAGGCGATTTACTTTCGCTGCGTGCCGACGTTTGAAGTCTCATCACCTGCGCTGGCATGGCTCACACAAAGCATTTTTGTGGGTACGGGTGCTCGCTTTCCTGACCGAGTCCAGCTGAGCATTTTCCGTTTAGCCTAAATTCGACCGTTGGGTCGGAAGTATTCGGGTAAATCCTATTTGTAAAAGTGGGCATTTCACGTACATTGAGCACCAACTGTTTAATCTATGAAAGTTAATCCCATGAAGTTGAAATATCTTGTTGTGTCTTTGTTTGGCTTGGCGGCGGGTGCGGTGTCCGCACAAACCGTGTTGACCGTCTCCAGCTGGTTGCCGCCCACCCATACGGCCAGCAAGGCGCAAAAAGAATGGTGCGATTTGCTGGAGAAAAACACCACCGGCAAAATGAAATGCAACATCTTGCCGCGTGGCGTGTCACCCGCTCCTGGCACCTACGATGCGGTGAAAAATGGCTTGGCAGATATTTCGTACACCGTGCACGGCTACACGCCGGGTCGGTTTGTGTTGACGCAGATGGGTGAATTTCCGTTTTTGGGCAACTCTGCCGAGTCGATTTCAGTGGCTTTCAGCAAAGTCACCTCTAAGTACCCGCAATTTGAAGCTGAAAATGCGGGCGTGAAGGTGCTGGCGCTGTTCACCCACGGCCCCGGCATTGTGTTCAACACCAAGCGACCTATCACCAAAGTTGATGATTTGAATGGCCTGAAATTTCGCATTGGCGGCGGCATGGTCAATGAAATCTCCAAAACTTTGAACATGAATGTGACGTTGAAACCAGCGCCGGATTCATACGAATTACTCTCTGGCGGTGTGATGGACGGCACGCTGTTCCCGGCTGAATCCACCGAATCTTTCAAAATCGACAAAATCATCAAACACGCCACCACTTTCCCGGGCGGTTTGTACAACACCAGTTTTGTGTTTGCGATGAACCAAGGCAAGTACGACAAATTGACAGCCGATGAAAAGAAAGCCGTTGACGCCATTTCGGGCGAAACTGCTGCCCGCATTTTCGGCCGTGGCTGGGACAAGGTTGACACCCGCGCTTTTGCGTTGATGCAAGCCAATGGCGTGCTGGTGACGAAGGCGGATGCCAAGTTTGTCGCTGAGGTGAAGTCAAAAACAGCGGTCCTGGAAGACAAATGGGTGAAAGATGCGGAAGCCAAAGGCTTGAAGAACGCCGGTAAAGTGCTGGCTGAGTTCCGCGCTGAAATTGCGAAGCAAGAAAAATAAGTCGCAACTTTTTACGGATTGGTTTGTGTGCGGCCTCGTCTTTGTATGGGTGCCGCACTTTTTTATGTCTGGTTGGCTTTGCATAGTTAGGATTTGCTTTGAAAAAATTGCTTGAAACCATTTGCGGCTTGCTCGCAGGTGCGGCGCTCTTTGCCATCATGGCCTTGACTTTTTTTGACGTGGGTGGGCGCAAATTGATCGACCAGTCCATCCCCGGCTCGTTGGAGTTGACCGAGCTGCTGATGGTGGTGGTGATTTTTGGCGCACTGCCCTTGGTCTCTTTGCGGGGTGAACATGTGTTGTTTGATTCACTCGACAGCTACCTGCCTGCGTCTGTTCGCCGTGCACAGGCTGCTATTGTTCACCTGCTCATAGGTGCTGCAACTTTGGCATTGGGTTACTTGATGTTCAAAACGGGGCAGCAATTTGCCATCAATGGCGATACAACAGCCCAGCTCAAAATCCCTAAAGCGCCGTTTATTTACGGTATGGGCGTGTTGTGTGCCATCACCGGTTGGGTGCATCTGGGTTTCATCGTCAACCCTGCGCCAGAGCTTGCCGAAGCAGACGCTGAACATGCGGGGGCAGCGTTATGACCGAAGCACTCTTGGGCTTTGTCGCCATCTTCGGCTTGGCGCTGCTGCGCATGCCCCTGGCTTTCAGCATGGGCTTGGTCGGCATTGTGGGTATTGGTTTGACGCGGGGCTGGGACCCGGCTTTGGCGAGCACCGCGCAAGTGGTTTACGAAACAGGGTTTGCCTACACCTTGAGCGTGATTCCCTTGTTTATTTTGATGGGCAATTTTGTGGCGCGCGCGGGTTTGGCGCATGAATTGTTTGCAGCTGCCGAAGCGTTTATCGGGCATTTTCGTGGTGGTTTGGCCCATGCCACGGTGGCGGCTTGCGCGGGGTTTGGGGCGATTTGCGGCTCCTCCATCGCGACCGCAGCCACCATGAGCAAGGTCGCCTACCCAAGTATGAAAAAACTCGGTTACAGCGACACCTTGTCGACAGGCGTTATCGCTGCCGGTGGCACGCTAGGCATCATGATTCCGCCCTCCACCATCATGGTGATCTACGGCATCATCACCGAAACCAATATTGGCAAATTGTTTGCCGCTGGTGTGATTCCAGGTTTGTTGACGGCGGTTTTGATGATGGCAGCCATTGTCTATTTGACCAGCAGAGACCCCGAGCACGCGCCCGCAGGCAAACGCCATTCGTGGGCAGAGCGATGGGCGGCTTTGCGGGGCATTTGGGGCGTGGCTGTTTTGGTGGTGGTGGTTTTAGGTGGTATTTATGGTGGACTTTTCACCGCCACTGAAGGCGCAGGCTTTGGTGCTGCAGGGGCCTTTTTATTTGCGCTGGCGCGCCGCCGATTGACTTGGGCAATTTTGATGCAAGTGTTGGTTGAATCGACGCGCACCACTGCCATGCTGTTCACCTTGATCATTGCGGCAACGATTTTTGCCAATTTTGTCAATTTCACATCCATGCCAGGTGATCTAAAAGATTGGATTGTCGGCCTCAAGGTTTCGCCGGTGATGATCATCGCCGCGATGATGCTGATTTATGTTGTCCTTGGTACTGTGATGGAGGAGTTGACCATGGTGTTGCTCACAATTCCATTGTTCTTCCCAATCGTCACCGCACTAGGTTTTGACCCTGTTTGGTTTGGCGTGTTGATTGTGATGATTGTTCAAATCGGCTTGATCTCACCACCCGTGGGCATGAATATGTTTGTCATCAACACGCTGCTGCCCAAGGTCGGGCTGGGCAAGATTTTCCGTGGCTGCTGGCCATTCACGGTCGTGATGGTTGCGGTGCTGGCATTGTTGATTGCGTTCCCGCAACTAAGTATGTGGCTGCCGTCATTGATGAACTAACCCGGCCGCTTCAAGTCTCTGCTGCTTGGTTGAGGAATCCAAACGGCAGAGGTTGCTTGACCAAGATCACCGTGCAAGGCGCATTCATGGCGACCTTGATAGGTACCGTTGCCACCAAACGTTGAAACTTCAAGCCGTGCGTCGCCGCGCCTAAGACGATGACGCTGACATGGTTGCCCACGGCATAGTCCAGCAAGGCTTGTGCCACATCACCCGACTCTAAAACGTGGTACGAGACTTGGTGGTTAGTCAGGTCCAAAGGTTGCGCCCAATGGCGCAAGCGGCTGAGGTACTTGCGGTGCACACTGGTTTCGCTGTTGTCATCGCTGACAGTATTGGTTTCCATATCTGAAATCACGGTGACACACGCCAGCTTGGCACCAGGTCGGTTACCAAGTGAACTCTCTACCTTTTTTCGCATGGCATACAGGGTGGCATCTTGCGTGTCTTTCTGCGGCACAGCCACCATCACAATGGGCACCTCCGATAGCAGCTGTGTCGGCCATGCGCTGGGTTTGTAGAACATGCCTGCGGCGATCAGCCAGCGGTTGAAATGCGTCACAAACCCTGTGCTTTTCGTTTTGCGCCCCCTGTCTGTCACGATGACATGTTCAGGATGCCGCAGATCAAATGCCAAATGTGCGGCTGAGGGGTAGCGTTTGGCGGCTGCAGGCTCTAAACAGCGCAGGATGATTTCCTGCAACCACGGTGGTGTCGTGGGTTGCAACTTGCGCGGTGGTGGCGGATCCATCCACAGCCGCTGCCGCATGCCCTCCGCAGTCTGCGGTTCGCCAAACGGAAATTCTCCCGTCGCCAATTGATACAGCATCACGCCGATGGCAAAAATATCACTGCGCAAGTCACCCCGCACACCGACAATTTGTTCTGGCGCAATCCAGGCTGGCGAGCCGATGGCTTTGCGCAGCTCCTCCGCCAACAAGTCCGGAAAATGAGCGTGCCAAGACAAGCCAAAATCTATCAACACCACACTGCCATTGGGTCGAACTATGACATTGCCCGGCTTCAAATCGAGATGGACGGTGTTTTGCTGGTGCAAACTATGCGCGGCCAAGGCCAGCGACGAACCCAAACGCACCAAGGCATCGACCTCTGGCAGTTTTGGCGCGTCTAGCCAATCTTGCAAAACTTGGCCCGCCACATGCTCCATCACCAAATAGGGTATGTGTTCCAAATCACCCGCCGCCACAAATCTTGGCACATGCGAACCTCTCAGCTCTTGCAGGATTTGTTGTTCGACCTCAAAGCTGACAATGGTTTCTGCCCCATCGCCAGCCGTCATGCGGGGGATTTTCATGACCATCGGGAAGCCCGGATCAACGGCGCCGCTGGCATGGCCCTCGGTGTAATGCACGCTGTAGATATGTGCCATGCTGCCGTGATGGATACAGGCATCGATGGTGAAGCCGTCCAATTGGGCACCGCTTAGCAGCAACTTCATCGTCCCAGCTCCAGTCTGTCAGCACAATAGCTTGGCAAACCTGCTTGTCGAATGGCAGCCGCCGCGGCCTCATGGTCGTAGGCCACGCGGTGAAACGTGAGCCTACATTTATCGGTGTCAAAGATGGCGTACATGGCCTGTGCATTGCCATCCCTGGGCTGCCCGACGGAGCCTATCGTGGCCAACCAATAGCGATGTTTGGGCATGGGTACCGCCACGCCGGCGGTTGGGATGAAACGCATCAATTTTGAGTCAGCCCCACGGTAATACAGCGTTTGCTCATGCACATGGCCACCAAAGACATAGCGAACCTCTGGCCATGTTGCGGCGGCATCTAAACTTGCACCGGCCGGTCGCTCATCAACCACATAGCGCCACAGCTCGGGCTCATTGGCGCTGGCATGCACCAACAAAAGTTTGTCTTGTTGCAGCGTTAGCGGTAGTTTGTCTAAAAACCCTCGCTGTTCGTTGTCGAGTTGCGCATGCGTCCACCCTGCTGTGCTGTCACCCATAGTGCTCACCTGTGCGGGTGGTGCTACCGCCAAGGCATCGTGGTTGCCTTTGACCACCCAAGCGCCCTCATCGGCCAACGCTTGCACTTGCCGAACCACCGCCACAGGGTCCGCACCGTAGCCGACCAAATCGCCAAGGATTGCAAATTGTTGTGCATCTTGCGCACGAGCATGCGCCAGACAGGCATCTAATGCCTGGATATTGGCGTGAATGTCTGACAACAAGGCCACTTTCATGCCGCTTACCTTTTGTTCTTGTGGATCTTCCCCTGACTATCTCGACTGATGAATCGCACGGTCAGTTTGCAGTCTACCTTGATTAGGCTTCTTGATGCAAGTCAAGCATCTAGCCATCAGACTGGTTACAGTATGACAAATGAAGCCTTGGCAAAACCACAAACAAGTGATCACACGACGTGGTTTACTTTACTCGCTCGTGCTTTGTTTGTTGATTCTGAGTTTAGGGGGCGTTGGTTTTTGGCTTTTGGAGCCGCGTGCCCTCACCTTCAGCGATGGCTTATGGCTGGCATTTACCACCGCTGCGACGGTAGGCTATGGCGATATTGTGCCCAGCACGCATGCCTCACGTGCCTTTGCAGTTGTCGTGGTATTGCTTGGCTTAGCGGTGCTGTCGCTGGTGACGGCTTCGGTGGCTGCCATGTTTGTGGAAACCGAAGAGCGACAAATTGAACGCGATTTGATGCAAGAGATCGGCTCATTGCGCTCTGAAGTAAGAAGTCTGCGCGATGAACTGCGTGCTCAACTCAACGACAAGATATGACCCACACGCGGATCCCCACGGCCACCCAAAACCTGCGCATAAGCTTGCTTGACCGCCTCAGCGCCGACATGCTGCTGCGTTGAGAGCCAAGGCCGTGAAGCCTGCGTCACCGCGTGGGTAAAAGCCTGCCAAGCCAACACCAAACGCTTGGAAAATTCTGCGCCGCCACAGACGCCAATGCGTTTTTTGATTTGCGATGGTGCAAAGAACAAGACCGGGCGCGGACCTGCCAAGTCTTTGCCGCTACCCAAGCTTTCAACATGCGTCCCACCAATAGAGCAGCTGTAAGCAAGCTTGCTGAATCGGTTGTGGATGTCTTTACGCACTTGGGCATTGCCCGCAAAATCGACGTAGACACAGGCGGTATCTGCTGCTATTTGGTCTAACTGCTCATAAGTCAACACGCGGTGGTAGCAGCCTAAACTCTCACAAAATGCCACATTGGCAGCGGAAGTTAGCCCGATCACTTCGATATTTTTGCGTTGCTTGAGTTGAAACGCCGTGCCGTAAGCCGTTTTGCTGGACGCGCTGGACAACATGGCGGTGTTCGCGCCGAAGAACTGGTTATCCTCAAAAAAATCATCAATCAACCATGAGGTGATGAAGAGCGGCCGAAGTAGCGCTTGAATGGCTTCGGTGTCTGGCTTGTAAAACGGGTCGCTCGCGGTGCGCATGTATTGGTTGTAAACCGGATGAAGCTCTGCGCGGTGGGCTGCGCCATCAACAAAGCTTTTTTCGTTTAACTTGGTAGGCTCTAAAACTACGCTGCTGGCCATGGGGTAATAACCGTAGAGTTTTTCACCGACAGCAACGCCGGGATGCAATGATTGCGTCACCGTCGCAAATCCCCACACGGGAACAATGCCCCAGCACGCTTCACCGCTTGGGAAAAAGCTCCAATAGTTCATCGCCCCGCCAAATGCTGCGTAGGTGATATTGTTGGCGGTGAGCGCAAAGTGGTTCACACGCAGGCGAATATGGCCTTCTTCCAACGGCGCATCTTCGGTGGTGCGCAATTTTGTGCGTTGCAGCTGGTCTTGGCTGACTAAAAATTGGTGTGTGCTCATATTTCACACTCTAAACGAAACAGCCTGCCGCGACAATCGGGGCAGGCTGCGTTGGAGACAGATCGCTGGGTATGACGCGAGCTGTAATGCCAGTGTTACGCCAGTGCAACACTCACTTCAATGTTGCCACGGGTTGCCGCTGAATACGGGCAGACAATATGCGCTGTATCGATCAAATCTTGCGCTGCTGCGCGGTCCATGCCCGGCAAGCTCACGATCAACTGGGCATCAATGCCAAAACCGGTAGGCGTTTGACCAATGCCGACAGTGGCGTTGACATTAGCGTCCGCTGGCATGCTCAGTTTTTTCATACCTGCGACGTGCTTCATCGCACCCATGAAACAAGCGCTGTAACCTGCGGCAAACAATTGCTCAGGATTGGTTGCGCCGCCCATGCCGCCCAGTTCTTTTGGCGGTGCGAGTTTGACGTTCAACA
>JAYUCJ010000087.1:0-4100 GCA_043740415.1 Polaromonas sp. | reverse complement strand
TGCGGCATCTGGTTGGCTAAGGTCCAAGCTACAGAGCCGCCCCAGTCGTGGGCGACCAGGCATTCGAGCTTATTGCCGCTATCCGCAGTTTCAATCGCTACCAAGGCTGCGATGTCTTGCATCAAGAATTTGACGCGGTAAGCACTCACTTCGGTGGGCGAGCTCGATTTCTCAAAACCTCGTAAATTGGGTGCAATACAGCGGTAGCCGCCATTTTCGGGTTTGGCGAAGTGCTCTAAGAGCTTATCCCACACAAAAGCCGCTTCGGGGAAACCGTGCAAAAACATCAAAACAGGGCGTCCGCGTTCGCCCGTGGCGCGGCAGCTGAGTGTGATGCCGTGGGGCAGGGCTTGTTGGTAAGTTTGCAAAATGGGTATATCCCGTAGTTTGTTTTTGTAAAATTAGTGTAAAGTGCACACTGCTATCGGTAATCATATAGTAATTTTGTTAATAAATAATTCAGCCACTGCTAGCCATGTCTCGTACTTCAAGCACCTTAGTCGCTTCGATATGAGCATTCCATTTTGGGTGACTGCTTTTGCCATTGCAGCATGGTCGGCTGCTGCTGCATGGATCAACCCAGCGCAATTTGCCGACAATTTGGAGCAGTTGAGTTGGTCGCATAGTCTTGAACTTGGTTACTGGAAGCATCCACCGCTTCCGACTTGGTTGATAGCCGTCCCCATTCGCTTGCTTGGGTTTTCAGTGTACTGGACTTATGCGCTGGCTGCTCTATGTTTTATCGGTACGGTATTTTTCACATGGCGCATCACATGGCGACTATTTGGCAACCAGGCAGCCACGTTTGCGGCATTGTTGATGGGTTTGCACATTGGGTTTTCATGGCGCGCTCAACTTTATAACCACAACACGGTATTGCTAGTGTTTTCAGCGGCTGCCGTGTGGGCAACTTTGCGAGCCCTTGATTCAGGTAAAAAGCTGTCTTGGGTGTTCGCCGGCATATTGGCCGGTTTGGCCATGCTGTCTAAATATCAGGCACTAGTGCCTTTGGCGGGTGTTGTGATTGCCTTGTATATGGGGGGGTGGTTCAAACAACGCGATGTGGTACAGGGCCTAGCTATTGCATCTGCCGCAGCTTTTGTTGTGTTTTTACCGCATTTGGTATGGATGGTTATGGGTAGCGGCTCTACGATTAACAACGCTTTTCATTCAGCCGAAAATCTAAGTTTGGTAAATCGGCTGATGGTTTTTATGGGGTTTTGGTTGATTCAAATTCGTTTTTATTTTCCGTTGCTTGTCGGGGTAAGTTTGCTGGTTTTGTTCAAGACTAGGCCTGCGGTTGGGTATGTAGCGGATGAGATGCCGCAGCAAAATCCACGAGCGTGGTTTTTGGGTTTGGTGGTATGGCCCGCAATGTTTGTCAGCATGGCTGTTTTGCTGGGTGGCATGCGGCTTGAGGCGCAGTGGGGCTTGCAGACTTTCCAGTTCGCAGTGATTTTTATAGCGTGGAAGTTGGCACTTGTGTTGCCTAAAAATGGTCTTAAACGCACAGTTTGGCTCATTTTGTTGATTCATGTGGTACTGGCTGGATTTTTTGCCTGGTCAGTTGTTCAACCTAGCCAATCTATGTGGCAGGGGCAGCGATCGCGAAATTTCCCAGCCAACGATGTAGCCAAAGAAATTGCTGGCAAATGGCACGAGGCAACAAGATGTCCTTTGAATTATGTCGTAGGTCCATCGTTTGAAGCCGCAGTCGTTTCTGCCTACTCAGGACATAACCCAACCGTTTTGGAGGATGGGGATTTTAAAAAATCACCATGGGTCAGTGCGCAACTGCTGCAAGAATTTGGCGCCTTGTACTTGGCAAATGATGCGACTCAATTACCTCTTGGCTTGGCGACTACGGGTCAAATGACCATTCCAGCGAGGGTGAATGACTTTCAGCCTAAAAAGCAGCTATTTTGGGGTATTGCATTGCCGCAGTCAAACTGCAACTAAACCGGTTAGCTTGCTGGTGCGACCGCTTCAGGGTGCGCCCACTGCCACAGCAAATGCGCCACGTCGTCCACGCCTTTTTTCTTCAAAGCGGAAAACAAGCGCACCTCGCCGCCACCGGCTTGAAGTTTCATGATCGACAGCGCTTTGGCGGCTTCAGTTTTGTTCAGTTTGTCAGATTTGGTCAACACCACCAAAAACTTCAGCCCTTCTTCGATACGTGGGCGAATCACTTCTAGCAAAATCTCGTCCAACTCGGTGATGCCGTGGCGCGGGTCGCACATCAGCACGATGGCTGTGAGGTTTTCGCGGGTCATCAAATAGTTCGCCATCACGCGCTGCCAGCGCAGCTTGTCGGCTTTGGGCACAGCCGCATAACCATAGCCGGGCAAATCGGCCAAGATGGCGTCGGTCACGCCTTGTTTGCCAAGTGAAAAGAGGTTGATGCTTTGGGTACGTCCGGGTTTTTTAGACGCAAAAGCCAATCTGTGTTGCTGCGTCAGGGTGTTGATGCAGGTGGATTTTCCTGCGTTAGAGCGGCCCACGAAGGCAAATTCGGGCAAATTCAGCGCGGGTAAAAAATCCAGCGAAGGTGCGGTGGTCAAAAATTTAGCGGTGTGCATCCAGCCCATGGCGATTTTCTGGGCGGCGACTTGCTCGGCTGAAGCCTCAGTGGCCGTGGACGCTGGCGTTGGTGTTGCGGCTTTCGCTGGCGAATTTGGTGAAGACGTGGTCATAACCCCTATTAGAACCGCAATGTCAGCCGTTCTGATGCACCGTTTAGTCGGAAATTATCAAAATTGTCAAAAAGCCGCTCGCTCATTGTAGAATCAGGGGTTAAATTTACACCATTTGTTCCTCATTCCTCCAGAATATGAAGCCCACTATGTCATCGCTCTTGTCATCATTCACTCACTTTGCTGCCGTCGCTTTGATCGCCGTGGGTTCTGTTTCTAGCTTTGCGGCTACGGATGCAGCCAAGCCAGAAACTAAAACTGAAGCAAAAGTAGAGGCCAAAGCTCCCACCAAGCCAGATCTCGTCAAAGGCGAAGCCAGTTTCACCGCGGTATGCGCAGCATGCCACGGTGCAGATGGCAACTCTGGCACACCCGTGAACCCTAAATTGGCACAGCAGCACCCAGAATACTTGCTCAAACAGCTCAAAGAGTTCAAGGCTGGCACCCGCAATAACGCGGTGATGAAGGGTTTTGCCACCGCTTTGAGTGACGACGACATGCGCAACATTGCTTACTGGGCCGCTTCTAAAAAGGCCAAAACTGGCTTTGCCAAAGACAAAGACTTGGTCGCTTTGGGTGAGAAGATCTACCGCGGTGGCATCAGCGACCGTCAAGTTCCGGCCTGCGCCAGCTGCCACAGCCCTACGGGTGCTGGCATTCCGGCGCAATACCCACGTTTGGGCGGCCAGCATGCGGACTACACGATTGCCCAGTTGACGGGTTTCCGTGATGGTGCTCGCAAAAACAGCCTGCAAATGACCCAAGTGTCAGCCAAGCTGAACGACAGAGAAATCAAAGCGGTGTCTGATTACATTGCTGGTTTGCGCTAATCAAATAAGTTAAATGCTTGGGAAACGAAATTCACGGAACTTATCGCAAAGATTCAGACCTAATTTCGACCCTATTTTCTAGTCTTGCAGAGGGCGGGTTATCTTAGGGTAGCTCGCCCTTCTTGTATTCAAAGCTCAATATATTTAAATGACAGTATCAACACACGGTTTACGGCTAAAACACGGCTCGCACGCATGGCGAGCGGCAGTGGAGTTGCTGTCTTCCATGCGGTTTTCAATATCGCTGCTGACGATTATTTGTATCGCATCGGTCATTGGCACGGTGCTCAAGCAAAACGAACCCATCAACAATTACGTCAATCAGTTTGGACCTTTTTGGGCGCAGGTATTTGCGTCGGCCAGTTTGACATCGGTTTACAGCGCTTGGTGGTTCATGCTGATTTTGGCCTTCTTGGTCGTCAGCACCAGCTTGTGTGTCTCACGGAATATTCCCAAAATTTGGACAGATTGGCATGTTTTTAAAGAAGGCATGCGTGAGCAAAGCATCCAAGCTTTCGGTCACAGAGCGCATGCCTCGTTGGATGAAACACCAAAGGCAGCAGCCGAACGCATCGGG
>JAYUCJ010000086.1:0-1657 GCA_043740415.1 Polaromonas sp. | reverse complement strand
GGATCGGGCAGGTGCCAGCGCCATCGGCAGTTCTTAAGGTTTGGGCGGGGCTTTTGACTGATATTGGTTATTGGCAAAGCTGGTATCTAAGCCTATTTCGCGTACTGGCGGGTTTTCTGGCGGCGATGTTGCTTGGTATTCCTTTTGGTTTGCTGATGGCGGTGAGCAAAAACTTCTACGGTATCGCCTTTCCGTCGTTCGAGATATTGCGCCCTATCCCCCCACTGGCTTGGGTTCCAGTCTCGATCATTTTCTGGCCCACGCAGGAGCTTTCAATTGCCTTCGTAACTTTTCTAGGGGCGTTCTTCACGGTAGTGATCAACGTGGTGGGTGGCGCGCGATCCATTGATGTCCGCTACTTTCAATCGGCGCAGGCCATGGGCTCTTCACAGTGGGATATCTTCCGCCGCATCGTCCTCCCGGCAACCTTGCCTTCCATCGTGGTTGGATCTTCGGTCGGCATGGGCATCACTTGGAACGTGGTCGTAGCAGCCGAAATGATCTCTGGCGGAGGTAGCCAAAGCGGTGGTTCTGGCGGTGGTCTTGGCTTCTTTATCTGGAACTCTTACGTAGGCGGTTCCTATGAACAGATAGTCGTCGGGATGATCAGTATCGGGATAGCGGGTTATGTCTGCAGCGAGTTGCTGCGATCACTCGGAGGATTCTTTACGCCATGGTTGAAGAGCCGATAAAGGAGACGAATTAATGAACAATCTACATGTATCTCCAGTACGCGTCGATAGCGCAAGGCCAGCGGTAAGAGCAGGCGAGATCACAGTCAGCAACGTCAGCAAATCATATGGTGCTGGTCTTTTTTCAAAGGACGTGGTTCAGGATTGCTCGTTCACCATTGAGCGCAACAAGCTGACTGTGATGATTGGACCATCTGGTTGCGGGAAAAGTACACTCATCCGTCTCCTTGCCGGATTTGAAAAACCGACTTCCGGGACGATCGCACTGAACGGCAACGCAATAACTGGACCAGGTCGAGACCGCCTTGTGGTGTTCCAGGAGTCTGCTTTGTTTCCCTGGATGACAACCTACGATAACATCATGTATGGACCCCGCGCTCGCGGTGAAGATACTCAGAAGATGCGCGATATGGCCGATTTCCTGCTTGAGAAAGTAGGGCTGACTGCGTTTCGGAAAAAGTATCCGCCGCAGCTCTCAGGCGGTATGCAACGGCGCGCAGAATTGGCTCGGGCGATGATAAATAACCCTGAGGTGATGATTCTGGATGAGCCCTTCCGCGGTCTGGATGCGATGTCCAAAGAATTGATGTGGGAATACTACGCGGGGCTGTATGAAGAGACCCGAAGGACTAATTTTTTCGTTACAACCGACATCGATGAAGCAATTTTTTTGGCTGATCGCTTGCTGATCATGACGAATGTTCCAACACGTGTTCGTGCGACTTTGGAGATTGACATTCCGCGACCAAGAAAGCTTGCTGACATATTCAATAACGAGCGCGCAAACGAAGTGAAGATGGAGGCTTTATCCCTGCTTCACGAGGAAGCCATGAAGTCGTTTGCTGGCGGAAGTAAGGCTGCGGCTGATTTTGTAGAGGCTTATTCAAAGCGTTCACAAAAAGCGGAGGTGCCGCATTGAATTCAGGCTAACGAGATTACTACTTTCCCGCAGTAAAAATAATCGT
>JAYUCJ010000085.1:0-11145 GCA_043740415.1 Polaromonas sp. | reverse complement strand
ACTTCCTAAAGCTGATCATCAACAAAGAAGGCGCGCTGCATGTCGATATGGAAGACGACATCGTGGCGGCTTGTTTGATGTCGCAAGGCGGCGAAGTCAAGCGCAAATAAGCCAAGCTAAGTGCACAACAACAATAAATTAAAAGGAACAATCATGGATGTCGTTTCCCCCACCATTCTCAATCTCATCATTTTCGTTTTGGCCATCTACGTGGGTTACCACGTGGTGTGGACGGTGACGCCTGCTTTGCACACGCCGCTGATGGCGGTGACGAATGCCATTTCTGCCATCGTCATCGTGGGTGCCATGCTGGCAGCCGCGTTGACGGAGACAACATTGGGTCAAACCATGGGTTTTTTAGCCGTGGCACTGGCTGCAGTGAATGTGTTCGGCGGCTTTTTGGTTACGCGGCGCATGCTGGAGATGTTCAAGAAGAAAGAGAAAAAAGCAGCACCTGCCGCTAATGAAGGAGCTGCAAAATGAGCATGAGTCTGGTTACCCTTTTGTATTTGATCGCCTCGATTTGCTTTATCCAGGCGCTCAAAGGTTTGAGCCACCCGACAACCTCGATTCGTGGCAATTTGTTTGGCATGATAGGTATGGCGATAGCGGCTGTTACCACTGCTGCGTTGATTTACAAACTCTCCAGCGGCAACATGGCTGGTATGGTGAATTTGTTGATCGCGCTGGTCTTGGGTGGTAGCTTGGGTGCCTACATGGCCAACAAGGTCGAGATGACCAAAATGCCAGAGTTGGTCGCGTTTATGCACAGCATGATTGGTTTGGCAGCTGTGTTCATTGCCATTGCTGCTGTCGTTGAACCTTATGCTTTTGGTATTGTGGCAAAAGGCATGGCAATTCCAGCAGGCAATAGACTTGAGTTGTTTCTAGGTGCAGCCATTGGTGCGGTTACTTTCAGTGGCTCGGTGATTGCGTTTGGCAAACTCAGTGGCAAATACAAATTCCGTTTGTTTCAAGGTGCGCCCGTGCAATATTCGGGGCAGCACAAGATCAATTTGGTTTTGGGTTTGACTTTGCTGGGTCTGGGTTTGGTGTTTACCTTCACGCAAAGCATGCCAGCGTTTTACGCCATGCTGGCACTGGCGTTTGTCATGGGTGTACTCATCATCATCCCGATCGGCGGGGCTGACATGCCGGTGGTGGTGTCTATGCTGAACAGCTACTCTGGCTGGGCGGCGGCAGGTATTGGCTTTAGCTTGAACAATGCGATGCTGATCATTGCGGGTTCCTTGGTCGGCTCATCGGGCGCGATTTTGAGCTACATCATGTGCAAAGCCATGAACCGATCGTTCTTCAATGTCATTTTGGGCGGTTTTGGCGGCGAAGCTGTTACCGCTGCGGCAGGTGGTGCGGAGCAGCGTCCGGTCAAAACCGGCAGTGCCGACGACGCTGCTTTTGTCCTCTCCAACGCCGAGACCGTGATCATCGTGCCGGGCTACGGTCTGGCCGTGGCGCGCGCCCAGCACGCCGTCAACGAACTGGCCGAGAAGCTCATCCACAAAGGCATCAAGGTGAAGTACGCGATCCACCCAGTGGCTGGCCGTATGCCTGGCCACATGAACGTGCTGCTGGCCGAGGCCGAGGTGCCATATGAGCAGGTGTTCGAGATGGAGGAGATCAACGGCGAGTTTGGACAGGCCGATGTCGCCATTATTTTGGGCGCGAATGACGTGGTCAACCCTGCCGCTCTGGTCAAGGGCAGCGCCATCTACGGCATGCCCATCCTGGAGGCCTACAAAGCCAAAACCGTGATTGTCAACAAGCGCAGCATGGCCGCGGGTTATGCGGGGCTGGACAATGAGCTTTTTTACATGGACAAGACCATGATGGTCTTCGGCGATGCCAAGAAGGTCGTGGAAGACATGGGCAAAGCTATCGAATGAAGCGATTGAATAAAGTTTTTTGAATGATGCAACTAGATAATCCTGTTTCACTGCAATCCAAAGTGGTTGCCGCATTGCTGCAGGTTGTGCCCAAACACGCGTTGCTTTGGCATGCAGAGGAGACCACACCGTTTGAGTGCGATGGCTTGACCGCCTACCGCCAGCGCCCCATGGTGGTGGCGTTGCCGGAAACCTATGCGCAAGTGCAAGGCATTTTGAAGTCTTGCCATGCTATGGGTGTCCCTGTCGTGGCGCGTGGTGCTGGCACAGGCTTGAGCGGTGGTGCCATGCCGCATGCTGCGGGTGTGACACTTTCATTAGCGAAGTTCAATAAAATTTTGAAGCTGGATGCGAAGAGCCGCACTGCCGTCGTCCAAGGTGGCGTGCGCAATCTGGCGATATCAGAAGCGGCCGCACCGCTGGGTTTGTATTACGCACCCGACCCATCAAGTCAAATTGCCTGCACGATTGGCGGCAACGTCGCTGAAAATTCAGGTGGTGTGCATTGTTTGAAATATGGTTTGACCGTGCATAACGTGCTGAAAGTCAAAGGTTTCACGGTTGAAGGCGAGGAAGTTGAGTTTGGCAGCGACGCTTTAGATGCCTCTGGATACGACTTGCTCAGCTTGATCGTCGGTAGCGAAGGTATGTTGGCTGTCACGACGGAGGTTACTGTCAAATTGATCCCTAAACCGCAGTTGGCACGTTGCATCATGGCGAGTTTTGATGATATTCGCAAGGCGGGTGATGCGGTGGCAGCTGTCATCGCGGCAGGCATCATCCCAGCTGGTTTGGAGATGATGGACAAACCCATGACCGCCGCCGTGGAGGATTACGTCCATGCGGGCTATGACCTCACGGCAGCGGCCATTTTGCTGTGCGAGAGCGATGGCACACCGGAAGAAGTCGAAGAAGAGATCGGCCGCATGACGCAGGTTCTGACAAGCTGCGGTGCCAGTGCTATTGCCATCAGTCAAAACGAGGCCGAGCGTTTACGCTTTTGGAGTGGTCGTAAAAACGCCTTCCCCGCCTCCGGCCGCATCAGCCCCGACTACATGTGCATGGATTCAACCATCCCGCGCAAGCGCTTGGCCGATATTTTGATCGCCATCGCCGAGATGGAGAAAAAATACCAACTGCGCTGCGCCAATGTGTTTCACGCGGGTGACGGGAACTTGCATCCTTTGATCTTGTTTGATGCGAATGATCCTGACCAGTTGCATCGCTGCGAGTTGTTTGGTGCGGACATTTTGGAAACCAGCGTCGCCATGGGCGGCAGCGTGACGGGGGAACACGGCGTCGGCATTGAGAAGCTCAATTCCATGTGCGTCCAATTCAATGCTGCTGAAAATGAGCAAATGTTTGGCGTGAAACGCGCTTTTGACCCGCAAAGTTTGCTGAATCCTGGCAAGGTGATACCCACGCTGCAGCGCTGTGCCGAGTACGGGAAAATGGTGGTGCGTGGTGGCGCGCTATCTCACCCAGAATTAGAGCGTTTTTAAGGCATTTTTGGCTTGATTTCATAGCCAAAGGGTAATGTCGATGCAAGACTATAATTTGCGTCACTGAAACATTCCCATATTGTCTTGATGAAAACTGCACTGATCACAGGTATTACCGGCCAAGATGGCGCTTATTTGACCGAATTGCTTTTAAGCAAGGGTTACACCGTCTATGGAACCTATCGCAGAACGAGTTCTGTCAATTTTTGGCGCATTGACGAGCTGGGCGTTCAAAATCACCCCAACCTGCATTTGGTCGAATACGATTTGACCGATTTGGGCTCCAGCATCGCGCTGGTGCAAAAAGTGCAGCCTTCTGAAATTTACAATTTGGCAGCACAAAGCTTTGTTGGCGTGAGTTTTGACCAGCCCACAACCACAGCACAAATCACCGGTATTGGGGCTTTGAATTTGTTGGAAGCCATTCGTTTGGTGAACCCGAAGATCAAGTTTTACCAAGCCAGTACGTCCGAGATGTTTGGCAAGGTGCAAGCGATCCCGCAAATCGAAGAGACGCCGTTCTACCCGCGCAGTCCGTATGGCGTGGCCAAGCTGTATGCGCATTGGATGACGGTCAATTACCGTGAAAGCTATGGCATTTTCGGTAGCAGCGGCATTTTGTTCAACCACGAAAGTCCGTTGCGCGGCCGTGAGTTTGTGACCCGCAAAATCACCGATTCTGTGGCCAAAATGTGCTTGGGCAAATTGGATTGTTTAGAACTGGGCAATATCGACGCCAAACGCGATTGGGGCTTTGCCAAAGAATATGTGGAAGGCATGTGGCGCATGCTGCAAGCCCAAGAGCCCGACACTTTTGTGTTGGCTACCAACCGCACTGAAACCGTACGCGATTTTGTAGCGATGGCGTTCAAGGGTGTCGGCATCAACGTTGAATTCAAGGGCAGTGAAGTTGATGAAACGGCGGTGATTGCATCATTTACGTCGGATTTTGAAAAAGAGTTTGCTGGTTCTGGTGCGGCATTGAAAGTTGGCCAAACCGTCATGCGCGTCAACCCAAAATTCTACAGACCAGCCGAAGTGGAGTTGTTGATCGGCAATCCACAAAAAGCCAAAGATATTCTTGGCTGGGCACCGACAACGACATTAGAGCAACTGTGCCAGATGATGGTGACTGAAGATGTGCGACGCAACCGACAAGGGTTTTCGTTTTGAAAATGTTGGTGACGGGTGCAGACGGTTTTACCGGTGTGCATTTCGTTAAACAAGCGCGCGAAGTTGGGTACGAGGTTTTTGAATTCAACGCAGATTTGACCAATCCTGTCGCTGTTCAAAACCAAGTCAATGCAGCTCAGCCAGATGTGGTGGTGCATTTGGCAGCCATCAGTTTTGTTGGGCATGATAAAGCGAGTGCTTTTTATGATGTCAACGTCATTGGCACACTCAATCTGCTAGATGCATTGTTGAAATTGCCCAAGCCACCCAAGCGCGTTTTGCTTGCCAGTAGCGCCAATGTGTATGGCAATTGCGAGTCATCTCCTATTTCGGAAACACAAATGCCGGCTCCTTTGAATCATTACGCCATGAGCAAGTTGGCGATGGAGCATCTGGCGATGACGTATGCCGATCGTTTGTCATTATTTTTTGTCCGACCGTTTAACTACACGGGCCCCGGTCAAGTTGAATCTTTTGTCATTCCGAAAATCGTTTCTCATTTTAAACGCCGGGCTACTACGGTTGAGCTTGGAAATTTGACGGTTGAGCGCGAGTACAACGATGTTCGCATGGTGACCGATGCGTACTTGAAACTATTGGACAAAGCCGCAGCAGGTGACATTTATAACATTTGTTCAGGTAAGACGTACACCTTGCATCAGGTCATCGATGCATTGAGTGAATTGACTGGGCATCAGATGAAGGTGGTGGTTAATCCAGCTTTTGTCAGAGCCAATGAATTACATCGTTTATGTGGCGACGCCTCAAGACTTCATAAAACAATTGGCACGCATGATCCGATTGCTTTGAAAAATACTTTGCGTTGGATGCTGGAAGCTTCCTAATCCGCAAAGACTGCAAAAAACAGGAAATGAAATGAAAGTTGGATTGAACGCGACCTCTTTGTTGTCTCCTCTCACTGGCATTGGTCAATACACTTACCAATTGGCCAAAGGCTTGCAAAAATTCAAAGACCTTGAGCTGGACATGTTCTATGCCAACGGTTGGACGCGTGAGGTACGTGATCGCCCAATCAACCGCATTAAAACCATCAAGTTTGTTCTGAAAACGTTTATTCCTAAAACCTATGAGGTTAGCCGTCTGATTCAGCAGTACCACTTCAATGAGCGTTCGTTCAAAAAAGTAGGTGGTATTTACCATGAACCTAACTTCTTGGCTTTTAACTATGCTGGTCCCCTGGTGTTGACAGTGCATGATTTGTCGTGGATTCGTTACCCCGAAATGCACCCTGCAGACCGTGTGCGCAATATGAACAAGCATTTTCAAAGGAGCATGGAGCGTGCTTCGATGATCATCACCGATTCGCAAGCCATCAAACATGAAATCATGGATATGTTTGGTGTTGCGGAGACGCGCATTAAAAGTATCCCTTTGGGTGTGGAAACGCTTTTCCGTCCTTTGAGTGAAGCAGAGTCTGCCCCTGTATTGCAACTGCACGGCCTGAGCTACCAAAAATACATTTTGGCGGTGGGCACCTTGGAGCCCAGGAAGAATTTGAGCGCGGTATTGCTGGCCTACATGCAACTGCCAGCGCATGTTCGCAAGTATTACCCGCTGGTGTTGGTGGGTATGAATGGCTGGCATACCTCGGCGCTAGAAAAACAGATGGCACCGTTAGTGGCGTCGGGTGAAATCCGACAACTCGGTTACTTGGAGCGTGAAGATCTCGCAGTCGTTATTGCTGGAGCAGTCACCTTGGTTTATCCGTCAATTTATGAAGGTTTCGGTTTGCCGCCTTTAGAAGCTATGACTTGTGGGGTTCCCGTGATTGCCTCAAATGTGTCATCGCTTCCTGAAGTGGTGGGTGATTCAGGTTTGTTGGTTAATCCACACGACATTGACGATATCGCCAAGGCCATGGAGACCATGATCACTGCGCCTGATATTCGCGCGGCATCGGCGCAAAAAGCTTTTGCTCGAAGTGCAGAGTTTTCTTGGGACAGATGCGTTGATCAAACGATGGATGTTTACCGTCAGGTTGAAAGCAGCATGTGATACAAAGCTAAATGACTGTTTGACATCGCTGTCAGCGAGTATCCGCTGACGGCATGTGCTTTTGCTTGTTGTCCAAGTTTTGAGCGCAAGGCATCGTCATTGAGTAGCGTGTTCAGTGCTTCAGCCAATGCTGTAGCATTCCGCACTGGCACTGCTAGACCCGTGACGCCCGCTTGGTTGACCACATTGACGCCATTGTTCAACTGTGTACAGACCACCGGCTTGCCACAAGCCATGGCCTCTAACTGAACAAGTCCAAATGCTTCACTTTGTTCGACCGAGGGCAGACAAAACACGTCGCAAGCGTTGAAGAAAGCAGCCAAATTCGCCTCTGGAATAGATCCTGTGAAAGTCACTTTGTGAGCGACGCCAAGGCGTTCTGCTTGTTGCTGAAGCTCCACTTTCAGGGGTCCATCGCCACCTAAAATCAACTGCGCATCAATGTGCTGCATTGCTTCGATCAACACGTCAAAGCCTTTGTAATAAACATGCCGGCCCAGCGCGAAAATAATGCGCCCAGAGCTCGACATTGATTTCGCTCTGTCTTTGAGTGATTCGCAAAGTTCTGCCGTAAGCGGTGTTAATCCCAAGTCACTGAAATCTCGTCCATAGGGAATCACATGTCTTTTAGCCGCTGACAAGTAGTTTGGTATTTGCGTTGATGAGGTGAAATGCGCGGGTGTCGCCGCTATCAGGGCATCTGCATGCAAGGTAACGCGCCGCAAAAATGGCAAATACAGCCCCAACAAACGCTTTTGCCGAACAATGTCGCTGTGCCAAGTGATGACTCGTTTGATGCTGGCCGGTAATAACAAAGAAGCCAAGTGCGCTAATGGATTCGGAAAATGCAAATGCACGACATCAAAAGGGTCTTTGCGATGCATCGCCAGTGCTTTGAGAATTTGCATGGGCGAGGTTGCCGTGCTGAAATACGTGCCAAAAGTTGCAGCCTCCACCATGCGATAACTCCCCGCCGCGGTATTGATTCTTGAATCTTTACTGCGCATGGAATCACTCGCCACCAAATAAGTCACATCCACACCAAGTGCCGTCAAACCTTCGCACAGCAACTGCATGTGACGCTCTATACCGCCATTCTGCTCGGCATTGTTGAAACGCCCAAATTGCAGGACGCGAAGACGTTTAGGTTGTGACTCAGAGTTAGGCAAATACTTCTGCCTTAGAAAGCAGTAAACCCACAGCATCTTTGCCTGAAAATTTGGGTTGCTCGGCCAACTGCCAATCAATGCCCAGTGCAGGGTCGTTCCATAGGATACAACGCTCAAACGCAGGTGCGTAATAATCCGTCGTTTTGTACAGAAAATCTGCCGTTTCTGAAAGCACCACAAAACCATGTGCAAAGCCGGGCGGTACCCAAAGCTGTTTATGGTTTTCTCCAGTGAGCAAGACGCTGACAGCTTTTCCAAACGTTGGCGACGAACGGCGAATATCCACCGCAACATCTAGCACTTCACCGCTAACAACGCGAACCAACTTGCCTTGCGGTTGTTGAATCTGGTAATGCAAACCGCGTAATACACCTCTGGCAGAACGCGAATGGTTGTCCTGCACAAAGTTGGCTTTTAATCCTGTGACTTGGTTGAAAGCCTCTTGGTTATAGCTTTCAAAGAAGAAACCGCGTTGATCACCAAACACTTTGGGTTCAATGATCAACACATCAGGAATGGCCGTGGCAGTGGCTTTCAAGCCATTGGCAGCAATCATGTCGCTCATAGCGCAGGACCTTCTTTGAGCATCCGTAGCAAATATTGCCCGTAACCATTTTTCGCCAAAGGTTGTGCCAGTTTTTCAACCTGCTCACTGCTGATAAAACCATTGCGCCATGCAATTTCTTCGGGGCAGGCAATTTTCAGGCCTTGGCGATGCTCTAACGTAGATATGAATTGGCTCGCTTCTAGCAGGCTGTCGTGCGTACCCGTGTCCAACCAAGCGTAGCCGCGCTGCATAATTTGGACATTCAACTGGCCTCGCTCAAGGTATGTTTGGTTGACGGTGGTGATTTCCAATTCCCCACGGGCACTGGGTTTGACGGATTTGGCAATGTCGACGACTTGATTGTCGTAAAAATACAAGCCGGTCACCGCGTAGTTGCTTTTGGGATGCAATGGTTTTTCTTCAATGCTGCTGGCTTTGCCTGATTTGTCAAAAGCCACGACGCCATAGCGTTCTGGGTCTTGCACATGGTAGGCAAACACCGTTGCACCGGCTGAATTGTTGTCTGCGCCTGATAACAAATGGGCAAAGTCATGGCCATAAAAAATGTTGTCACCCAAAACCAGTGCGCTGGGTGAATTACCTACAAACTTGTCGCCGATGATGAAGGCCTGCGCCAGCCCATCGGGGCTTGGCTGCACCGCGTATTGCAAATTCATGCCCCATTGGCTGCCGTCGCCCAAGAGCTGCTGAAAACGCGGCGTGTCTTGTGGCGTGCTGATGATGAGCACATCGCGCATGCCCGCCAGCATCAGTGTGCTGAGCGGGTAGTAGATCATCGGTTTGTCGTACACCGGCAGCAACTGTTTGCTGATGGCCAGGGTGGCGGGATGCAGGCGCGTGCCTGAGCCTCCGGCGAGAATGATGCCTTTGCGGGTGAGCATTTGCGGGTTCGATTCTGCCGGTTGTCTTCCGGACTTGAGCAATTACAGGATTTCGGCGAGGACCCGGTCGACGCCTTGCTGCCAGGGCGGCAAGGTCAAACCAAAGGCAGAGCGAATTTTAGCCGTGTCCAGACGCGAATTCCGGGGCCGCCGGGCCGCAGTGACAAAGGCCTCGGTCAGCATGCGTTCGACGCCGCTTTGCCAATGCGGCAGTGTCAACCCGAAGTTGCGGCACAACTTGCCCGTGGCCAATCGCGAGTTGAGCGGTCGGCGCGCGGGCGTGGGATAGGCGCTGGTGGGCACGGCCTGGAGCGCATCGGCCGCCACCTTCACCGGCAGGCCGTGCGCGCGCGCCCATTCGATGACGAAGCGTGCGTAGCCGTGCCAGGTGGTTTCGCCGGCCGCCACCGCGTGGTAGGTGCCGCCGAGTTGCGGCTCGCGCTGCACGGCGCGGATCGCGTGGGCGGTGACGTCGGCCAGCAGGTCGGCGCCGGTCGGCGCGCCAAACTGGTCGTCGATGACCGACAACGTGTCGCGCTCGGCCGCCAGCTTGAGCATCGTGCGCGCGAAGTTACCGCCGCGCGCGGCATAGACCCAGCTCGTGCGCAGGATGAGGTGCTTGCAGCCGCTGGCGCGGATGTGGTTCTCGCCCTCGAGCTTGGTGCGGCCGTAGACGCTGAGCGCCCCGGTGGCTGCGCTCTCGTCGCGTGGTGTATCGCCACTGCCGTCGAAGACGTAATCGGTGCTGTAGTGCACCAGCCAGGCGCCGAGTGCGACGGCGTGCATCGCCAGCACGCGGGGTGCCTCGGCGTTCAGAGTCGCCGCGAATTCGGGCTCGCTCTCGGCCTTGTCGACGGCGGTATGCGCCGCGGCATTGACGATCACATCGGGGCGCAGCGCGCGCACCGTGTCGGCCAGCGCGGCCGGGCGGCTGAAATTGGCGTGGTGGTCGGTGCTGTCGAAGTCGAGCGCGGTCAACTCGCCCAGCGGCGCCAGCGACCGCTGCAACTCCCAGCCGACCTGGCCGACTTTGCCGAACAGCAGAATTCTCATCGCGCGCTGTAGTTGGCGGCGACCCATGCTCGGTAGCCGCCGCTCTGCACGTCGGCCACCCAGCCGGGGTGGTCGAGGTACCACTGCACCGTTTTGCGGATGCCGGTCTCGAAGGTCTCGGCCGGCCGCCAGCCGAGTTCGCATTCGATCTTGCGCGCATCGATGGCGTAGCGGCGGTCGTGGCCGGGGCGGTCCTTCACATGCGTGATCAGCCGGTTGTGCGGCCCGGCGGGGTCGGGCCGCAGTTCGTCGAGCAGTGTGCACACGGTGTGCACGATCTCCAAGTTGGCCTTCTCGTTCCAGCCGCCGATGTTGTACGTCCCGCCGACCCGGCCACCGGCCAGCACCGTGCGGATCGCGCTGGCATGGTCGCGCACGTAGAGCCAATCGCGCACTTGCTGGCCGTCGCCGTACACCGGCAGCGGCTTGCCGGCCAGCGCGTTGACGATCATCAGCGGGATCAGCTTCTCCGGGAAGTGGTATGGGCCGTAGTTGTTCGAACAGTTGGTCGTCACCACCGGCAGGCCGTAGGTGTGGTGCCAGGCCCGCACCAGATGGTCGCTGGCGGCCTTGCTCGCCGAGTAGGGGCTGTTCGGCTCGTAGGCGTGGGTCTCGGTGAAGGCCGGCGCACCGGGCGCCAGCGAGCCGTAGACCTCGTCGGTGCTGACATGCGCAAAGCGGAACGCGGCCTGGGCCGCACCGTCGAGTGCAGCCCAATACCCGCGCACTGATTCGAGCAGGTTGAAGGTGCCCATCACGTTGGTGCGCATGAACTCGCCCGGACCGTGGATGCTGCGGTCGACATGGCTCTCGGCCGCGAAGTTCACAACAGCGCGCGGGCGGTGCTCAGCCAGCAAACGATCGACCCCTGCGCGATCG
>JAYUCJ010000084.1:0-1669 GCA_043740415.1 Polaromonas sp. | reverse complement strand
C
Organism: Polaromonas sp.; assembly: GCA_043740415.1. Lineage (GTDB taxonomy): Bacteria > Pseudomonadota > Gammaproteobacteria > Burkholderiales > Burkholderiaceae_C > Aalborgiella. The sequence goes on along the minus strand of JAYUCJ010000084.1, from coordinate 1,668 downwards.
GGTGACAGGTGTCAAGAAATGCTGCACCTTGATGTAGGCCAATGCCGCGACCTGACAAAAGGCGATCAAATTGAAATTTATTGGAAACTGCTTGCCGTAAACTGAAACCCTCCTTCTAAAAACCTTCCCTGCAACTCTGAAAGACTACATCCATGGCCTCAAGCCTGCTCGCCCTGATCGACGACATTGCTTCCATCTTGGACGATGTGGCCCTGCTCACCAAAGTCGCGGCCAAGAAAACCAGCGGGGTGCTGGGGGACGATTTGGCGCTGAACGCGCAGCAAGTCAGCGGTGTATCTGCCGAGCGCGAGCTGCCCGTGGTGTGGGCGGTGGCCAAGGGCTCGTTCATCAACAAGGCGATTTTGGTGCCGGCGGCGATTGCGATCAGCACCTTTGCGCCATGGGCGGTGACGCCGCTACTTATGCTTGGCGGGGCATTTTTGTGTTTTGAAGGCTTCGAGAAGCTGGCGCACACCTTTTTGCACAGCAAGCAAGAAGACGATGCCCACCATGACGAGCTGGTCAGCGCACTGGCAGACGCTAGCAAAGACATGGTGCAGCTGGAAAAAGAGAAGATCAAAGGCGCCATACGAACAGACTTTATTTTGTCTGCCGAAATTATCGCCATCACCTTGGGCACGGTGCAAAGCAGCCCGTTGATGACACAAGTCACGGTACTGACCAGTATTGCACTTTTGATGACCGTAGGCGTTTACGGGCTGGTGGCGGGCATTGTGAAAATTGACGATTTGGGCTTGCATTTGACTGAGCAGCATGCGGAAGGTGGCATCAAACACAGCTTGGGGCGCGGTATTTTGTGGTTTGCGCCTTACATGATGAAGGGGCTGTCCATCGTCGGCACAGCGGCGATGTTTTTAGTCGGCGGTGGGATTTTGACGCACGGTTTTCCGGCGATTCACCACTGGGTGGAGGGTTTCACATCGGGACAATATAGTTTGCTAACGTCGATTATTTCACTCAGCACCGATGCGGTCGTTGGCATCTTGGCGGGTGCGGCGGTTTTGGCGGTGGTGACGCTGGTGAACCGAATTAGAAAGTAATTTTACTATATTTTTTATAGCAACTTAGGCAATGAATACGCCGGCTATAGGCATATTTAAATGGTTTAAAAAGAGGCTATGTAGGAGCTGATTTCTTTTTAACCGCTATGCTGTTGAGGGCGTTCAAATCGCTCACCACAGACTTAGAAAACTGGCTAAACTGGCCATTCAAAATCGCACTTGCCTCGGCCGTTTTGCCGCGACCTTGCAGGGCAACGACGTTGGAGGCTGCGAAGTGGAACATTTTGTGGTGGCTCATCAGCGCGGTGAAACCGGGGTACTGACCCAATCTGGCTTTGCCCGAGGAATGGATCCATTTGCCCAAGTCGCAACGGTCATCGAAACAGATGACGTTGGCATCAAACACTTCTTTGGATGTGCCGTCCAGATAGGCTTGCAGGCGACTTTTCCAGTTTTCATGGGCTGACACGGCAAATGGGATGTCCAAATAGTTGAGTGCAGATTGGGCAAAGTCAATCTCGTCTAGCGATTGCTTGCCGAACCCGAATAACCCGCCGAAAAGTGAACTCAAAAATGACATGTCGCGCTTTGTAAAAACAATATGCGCAATTATTTGTTGCAAAAGGATACATGTCAAAAAATGAAA
>JAYUCJ010000083.1:0-4150 GCA_043740415.1 Polaromonas sp. | reverse complement strand
GTCCGCAAAAAGTGGCGGGTTTGCTGGTGTGCGAGGCGCTGTGGTTGGCGATTTTGGCATCGGCTTTGGGGCTGATGCTTGGCCATCTCTTGACAGCTGCTGTAGGCTATTTATTGCAGGCTGAAAAATCGCTGCCGGTCACGGGGTGGATTTGGCTTGTACAAGAGTGGGCGATACCTGCCACGGCGGCTGTTGTCGCGGTGCTGGCGGCGTTGTTGCCAGCTATTGCGGCGTATCGGGTGGATGTTCAATCCTTGCTTAAATCCTAGGATTTTTCTTGGTTTTTATCTTGATTTTTGTTTTATTTTTAATTTTTTGTGGAGAATTTGCATGTTTAAAGCTGTATTGACCGTTGCTACTTTGTTGTTGTCTATGTCATCAGTCACTTTTGCGGCTGATGACCATGGCGACAAGGAGCGTAAAGAAGACGTCACCCGCCACCGCGCCATGGCAAAAGCGCACACGGATGCTGCAATGTGCTTAGAATCGGGTAAAAAGGTAGAGGTTTGCGAAAAAGCGCTGCAAGCCGCTTGCAAAGGTTTGGCCATTGGCAAAGATTGTGGGATGAAACATGTACATTAAATTTATAACGGCTGCGCTGGCGTCAACCCTGATGTTGGCAAACGCACAATTGAGTTCACCCATCGCGGGCGGCGTGCCAGCAGCTGTACCTGCTGGTAAGGGCGCTGGTGTGCATAGCCCAAACAGCCCCTTTGCGCCACTGCCGGTGCGCGCTGATGTGCTGTCTTGGGATATTTTGACCGACGTTAAAACCAAAAACGTCAAAGGCAATATCATTCCCGTCTTCAACGCCGCGCAAATGGCTTTGAACCAACGCAAGCAGCGCGTGCAGGGCTTCATGATGCCGCTAGATCCGGGTGAAAAGCAGACGCATTTCTTGCTCAGCTCCGTGCCCTTGAATTGCGGGTTTTGCACCCCTGGCGGGCCTGAGAGCATGATTGAAATCAAAAGCAAAACCGCAGTGAAATACAGCATGGAACCCGTGGTGGTGGAAGGCAATTTCCAAGTCTTGGTGAACGACCCCTTTGGGGTGTATTACAAGATTGCGGATGCCAATCCTGTGAAGTGATCGCTTGTCAAGTTGGTGCGCTTCTTGCGTGGATAATCACACAGTTGAAATTTAAACGTATTATTTAAAGTATAAGTTAGGGAATTCACTGTGGATGTTATCTTGCTAGGCAAAGCCGCCATCATGGGGCTGGTCGAGGGTTTTACTGAATTTTTGCCGATTTCGTCGACGGGGCATTTGATCTTGGCGGGTGCGCTTTTGGGGTTTGACGACGACAAAGCCAAAGTCTTTGATATCGCCATCCAAACGGGTGCCATTTTTGCGGTGATTTTGGTTTACTGGCAAAAAATTCGCGACACCTTAGCAACTTTGCCAAGTTCCAAGCTGTCCCAGCGCTTCGCCATCAATGTGTTGATTGCTTTCACACCCGCTGTGGTGTTGGGGCTGCTGTTTGGCAAAGCCATCAAGGCAAATTTGTTCAACCCTGTGGTGGTGGCGAGCACGTTTATCATCGGTGGCTTCATCATTTTGTGGGCTGAAAAACGGCAGGAAAATAATTCTAAGTTAGCGACGATTCAAGACGTAGACCAAATGTCGCCACTGGACGCGCTTAAAGTCGGCTTGGTGCAGTGCTTGGCCATGATTCCCGGCACCAGCCGCAGCGGTGCAACCATCATCGGCGGTATGTTGCTAGGCCTAAGCCGCAAAACTGCGACTGATTTCTCGTTTTACTTGGCGATCCCCACATTGATTGGCGCAGGTGCTTACAGCCTCTACAAAGAGCGTGCTTTGCTGTCCATGGCCGACGCGCCCATGTTTGGCGTGGGGCTGTTGGTGTCGTTCATCAGCGCTTGGCTGTGCATACGCTGGCTGCTCAAATTCATTGCGACGCACAGCTTTGTCGGCTTTGCGTATTACCGCATTGCGTTTGGCTTGATTGTGTTGCTCACCGCTTGGCAAGGCTGGATCAAGTGGGCGGCTTGATCTTTTGATTTAAACCATAGATTTGATGGCTGCGTCAATCGCCGCCGATGTCTCGACCGGCATCTCCATGGGGAACAAGTGCGAACCCGGCAGCATCTGAATCCGCCCTTTGGCGAGCTTGTTGGTCATGGTCATGCCCACTTGCTTCATTTCCAGCGATGCTTTACCCCCAATGAACGCCACAGGGCATTGCAAAGGGTGGCGTTTGATGAGTCGGTCTAGGTTGTGCGGCAGGGTGTTGTAAAACGCGGTTTCAATCGCGCGGTCAAAGCTCAGCACACGTTTGCCGGTTTTCTCGTCATTGTGGGTGCAGTGGGTGATGTAGTCTTGCAGCATCTGTGGTTGCCATTTGGCAAACATCTTTTTGCTGGCAAAGTGTGCCAAAGCTGCCTCTGCGCTGTCCCAGCTGGTGCGGCGTTTTTGGCTGATTTTGCCGGGAGAGATAGAGCCTACAAGCTGCGTCACTTTCGCAAATTGCAAGGTCTTAGCCCGCCAGCCGCCCAAAATGGGTGAATCTAGCAACACCACGCCGCGAGACAATTCGGGGTGTTTGCAGCTGGTCATCAAGCTCAAAAAACCGCCCAAAGAGTGGCCGACCATATAAGCGGGTTCGCCTGCTTTTTGCACCTCAACTGCCGCAAACTGTGCCAGTTCTTTTGCAATATGTGGCCAGTTGCTGGTGACAGGTAATGTTCGGTTGTGCCCAAACTTCTCAACGGCTTTGACAGTGTGACCGCGTGCACGAAGACTGCGAAACAGCACGCCGTATGTTCCCGCAGGAAAGCTGTTGGCGTGCGAAAAAATGATCAAAGCCATATATTCAACCGATTCAAGCCTTAAATCAACTTTTCGTTTGGGTTGCTGATTTTTTTCAGCGGCAAGCTGCGCACCGTAGGCACGCGCAAGGGAATATCTGTTTTTCCGCCGTTCCACATCGGGTCTTCAATGCTGTCAAACACCTCGCGCAGGCGCTGCCCCCAGGTGCCGTGCAGCATCTTGAAGTAGGGATTGTTTTCATCAATGCAGACGACTTTTTCAGTCTGGAAGGTATCCGCTTCGTAGACCACCAAATCCAAAGGCAAGCCCACGGACAAGTTGGATTTGAGCGTTGAATCCATAGATACCAGCGCGCACTTGGCCGCTTCGTCCAAGGGTGTGGTCGGGGTGATCACGCGATCCAGCACGGGCTTGCCGTATTTGGATTCGCCCACCTGGAAGTAAGGCGTTTCAGGCGTGGCTTCAATGAAATTACCCGCTGAATACACCTGAAACAAGCGCATGCCTTCGCCTTTGATTTGGCCACCCAGCACCATAGACACGTTGAATTCGACGCCTGCCAAACGCAGCGATTCCGCGTCGCGCTCATACACGCGGCGAATGGCTGCACCCAACACACGGGCGGCATCAAACATGCTTTTGGCGTTCCAAATGGTGATGGGTTCGCTCTCGGGTGAATCTTTGAGCTGCTCGATCTGCAGGATTTCCCGCACCGATTGCGAAATCGACAAATTGCCTGCAGACAGCAGCACCATAAAACGGTCTTGCGGCTTCTCGTACACGATCATTTTGCGGAAGGTGCTTATTTGGTCTAAACCTGCGTTGGTGCGCGAGTCGGATAAAAAAACCAGACCGGCGTTGAGTTTGATGGCGACGCAATATGTCATAAAAATATCTAATTTTTCACTGTAATTTTTTTAATGCATACAAAGCTTCTAAGGCTTCTTTGGGGCTTAAATTGTCTGGGTTTAAGGCCGCCAGAGCCGATTCTAAAGCGCTCTTGGTTTCAATCTCAAGTGCAACGGGCACGCTGAATAAATCAACTTGGGCTTGCGATTCCGACTGTTTGGACTCCAACGCCTGCAGCACATGCCGTGCGTGGTTCAGCACCGGCGTCGGAATGCCCGCCAATTTGGCGACCGCAACGCCAAAACTGCGGCTGGCTGGGCCGGGTTCGATCTCATGCAAAAACACAATGTCCGTGCCTGATTCTGCCGCGCTGACATGCACGTTGACCGCGCCGTGGTGCTCGGCGGGGAACTGCGTCAGCTCAAAATAATGCGTGGCAAAGAGGGTGAACGCCTGTGTTTTGTCATGCAAATGCGCTGCGATGCCGCTGGCCAGTGCCAGGCCGTCAAA